>NZ_LT630003.1:1553409-1864090 GCF_900105615.1 Lacrimispora sphenoides JCM 1415 | reverse complement strand
GCTTGTTTTCGATATTGTGTGCCAGCCAGCCTGCCATACGGGAGCAGACAAACAAAGGCGTATACATATCTTCCGGTATCTGTAACATATTATAAGCGAAACCACTGTAGAAGTCTACATTGTTTGACAGGGTTTTTCCGTTGCCCGCAAGGCATGCTTTGGCAACCTTTTCAAATTTTGTCAGGAACTCATATTCATCTTCCCTGTTTTTCTGTTTGGCAAGCTTTTCACAGCAGACCTTTAATAAATCCGCCCTTGGATCGGAAACTGTATAAACTGCATGGCCAAGCCCGTATACAAGACCGGAATTGTCATAGAAATCTTTTGCGAGGATCTTCTGGATCACTCCCTTCATCTGGACTTCGGTCGCCTTAAGACCGATTTCCTTTTCAATGGCCTTGATCATTTCACTGCAGCATATATTGGCGCCGCCGTGCTTTGGTCCTTTTAAGGAGCCGATGGAAGCGGAGATGGCCGAATAGATATCGGTTCCTGTGGAAGATATGACTACATTGGTAAAGGTGGAGTTGTTTCCGCCGCCATGGTCTGCGTGGATCATCAGCATCACATCCAGCAGATTCGCTTCCTGCTCGGTAAAGACCCCATCACGGCGCAGCATGTAGAGAATATTTTCTGCCATGGAATATTCCGGCTTTGGATAATGTATGATCAGACTGTCTCTTTCATAGTAATGAACCTTGCTCTGGTATGCATAGACGGAAAGAGAGGGAAGCTTTGCCATGATGTTGATTCCCTTTAAAAGTGTCTCATAGGGATCCACATTATCTGGCTCCTCATCATAATCGTATAGAGCCAGGATGCTCTGCTGAAGGCTGTTCATCAGATTGCGGGAAGGGGTGCGGAGCATATTCTTTTCCAGAAACTCATCAGGGAGATGGTAGTTCTGGCTAAGGGTGGATGTAAACTCTCTTAATTCCTTCTTTGAGGGGAGATAGCCAAAAAGGAGTAAAAATGAGGTCTCTTCAAAACCGTAACGTTCATTATTCTTTCCGTTTACCAGGTCGCCGATTTCAATACCGCGGTAATAGAGCTTACCGGGAACGTTGACCTTTTTTCCGTCTTCGATTTCATAGCCTACTACGTCAGATACGCGGGTCAAGCCAACCCGTACTCCGGTGCCGTCTTCGTTGCGGAGCCCTTTTTTTACATTGTGTTCCTTAAATAAATTGTTTGGAATATCCGTGAAATTAGAGGATTTGCCAAAGGTCTGAGCGATAAAAAAGTTGTTCATGAGACGATCTCTCCTTTTTTTAGTTTAGCCACAGCCAAAAAGTCAGGTATCTGTTTATAGAAAAGCAGCGCAAAAGGATTACTCCGGCGCTGCCTCCATTGGCAAGAATGTGACTTAATTTATGTTGTTTGGTAGTTTACCATGTGGAAGTATCAAAGTCAATAACTTGTTATAATCACAATTAAAATATTGTAATTGCGTAAGGTTGAAGACTGGCATTGATAGGAAGCATATTTTTATGGTTTTCTCCACATCATATGGAAATACCCCATGAATATTCCATTGCAGCATGGAAAGAGACAGATTCTGCCTGGAACGCGTGGGTTAGAGTGAAAAGTGAAACTACCAAATTAACAGTGAAACAGGAGGTTTTTAAGGTGAGAGAGTATCAGCATAATAATGGGAAGAACGAAGATCCGGAGGAAAGACAGAATCGGCCTGACGGCAATACGCGCAAGGAAAACCTTGATGAAAAAAAGACGGAAAAGGATATAGAACAAAAAGAGGATGAAAAGCTGGAAGAATATGGCCAGATGACCCTGGATGATAATGCGAACAAGCGGAAAATCCATCTGATTTCCATTATCGGAGAGGTGGAAGGCCATGAGAATTTATCCGGTAACAGCAAAGCTACAAAATACGATCATATCCTCCCGAAACTGGCCGAGATTGAAGATGATGATTCCGTGGAAGGGCTTTTGGTTCTATTAAATACCTCCGGTGGTGACGTGGATGCAGGCCTCGCGATAGCGGAGATGATCGCTTCCTTAAGCATCCCAACCGTATCCCTGGTTCTTGGTGGAAGCCATTCCATAGGAGTTCCCTTAGCAGTCTGCACGGATTATTCCTTTATCGTACCCACTGGAACCATGATGGTCCATCCCGTAAGAATGACAGGAATGGTGATTGGCGCCTCCCAGACTTATGAATATTTTGAAATGATACAGGACCGGATCTTAAGCTTTGTTTCCACCCACGCAGAGATCGCCTACGACCAGTTAAAACGTCTTATGCTGAATACGGAAATGCTTACCAGAGACTTGGGAACCGTGCTGGTTGGCGAAGAAACGGTAAAAGAAGGACTCATTAATGAAGTGGGCGGAATCAAGGATGCTCTAAAAAAATTATATGAACTGATGGAAACTGCTTCCCGTTAATCGTTGCAATTCTCCCGATTTTTTTGTATACTGTTACCAACGGATAGAAGGGGGTAGTTATTGTGCCTGAGACAACGAAGAAACGTACAACAGCAAAAAAAGGAAAAAACGGGAGAACAAGAAATACCGCCGCCAAAAAAAATGTGATTTTACCGGAACCGGAATTTATCCATTCAGAAGTCGTGATCATTATGTCATTTTTGGCTGCGGCCATTCTGTTTTTTAGCAACTTTCATTTATGCGGCGTGGTCGGGGATTTTCTGCGGAGCTTACAGTTAGGCATATTCGGAAGTGTGGGGTATGTCGCGCCTGTGCTGCTGTTTGCAGGAACAGCGTTTTACATCTCCAACCAGGGAAATCCCAGGGCTGCTTTTAAACTGGCGTCTTTTATTCTGGCGCTGGTTTCTTTGTGTGGATTTTTACAGCTCCTTTTTGGAGCAAAGGCCGGCGAGGGAATAGGACTTGCCGACATTTATTTTGAAGCTTCCGTAAGCGGAATAGGAGGCGGCATTATAGGCGGCCTTCTGGCTGGAGGGCTTGCCTCCATAATCGGCGTAGTGGGAGCCTATCTGGTGATAGGAGTCCTTCTTGTCATATCTTTAGTCTGCATTACGGAGAAATCGTTTGTAGATATTGTGAAAAAAGGAAGCGGAAAAGCATACCGCCATGCCAGGGAAAATATGGACATGCATATGGAAGTCCATGCCATGCGCCAGGAAGCCCGCAAACAGCTTTTGGAAGAGAAAAAGCTTCGGGGAGTCAATTTAGAGGCCACGAAGTTAGAAGAAGCCCAGGAAGAAAGCTATGTGGAAGAGCAGGTTGAGGAAGCTCCTGACAATCTTGCAGATGATATTATGGTCCAGGCGAAACGGCTGTCTGCCGTTACTGCTGTGGAAGAAGACGAACTCAATCCTGCTGATATTTTCCGGGGCAGTTTTTCACCTGTGCTGGAAGATGATGAGGATAGTGTTCCCTTTGCCCCCGATGTGCAAGGGACACCGTTTGCTGAGGCCCTGGAAGAACCTTCCATATATATGAAGAAAGAGATCAAGACCTTAAAGGAATTGGAGTTTGTGGAAGAGGATTTCTATCCTGAGGAAGGAAATGATACCTTTGCCATTCCTGAGGAGCCAAAACAGGTGGTTACCGCTTCCGGCAAGGTAATAGAAACGGATACAGAAGCTCTTCAGAAAAAACTGGAAAAGAAACGGGAAGAGGCAGCAAAGGAAGACGGGGGTAGTGTCAGCCTTGAAATCAAGCAAAAACAGGAGATTGTGAAACAGGAATATAAGTTTCCGCCTCTCTCCCTGCTTAAAAAAGGAAAATCAGCGGTATTTTCCGACCGGGAATACAAAGATACTGCCATCAAGCTTCAGCGGACCCTTCAGAATTTCGGGGTTGGGGTTACTGTTACCAATATAAGCTGCGGACCCTCCGTAACCAGGTATGAACTTCATCCGGAGCAGGGGGTAAAGGTCAGTAAGATCGTAAGCCTGGCAGATGACATCAAATTGAGCTTGGCAGCCGCTGATATCCGGATTGAAGCTCCTATCCCGGGAAAATCTGCGGTGGGTATCGAGGTGCCCAATAAAGAAAACCAAATGGTATACTTACGGGATATTCTGGAGGCAGACAGCTTCCAGAAACATTCCTCCAAAATTGCGTTTGCGGTGGGCAAAGACATCGGCGGCCAGGTGGTTGTCACGGACATTGCTAAGATGCCTCACCTTTTGATCGCCGGAGCCACTGGATCTGGTAAATCTGTCTGCATCAACACCTTGATAATGAGCATCATTTTTAAGGCGGACCCGGAGGATGTAAAGCTGATCATGGTAGACCCCAAGGTGGTGGAATTAAGTGTTTATAATGGAATTCCCCATTTACTGCTCCCTGTGGTCACTGATCCCAAGAAGGCTTCCGGAGCCCTAAACTGGGCGGTGGCGGAGATGACGGACCGTTATAATAAGTTCGCACAGTATAATGTCAGGGAAATTAAGGGATATAATAAAAAGGTTGAGAGTATAAAAGATATTGAGGATGAAGATAAGCCCAAAAAGATGCCTCAGATCGTCATCATTATCGACGAGCTTGCGGATCTGATGATGGTAGCTCCAGGAGAAGTGGAAGATTCCATCTGCCGTCTGGCCCAGCTTGCCAGAGCTGCGGGTATCCATCTTGTCATCGCCACCCAGCGTCCGTCGGTAAATGTCATAACAGGTCTCATTAAGGCCAATGTTCCATCCAGGGTAGCGTTTGCGGTTTCCTCCGGCGTAGATTCCAGGACCATTATTGATATGAACGGTGCGGAAAAGCTTCTTGGAAAAGGCGACATGCTCTTTTACCCGGCGGGATATCCGAAACCAATGCGCGTTCAGGGCGCCTTTGTATCGGATTCCGAAGTTTCCAAGGTTGTGGATTTCTTAACGGAGCAGGGGATGACTGCAGATTACAACCCGGAAGTAGAAAACATGATCGCTTCTGCACCTGCAGGAGGAGAGATAAAGGGCGGCGGAAATGACAGGGATGAATATTTTGTCCAGGCCGGTAAATTTATCATTGAAAAGGATAAAGCCTCCATTGGTATGCTTCAGAGAATGTTTAAAATCGGTTTTAACCGGGCAGCCCGTATCATGGACCAGCTTGCAGAAGCCGGAGTAGTAGGAGAAGAGGAAGGCACCAAGCCCCGTAAGGTACTGATGAGCCTGGAGGAATTCGATGAAATACTTTCCCAGGGTTATTAATATGGCTTATCTGAACTTGCAAAGCAAGTGAAGATAAAAGGCGCTGTTTTTCAGCGCCATCCATCTGATTATGGTCATGTCTTTGAGACCATAATATAACGTATCGGAACTTGCAGCGCAAGTGAAGATAAAAGGGCTGCCTTTTAGCCCGTCCATCCGATTATCGGAAATACCGATAATAATAGAACGTGTTATATACATAAAAGGAGGATTGGAGAATGAAAACAGATATTGAAATCGCACAGGAGGCCAAAATGCTTCCTATTAAAGACGTGGCTGCATCCTATGGGATCAGTGAGGATGAGCTGGAGCTTTACGGAAAGTATAAGGCGAAGCTGACGGATGAATTGTGGGAGCGGGTAAAGGACCGTCCGGACGGCAAACTGGTTCTGGTAACCGCCATTAATCCTACTCCTGCAGGAGAAGGGAAAACCACCACTACCGTAGGTCTTGGTCAGGCATTGGGGAAAATGGAAAAAAAGGCGATCATCGCCCTCAGAGAACCCTCCCTTGGACCATGCTTTGGAATTAAGGGCGGCGCGGCAGGCGGCGGATATGCCCAGGTAGTTCCTATGGAAGACTTAAATCTTCATTTTACCGGTGATTTCCATGCTATAACCTCAGCCAATAATCTGCTTGCAGCTCTGTTAGATAATCATATCCATCAGGGGAATGCTTTGGGAATCGATACCCGTCAGATTCTTTGGAAGCGCTGCCTGGACATGAATGACCGTGCCCTTAGAAACGTTGTGGTCGGCCTTGGTTCCAAAGCAGAAGGCTTTGTGAGAGAGGATCACTTTGTAATTACGGTTGCATCGGAAATCATGGCTATCCTCTGCCTTTCAAATGATATGGAAGATTTAAAAGATCGGCTGGGAAGAATCATCGTAGCATATAATTATGCCGGAGAGCCTGTGACTGCCTCCCAGTTAAACGCAGTAGGAGCATTGGCGGCTTTATTAAAGGATGCGTTAAAGCCCAATCTGATCCAGACGCTGGAGCATACCGGTGCCATCATTCACGGCGGGCCCTTTGCAAACATCGCTCATGGCTGTAACAGTGTACGTGCAACAAAGACCGCCTTAAAGCTGGCTGATGTTGTTGTGACAGAGGCAGGGTTCGGTGCGGATCTAGGCGCGGAAAAATTCCTGGACATCAAATGCAGGAAAGCCGGATTAAAGCCTGATGCCATTGTATTGGTGGCAACGGTGAGAGCCTTAAAATACAACGGCGGAGTGCCCAAGGACCAGTTAAAGGAAGAAAACCTTACTGCCCTTGAAAAAGGGATTGTTAATCTGGAGAAGCACATTGAAAATATGATGAAATACGGCGTCCCGGTCATTGTTACCCTGAATTCCTTTATCACAGACACAGAGGCAGAACATCAGTTCGTAAAACGGTTTTGTGAGGAGAGAGGCTGTGAATTCGCCTTATCCCAGGTGTGGGAAAAAGGAGGAGAGGGCGGCATAGAACTGGCCGAAAAAGTCCTTTATACCCTGGAAAATAAAGAAAGCAATTTTGCACCCATTTATCCTGATGAAATGGGGCTGGAAAATAAGATTGCCGCAATTGCAAAGGAAATCTATGGCGCAGCTGGGGTGACCTATGCTCCTGCAGCTTTAAAAGCCATAAGAAAATTTGAAGAAATGGGCTTTGGCAGCCTTCCTGTATGTATGGCAAAGACACAGTATTCCTTATCTGATGACCAGACAAAGCTTGGGAGACCGGAAGGCTTTGACATTAATGTACGGGATGCTTATGTATCTGCCGGAGCCGGATTTGTAGTCATTCTGACCGGAGCCATTATGACAATGCCAGGTCTTCCAAAGAAGCCGGCCGCAGATAATATTGACGTAAATGAAGATGGAGTAATCACCGGATTATTCTGATTTGGAGGTTTTAATGAAGTTTATAGAATGGCTAAAGGACTTAAAATATGAAGTATTGCAGGGTAGCCTGGACGTGGATGCAGAGGATGTCATTTATGACTCCAGAAAGGCCCGAAAGGGTGTTGTATTTGTCTGCATGAAGGGAACGAGAACCGACTCCCATGAATTTATCCCTGAGGTGGTGGACGCCGGGGTTAAGATCCTTGTAGTAGAGCAAAAGACAAAGATCCCGGATGGCGTAACTGCCGTTCTCGTACATAATGCCAGAGAGGCGCTGGCTTTACTTTCAGCTGCCAGGTTTGGCTATCCGGCGGAAAAGATGGTGACCATTGGAGTGACCGGAACCAAGGGAAAAACCACAACCACGCACATGATCAAGACAGTTCTGGAAGCCTGCGGGAAAAAAGTGGGAATGATCGGAACCACAGGTATTGTCATCGGTCAGGAAGTAACGCCTACGATGAATACAACTCCCGAGTCCTATGAACTTCACCAGGCCTTCAGCCATATGGTGGAGGCTGGCTGCGAATATATGGTGATGGAGGTTTCCTCCCAGGCCTTTAAGATGCACCGGGTAGATGGAATCTGTTTTGATTACGGTCTGTTTACCAATCTCTCTCCTGATCATATCGGACCGGATGAGCACAAGGATTTTGAGGAATATCTTTTTTACAAATCCCGGATCTTTTGCTGCTCTAAAGTGGGCATCATGAACGGCGATGACGAGCACTGGGATGAAGTGGTAAAGGATGCCACCTGTAAACTCTATTCTTTCTCCATGGATAAAAAGGGAACGGACTTTAAAGCAGAAGACATCCGATATATCGCCCAACCGGAATTTGTGGGATTGGAATTTGACATCAAAGGGACCTGCGAGCTATCTGTCCGGGTGAATATTCCGGGACGCTTTAACGTTGCCAATGCATTGGCTGCGGTCAGCTTTTTAAGCTTTTTAGGGCTTCCCAAAGAGAATATCTGCCATGGGCTGGAACATTTAAACGTGAACGGACGTATGGAAATCGCATATGCCTCTGAGAAATGCACGGTAATCGTAGATTATGCTCATAATGCGGTCAGTATGGAAAGCCTGCTTTCAACCCTAAGGGATTACCATCCAAAACGCCTTGTCTGCGTCTTTGGCTGCGGAGGAAACCGTTCCAAGGACCGGCGTATTACCATGGGTGACAGTGCGGGACGTCTGGCAGATTTTACGATTATCACTGCGGATAACTCCAGATACGAAAAAACGGAAGATATCATTGCAGACATTCGCGGAAGTCTTGAAAAGACCGGAGGAAAATTCATAGAAATTCCGGACCGCAGAGAAGCGATCCGCTACAGCATCATACATGCCGAACCGGGTGATATGATTGCCATTATAGGAAAGGGGCATGAGGATTACCAGGAGATGAACGGAGTCCGCCATCATTTTTCAGACCGGGAAGAGGTCTTAAAAGCGGTGGAGGCCCAGCTTTCAGAGGAAGTTTAAAAGGAAGGCACAACGATAAATAAAATGCCGGAAGCCGTAGGGATGTGCGGCTTTCGGCATTTCCACGGTAGATGGAATGGAGGAAGCAATGGTAAATATGACAGTAAAGGAAATACTTTCAGCTACAGGAGGAAGGCTTCTTTGCGGAAACGAGAATACAGTCTTAGAGCACATCAGTATTGATTCCAGATCAATGAAGGGGAATGATCTGTTTGTCCCTATCATTGGAGAAAAGCAGGATGCTCACCGTTTTATCGGGCAGGCCTTTGACAATGGAGCAACAGCGACGCTTACCAGCGAGCATGACGCCATGGACTTGGCGAAACCCTGGATCCGGGTTGAGGATACAAAAGTGGCTCTTCAGGCTATTGGGAGCTATTACAGGGACCGTTTAAAACTTCCTCTTGTTGGAATTACGGGAAGCGTAGGAAAGACCACTACAAGGGAAATGGTCGCTTGCGCCCTGTCTGCCCGATATTCCGTTTATAAAACCCCAGGAAACCACAACAGTCAGGTGGGGGTGCCCATTACCTTATCGGAGATTACAGCCGAGGATGAAATCGGAGTCATTGAACTGGGAATGAGTGAGCCGGGAGAGCTGACCGTCATTGCCAGGATCGCAAAAATCCAGATGGCTGTGATTACCAATATTGGAGTAACCCATATCGAGCAGCTGGGATCCCAAGAAAATATTTACAGGGAAAAAATGACCATCCAGGATGGCCTTATGGAAGGCGGTATCCTGTTCTTAAATGGGGATGACCCGCTTTTAAAAACAACAAAGGCAAAAGAAGGCTGTAAGACCATTTATTACGGAACAGGGGTAAATTGTGATTACAGGGCTTTGGATGTCCATTTGGAGGAGGGCTTTCCGGCCTTTACTGCAGCTTTTGGCCAGAAGAGGGTTCCTATACGGCTGGCGGTTATGGGAAGCCATAACGTGTTAAATGCCATGGTGTCTCTTGCGGTAGCTTCTGAGTGCGGCATTCCTATGGAAGAAGCCGCAAAATGCCTTCAGGAATTCACCGGCTTTAAAAACCGTCAGCAGATCTATCATGTGGCAGGTATGACCATCATCGATGATACCTATAACGCCAGCCCGGTTTCCATGAAAGCAGGTCTGGAGGTTTTGGGTTCTATAACAAAGGCGCAACGAAGGATCGCTGTATTGGCTGATATGAAGGAGCTGGGAGAAAAATCCCCAGAATACCATTATGAAATCGGAGAATACATTGCAGAACATCCGGTATATGAGGTGGTGACTTTAGGAGAATTGGCAGGGGAGATCGCCAGAGCGGTGAAGGAACACGCTCCTCATATTACGGTTAAAGAATTTATGGAACCGGAGCTGCTGGTATCTTATTTAAATAAGGAGTTAAAGGAAGGGGACTGCGTGCTGTTTAAGGGCTCCAACAGCATGAATCTAGGCCCTGTGGCAGAGAAATTTTACCGGCCTTGACAGCCTTCAAGAGCTCATGCCGCATAAGGCGTACCTTTACACCCGGTAAAGCGGGGTGGGCCCTGACCGAAGAACGTGGGCAGAAAAGAGGAAACACTCACGAGTATACCTTTATGCCCAAATAGCATGGGCAGAAAAGAGGAAACACTCACGAGTATACCTTTATGCCCAAATAGCATGGGCAGAAAAGAGGAAAACAATGACGGAACGATATGCCCGGATTATTATTGATATTTCCCATGAAAAAGTTGACAGAACCTTTGATTACCGGATTCCGGCCGGGCTTCTTGATGAAGTGGCTGTGGGGTCTCTGGTTTTGATTCCTTTTGGAAAAGGAAATTCCATGCGGAAAGGGTATGTGGTAGGCATTGCCGCCCATGCGGATTATGATCCGGATAAAATTAAGGAAATAGCAGGGATCGTAACGGATGGAGTATCAGCGGAATCCCTGCTCATTTCCCTGGCATGGTGGCTGAAAGAACGGTATGGCTCCACCATGAACCAGGCATTAAAAACGGTTCTTCCGGTAAAGCAAAAGGTAAAGCCAAAGGAAAAAAAGGTGATTAAAAGCCTTTTGGGTTATTCTCAGCTTATCAATGCTTTAGAGGAAGCGGAAAAAAAGAAATATAAGGCCAGAGCGCGACTCTTTCAGGCGCTTATGGAAAATCCTGTCATCCCATACGAAATTGCAGTCAACCAGATGAATCTTTCTGCTGCCACCTTAAAGCCGGTGATAGAAAAAGGATACGTAAGCCTTGATCGTGAAGAGGTTTACAGAAATCCTGTTAAAACAGATGCAAAAGAAAGAAGTAAGGTGGTTTTAAATGAGGAACAGCAGGCCATTGCAGACAGCTTTAGCCTGGATTATTCCCAATCGTTAAGAAAGACCTATCTGATCCATGGCATTACGGGAAGCGGAAAGACGGAAGTTTACATGGAACTGATCCAAAGGGTCATAGAGGATGGGAAGCAGGTGATCGTTCTCATACCGGAGATTGCCCTGACCTACCAGACCGTCCTGCGGTTCTACGGAAGATTTGGGAACCGGGTGTCCATCATCAATTCAAGATTGTCAGCAGGGGAACGGTACGACCAGTTTGAACGGGCAAGAAACGGAGATATTGATATTATGATCGGTCCCCGCTCGGCCCTGTTTACTCCCTTTTCCCGTCTGGGGCTGATTCTGATAGACGAAGAGCATGAGGGGGCTTACAAAAGTGAGGTATCTCCAAGATACCATGCCAGAGAGGTGGCTGAGAAAAGGGCCTCCATGCAGGGGGCATCTTTGGTTTTAGGTTCGGCGACTCCATCCCTGGAAGCTTATACAAAAGCCCTTCATGGGGAATACCGGCTTTTCCGCCTGACAGAACGGGCCAAAAAAAACAGCCGTCTGGCTGCGGTATCAGTGGTGGATTTAAGGCAGGAGCTAAAAGAAGGCAATAAATCCATTTTCAGCAGGAATTTACAGACACTGATCGAGGACCGGCTGGAGAAGCGGGAGCAGGCCATGCTGTTTATCAACAGGCGCGGTTATGCAAATTTTGTTTCCTGCCGTTCCTGCGGCGAAGCCATTCGCTGCCCACACTGTGACGTTACCCTGACACTTCATAATAACAGCCGTCTTGTCTGTCATTATTGCGGTTATTCCATATCCATGCCAGACCGCTGTCCTGCATGCAGTTCTCCTTACATTGCCAATTTCGGAGTGGGAACCCAGAAGATAGAGCAAATGACAAAAAAGATGTTCCCAGCTGCCAGAGTCCTGCGAATGGATCTGGACACCACCTCCAAAAAGGGAGGACATGAGGAGATACTTACCGCTTTCTCTGAGGGAGAGGCTGACATCCTTATCGGAACTCAGATGATCGTAAAAGGGCATGATTTCCCTAATGTAACTCTGGTAGGGGTGCTGGCGGCAGACCTGTCTTTGAATACCCCGGACTACCGTTCGGCAGAACGTACCTTCCAGCTATTAACCCAGGCGGCAGGGAGAGCCGGACGGGATTCCAGAAACGGTGACGTGGTCATTCAGACCTATAGTCCGGAGCATTACAGCATTGTAACAGCCGCAAATCAGGATTATGAGGCGTTTTACCAACAGGAAATGGCATATCGGCGCCTGATGAAATACCCTCCGGCAAGCGGCCTTTTAACCGTTCAGTTTTCCTCCAGACAGGAAGATTGCTTAAAA
Organism: Lacrimispora sphenoides JCM 1415; assembly: GCF_900105615.1. Taxonomy (NCBI): domain Bacteria; kingdom Bacillati; phylum Bacillota; class Clostridia; order Lachnospirales; family Lachnospiraceae; genus Lacrimispora; species Lacrimispora sphenoides. The sequence continues at coordinate 1,851,912 of NZ_LT630003.1, read as the reverse complement.
GAAGCAGCGGCTTTAACAGCCGGGTTTATTGACCCCCTTGCGGAACAGGAAGCAGTACAGGTCATCGGCCCGGTAGATGCGAGCGTTTACAAAATTAATGATATCTATAGAAAAATTTTATACTTGAAACAGGAAAACTATGATATACTAATAAAAATCAGGGATCAAATCGATGTTTTTTCAGAAAACCATCGGCAGTTGTTTGATCAGGTGATGATTCAATATGATTTTTCATAAATGAGAGGATAAAAGAAAATGGCAATTAGAAAGATTAGAACCATTGGAGATGAAATTTTAAGAAAGCACTGCAAACCTGTAAAAGAGATTACACCAAGGATTTCCGAGTTGATCGTAGATATGTTTGAAACCATGTATGAATCAAATGGAGTTGGCCTTGCAGCTTCCCAGGTGGGAATTTTAAAACAGATCGTAGTTATAGATGTAGATGATGGCAACCAGTATGTACTTATTAATCCGGACATCGTGGAAACAAGAGGAAGTCAGACCGGGCCGGAAGGCTGCCTTAGCGTTCCCGGAAAATCCGGAACGGTTACCAGGCCCGATTACGTAAGGGTAAAAGCTTTTGATGCTTCCATGGAGCCGTTCGAACTGGAAGGAGAAGGATTTTTAGCTCGTGCAATCTGTCATGAATGCGACCATTTAAACGGCGATTTATACGTAGACAAAGTGGAAGGCGAGCTGGAGGATGTCTCCCTGGATGAGGATGAAGAAGGAGAGGTTGAAGAATAATTATGCGTATCATATTTATGGGAACACCTGATTTTTCCGTTCCCGCTCTTGAGGCTATAAAAGAGGCTGGACATGAGATCCTTGCGGTAGTTACCCAGCCGGATAAACCCAAGGGAAGAGGGAAGGAAGTCCAGATGACTCCGGTAAAGGAGAAGGCGTTGGAATACCAACTCCCTGTTTACCAGCCGGTCAAAGCCAGGGATCCGGAATTTGTCAAAATTCTTTCGGATCTGGAACCAGATCTGATCTTAGTGATCGCTTTCGGACAGCTACTGCCAAAGTCCATACTGGATATTCCCAAATACGGTTGTGTGAATATCCACGCTTCTCTGCTCCCTAAGTACCGCGGTGCATCTCCCTTACAATATGCGGTCATTAACGGGGAAAAGGAAAGCGGCGTCACAACCATGATGATGGCTGAGGTTCTGGATACCGGAGATATGCTGGACCAGGAAGCCATATTTTTGGATGAAAAAGAAACTTTCGGCAGCCTTCATGATAAGCTGAGCAGGCTGGGAGGCAGGCTTATTTTAAAAACCATAGACAAACTGGAAGATGGAACTGCCATACGTATCCCCCAGGATGATTCCAAGGCCTGCTATGTGGGCATGATAAAAAAGTCTATGGGAGATATTGACTGGTCTATGGATGCAGTATCCATTGAACGCCTGATCCGTGGATTAAACCCATGGCCCAGCGCCTATACAGTCTGGAATGGAAAAGTGATGAAACTATGGGAAGCAGAAGTAGTGGATAAGGAGTATGAAGGGGGTTATGGCCAGGTGGCAGAGGTTAGCCGGGACTGCCTGGTCATAAAAACCGGAAAAGGCGGCTTATCCATCCGAAAACTTCAGCTGCAAGGGAAAAAATGCATGGATATTGACGCGTTTCTGCGCGGATATCCCATTGCAAAAGGCACCGTTTTGGAGCGGCTTGCGGACATACCTAAAAGCACAGAAAACGTGGGCAAGAAAGAAGAAAGGGGAGTCTGATTATGTATTATGGCGGAATGATGGGATATTATTGGGATCCGACCTGGATCCTGGTCATCATCGGAGCAGTTCTGTCCATGGTGGCATCTGCGAGGGTGAACAGCACATTTAATAAATATTCAAAAGTAAGAAGCATGTCCGGAATGACAGGGGCAGAAGCAGCAAAGCGCCTTTTAAATTCCCAGGGCATTTATGATGTTCAGGTAAGGTCTGTAGGCGGGCAGCTTACGGATCATTATGATCCCAGAACCAAAACTGTTAACCTGTCTGACTCTGTTTATGGTTCCACATCAGTGGCGGCAATCGGTGTCGCAGCACACGAATGCGGACATGTGATGCAGGACAACACAGGTTATATTCCTCTGAAACTCCGGGCAGCCATTGTGCCGGCAGCCAATATTGGCTCCAAGGCAGCACTGCCTCTCATTATTCTTGGGGTAATTATAGGGGGAATCGGTTCTCCCTTAGTGAATATCGGTCTGATCCTGTTTTCTCTGGCGGTAATTTTCCAGCTGATCACCCTGCCTGTGGAATTCAATGCCTCCAGCCGGGCGGTCACTCTTTTGGGCCAGGTGGGGATTTTAGGTGACCAGGAATTAGGTTATACCAGAAAAGTGCTTGGTGCGGCAGCCCTTACCTATGTGGCAGCACTTGCTGCAACCGTACTTCAGCTTTTAAGGCTGGTTATTTTGTTTGGAGGAAGAAGGAATGATGACTAAAGAGACAGACAGCAGGGAAATCTCACTGGATATCCTGTTAGAGATTCTGGAGCGGGGTGGCTACAGCCATATCATCCTGCGCCAGGCTCTGAATAAGTATCAGTATCTGGATAAATCGGAACGGGCCTTCATTTCCAGAATCGTAGAGGGGTCTGTAGAATACCTGCTTCAGATCGATTATATCATTGATTCCTTTTCTAGTACAAAAGTTTCAAAGATGAAACCGGTAATACGCACTATTTTGCGCATGTCGGTCTATCAGCTTCTTTATATGGACCGTGTTCCCGATTCTGCCGTATGCAACGAAGCGGTGAAACTTGCCGTGAAACGGAAATTTACAGGATTAAAGGGATTTGTCAATGGAGTGCTTAGGAATATTTCCAGAAATAAAGAGGGATTGGGCTGGCCCGATGATTCTGTCCGTTATTCTATGCCGGCATGGATCGTATCCATGTGGGAAGAAACCTATGGCAGGGAAACAGCAGTCACCATGATGGAATCCTTTTTAAAAAATAAAAAAACCACCGTCCGCTGCAATTTTGCAAAGGCTTCAAAAGAAGAAATCCTTCAGAGCCTTAAAAAGCAGGGGACAGAAGTAAGTGAGTCCGGAATCTCAGAAGCAGTGCTTTGCATTGAAAAATATGATTATCTGGAAGGTCTGGAAGCATTCCAAAAGGGATATATCCAGGTTCAGGATCTAAGTTCCAGTTTTGTAGGTGAAATCGCTGATCCTCAAAAGGGAGATTACGTCATTGACGTCTGCGGCGCACCGGGAGGAAAGAGCATTCATATAGCAGATAAGCTTGACGGGACGGGCATGGTGGAGGTCCGGGACCTAAGCCTCTTAAAGATAAATATGGTCGAAGAAAATATGAAACGATGCGGATTTTTAAATATCCGCACAAAAGTCCAGGATGCACTTGTGGCTGACCCGGATTCAGTGGAAAAGGCGGATATAGTCATTGCCGATCTGCCTTGTTCCGGGCTTGGGATCATTGGACGAAAGCCGGACATCAAATACCGCATGACGCCGGAAGCCCTGGATTCTTTGGCTGCGCTCCAGCGGAATATCCTGTCGGTTGTCCAGGCATATGTAAAACCGGGCGGACGCCTGATTTTCAGTACATGTACCATAAATCGAAAGGAAAATGAAGAAAATGCCCGGTGGTTTCTTGAGCATTTTCCTTTTGACTGCATAAGTCTGGAGGGAAAACTTGGGGAAGGGCTGGATTCAGCCGCCGCAAACCGGGAGTTTATACAGCTTTTGCCGGGAATCCATCCCTGTGACGGATTTTTTATTGCGGCATTTCAAAAAAGGTAGAGCACAGGCATACCTTTACACCCGGTAAAGCGGGGTGGGCCCTGCCGAAGAGCATGGGCAGAATAGAGGAAATGGATAATGGATAAAATAGATATAAAATCTCTGGATATGGAACACCTGACATCCTATATGGTATCCATAGGAGAAAAGCCCTTCCGAGCAAAACAGCTTTATGAATGGTTGCACCAGAAGCTGGCTTCTGATTTTAATGAAATGACAAATCTGCCCAATTCACTGAAGGAAAAGCTTATGCAGCTGACAGAATTCACCTGCCTTACAGTTGTTGAGGAAAAGATTTCGAAAATAGATGAAACAAGAAAATACTTATTTGCCCTTTCCGATGGAAATGTGATTGAAAGCGTTTTGATGAAATACAAGCATGGGAATTCTGTCTGCATTTCATCCCAGGTAGGCTGCCGCATGGGCTGCCGGTTCTGCGCTTCCACACTTGACGGATTGGAAAGAAATTTAACCCCTTCTGAAATGCTTGATCAGATATACCGGATCCAGAGAATTACCGGTGAACGGGTTTCCAATGTGGTTGTCATGGGTTCCGGAGAACCTTTAGACAATTATGATAATCTGGTTCAATTCATTCGCCTTCTTACTGATGAAAACGGACTGAATATCAGCCAGCGCAACATAACGGTATCCACCTGCGGCATCGTTCCTGGAATTCTTCGACTGGCGGAAGAGGATCTGCAGATTACCCTGGCATTGTCTCTTCATGCACCAAACGATGAGGTGAGAAAAACCCTGATGCCCGTTGCCAATCGATTCCTTCTAAAGGATGTGCTGGATGCCTGCCAAATGTATTTTGATAAAACAGGGAGAAGGCTTACTTTTGAATACAGCCTGGTGAGCGGTGTCAACGACAATTTAAAGGAAGCATCCGCCCTGTCGGCTCTTTTAAAGGGCCAGCATGGGCATGTAAATCTGATTCCGGTAAACCCTATTAAGGAGCGCAATTACGTGCAGTCAGACCGGAAGGCAATAGAAGCCTTTAAAAATCTTCTTGAAAAAAACGGAATAAATGTTACTATAAGAAGAGAAATGGGACGAGATATTAACGGTGCCTGCGGACAGCTGAGGAAAAGCTTTTTAAATCAGGAGACAAATTGACCTTTGAAGCATTCGCCGGATAAAGGAATGCAGGCATTCCCGCATCTGGCACGTTGCTTACAGAAATAAAGAGGAAGTGAGAATGAAACGATGAAGGCTTGCGCTATGACGGACATCGGAAGAGTCCGTACGGCCAATCAGGATTATGTCTATGCCCAGGCAGAGCCTTTGGGCACACTGCCCAATCTTTTTTTAGTTGCAGACGGCATGGGCGGCCATCAGGCCGGAGATTATGCCTCCAGATATATTGCCGAAAGTCTGGTGGCTCACTTAAAACAGGCGGATTCGTCTGGTATTGTTCCGCTTCTTCGGGATGAAATCTTGAAGGTCAACGGAATGCTTTATCAGGAATCCATGAAAAGTACAGAGTTAAACGGTATGGGAACCACCTTGGTGGCGGCGGTGATCGAAGATACTACCATGTATGTGGCTAATGTTGGAGACAGCCGTCTGTATCTGGTTAATAATAATCGGCTGCAACAGATTACAAAGGACCATTCCTACGTGGAAGAATTGGTGTCTTTAGGCAAACTGGAACGCGGAAGCCGGGATTATCTGGAAAAAAAGAATATTATAACAAGAGCGGTTGGTACAGAGGATAAGCTGGAGGTTGATTTTTTTGAAGTCAGTCTGGAACCTGGAGATTATGTGCTCATGTGTTCCGATGGACTCAGCAATATGGTTGAGGACGCTGAGATAGAAGAAATTATATGCTCAGAACTGGAACTGCAGGAAAAGGCAGAAAAGTTGATTACAATAGCCAATGATAATGGCGGGAAAGACAATATAGCTGTTGTTTTAATTGATCCGCAAATTGGCAGGGAGGTAAGCTTATGATCTTAAGACCGGGGACATTTTTACAGGACAGATATGAAATATTGGATCAGATCGGTTCCGGCGGGATGTCAGATGTATATAAGGCCCTGTGCCATAAATTAAACCGCCCTGTAGCCATAAAAGTCTTAAAAGAAGAATTCAGTTCAGACAGCGGTTTTGTCAGCAAGTTTAAAATGGAGGCCCAGGCGGCTGCCCGCCTTTCCCATCCAAACATCGTAAACATCTATGATGTAGTAGATGAAGGGGATCTCCATTACATTGTCATGGAACTGATTGAAGGAATCACGTTAAAAAATTATATTAATAAAAAAGGCTGTCTTGATGTGAAAGAAGCCATCGGTGTAGCAATTTCCGTTGCACAGGGAATTGCAGCTGCTCATGAACAAGGGATCATACATCGGGATATCAAGCCTCAGAATATCATCATAGCCAGGGATGGAAAAGTGAAGGTGGCTGACTTCGGAATCGCACGGGCCGCCTCTTCTCAGACCTTAAGTGCGACCGCAGTGGGCTCTGTCCATTACATATCTCCGGAACAGGCAAGAGGCGGTTACAGCGATGTGAGAAGCGATGTTTATTCTTTGGGAATCACCATGTATGAAATGGTGGCTGGCAGAGTTCCGTTTCAGGGCGATAATACAGTAACTGTTGCCCTGGCCCATTTGGAAGACCCTATCACACCGCCAAGCTATTATAATGAGAACATTCCGGTAGGGCTTGAAAATATTATTTTAAAATGTACCGAAAAGAAACCGGAGTACCGATATGGCAGCATGCAAGAGGTCATATCCGACTTACGGAAGGCACTTGTCAATCCTGACGGAGATTTTGTACAGTATAATTCCCAGGTGGATGATTCCCAGACGGTTATTATCGGAAAACCGGAGCTGGAACAGATTCGTTCCGGCCGGAAGATCCAGGCAGATCCTATTGCCAACCGGAATGGAAACAGAAATCAGGAGCAGCGCCCGGAACGCCGTCCGGAAAAAAATGCGGGCGGACAGCCAGGAAACGGCAGAGCCAGAAAACAGGATTCAGAGGATGACATCAATCCTAAAATCGAAAGGCTTCTGACTGCGGCAGGTGTTGTCGTTGCCATTCTCATTGTGATCGTACTGGTCATTGTGTTCTCTAAGGTAGGAGGTTTGTTCCGTTCCGGTTCTCCCAAGGAAACCGAATCAACTGCGGAGATTTCTACGGAAGAAACCTTAAGCGACAAAAAAGTAAAAATGACCAGCGTTGTGGGATTGGCTACGGATATTGCAGAGCAGAAGTTAAAGGATAACGGCGGCCTGTATATGAAAGTAAGTGATTACGTATTTGATGACAACATAGACAAAGGGGATATTGTATCCCAGGACCCGGCAGAGGGTACGGTAATTGATAAGTATTCTGCTGTCTACGTGGTGGTCAGCAAAGGACCGGAACACGAAACCTTTGATTTAACAACGCTTGGTCTGGAGAAGATGGATGGCGCTGCCGCCAAGGCAGCACTGGAGGGCAAAGGTCTGAAAGTCAATGAGGAACAGAAAAACAGCGATACCATAGCAGCAGGATATGTAATCAGTTACAGCCCTGATAAGGCAAAAGAAGAAGAAACCGTGACTCTGGTTATAAGCAGCGGTCCGGCTCTTGTCAATCCGGTCACTGTTCCGGACATCACCGGCCAGACCCAGGAGGTAGCCGTGGAAATGTTAGCTGACGTGGGACTGGTTCAGGGAACGGTTACGGAAGCGGCTTCTGAGACAGTTCCCCGCGGCAATGTCATCAGTCAGTCCTTAACCGCTGACAGCCAGGTAGAGACGGGAACTGCTGTGAATTATGTTATCAGCAGCGGAACTGCCCAGCAGGCCAAAGTCAAATATCTGGCTTCCATTGATAAGTCTTATCCACTGCAGAACATTATCGGACCAGGCTCCGGCAGCACCCAGCTTACTTTAAAGATACAGCTGAGGCAGTCGGTGAATGGGAGAGACGAAATCAGAGAGCTAATGGGACCTGTTACCATGGCTGGCGACCAGTTGCTTCCCGTATCATTTAAAAATATAGAAGGCGCTTACGGCGTTAGCGGCGGGAACGTAGAGATCGTAAATGTAGAGACCGGCGATGTGATTAATTCTTATTACATCACATTTATACCGGTACCACAATCGTAAGGAACAATATATGACAGGGAAAATTTTGAAAGGAATTGCAGGCTTTTACTATGTGCACGGCACGGACGAAAACATCTATGAATGCAAAGCAAAGGGTATTTTCCGCAATAAAAACGTGAAACCTTTGGTTGGAGATGATGTGGAATTTTCTGTTCTGGACAGTATAGAACTGAAAGGAAACATCGAACAAATCCTGCCTAGGAGAAACGTCCTGGTTCGTCCGGCCGTAGCCAATGTGGATCAGGCACTGGTGTTGTTTGCCATTACCCATCCGGAGCCCAACTTAAATCTGCTGGATCGTTTTCTGGTTATGATGGAAGTTCAGGAGGTTCCTGTAAAAGTCTGTTTTAATAAAACTGATTTGTCAGGCAGTGAAGAAAAGCTGGCTCTTTTAGAAATTTATGAGGCGGCTGGCTATCCTGTGTATTTTACCAGTACCTACGACGATCAGGGAATTGAGGAAATCAGAGATCTGGTGCGTGGGAAAACCACGGTTCTGGCAGGACCTTCCGGAGTGGGAAAGTCCTCCTTAACGAACCTCCTTTATCCACAGGCTGAGATGGAGACTGCAAATATCAGCGAGAAAATCCAGAGAGGAAAGCATACCACCAGGCATTCGGAGCTTTTTGGCATCGGACGGGATACGTATCTTATGGATACGCCGGGATTTAGTTCCATGTACTTAGAAGACTTAGAGTGCAGTCAACTGAAGGATTATTTTCCGGAGTTTGAACCCTATGAAGACGAGTGCCGGTTTCTGGGCTGTGTGCACATCGGTGAAAAAACCTGCGGCATAAAGGATGCGGTAGAAGAAGGAAAAATAAACCGGGGCCGATATGAAAATTACCGGCTTTTATATCAGGATCTAAAAGAGAAAAGGAGATATTAATATGCTTAAACTTGCCCCTTCCATATTAGCGGCAGACTTTAAAATTCTTGGACAGCAGGTAGCTGAAGTGTCGGAGGCAGGAGCCCAGTACATTCATCTGGATGTGATGGATGGTGCATTTGTGCCCAGTATTTCATTTGGAATGCCGGTCATCGGAAGCCTGCGGAGCTGTACGGACCTGATATTCGATGTTCACATGATGGTTGAGGAACCAGGAAGATATATCAATGATTTCAAAGAAGCGGGAGCTGATCTCATCTGTGTCCATGCGGAGGCCTGTACCCATTTAGACCGTACCATAAATCAAATCAAGGAAGCTGGCCTAAAGGCCGGAGTGGCCCTTAATCCGGCAACTTCCTTATCAGTCCTGGATTTCATTCTTCCGGAAGTGGACATGGTTTTAATCATGACGGTAAACCCAGGCTTTGGCGGACAAAAGTTCATTCCGTATACCCTGGATAAGGTTAAGGCCTTAAGGCGCATCTGCAGGGAGCGGAATTTAGAGACAGATATCCAGGTTGACGGAGGCGTGACCTGTGAAAATGTGAGAGAACTGATTGAGGCAGGTGCTAATGTATTTGTGGCTGGCTCTGCTGTATTTAAAGGCAATGCGGCTGACAATACAAAAGCATTCTTAAATATATTTGAGGAATATGAAGGGTGAAAGAAGAAACTACAGGTTTGATCGTTACCGGGGGAACCATGGATTATGGATTTGCCGGCAAATTCTTGGAAAATAGAAAGTTTGATAAAATCATCGCAGTAGACGGGGGGCTTGCAGCTCTTTCCAGGCTGCAGTTAAAACCGGATGCCATTGTTGGAGATTTTGACACGGTGGCAGAAGAGGTCCTGTCCGAATATAAAAACAGTTCAGATAATATCACCTGGGAAATTCATAAACCGGAAAAGGATGAAACCGATACAGAACTTGCCATAAATACCGCCATAGGACTTGGCTGTTCAAAGCTGGTCCTGCTGGGGGCAACAGGAGGAAGGATGGACCATTTTATCGGTAATCTTCATCTTCTTTATGCTTGTCTGAAAAAGGGTGTGGAAGCAGCCATTGTTGATGAAAAAAACTGGATCACAGTGATTGAAGAGGGAAGGACGTTTCAGGCTGAAACATTATGGGGGAAATATATTTCCTTCCTCCCTCTGTGCAATGAAGTGAAGAAAATCACATTGACCGGCTTCAAATATCCTCTTTATGAAAAGGACATTGATTTAGGAACCAGCCTGTGTATCAGCAATGAGCTGACCGGTGAAGAGGGCTCGATTGAATTCGCGTCCGGAACCCTGATTTGTATCCAGTCTCATGACTAAACTGGTATGATTTAATATATCGAAACTGGATATTTATATCACTCCACTTGCGTGCTAAGATAAAGAACAACAAGAGCAGCAAGGGAGGAATTACCAATGAGTAAAACAGACAACAGGATATATAAAACCGCACTGACAGGACTGTTTGCCGCTATGTCCTATGTAGTATTTACATTCCTGCAATTTAAGATTACACTTCCGGGAGGGGATGCAACTTCCATCCACTTGGGGAATGCGGTCTGCGTTTTGGGAGCACTTCTATTAGGCGGGCTGTACGGCGGCTTAGGCGGCGCTATCGGCATGACCATCGGAGATCTTTTTGATCCGGTTTATGTGGTATATGCGCCAAAGACCTTTCTATTAAAACTGTGCATCGGCCTTATTACCGGATTTCTGGCCCATAGAATCGGAAAGATCAATGAATCCTCTGACAAAAAGCATATACTGACCTGGACCATCACAGCAGTGGCAGGAGGACTGTTGTTCAATGTGATCTTTGACCCTCTGGTCGGTTATTTTTACAAGCTTCTGATCCTGGGAAAACCGGCGGCAGAACTGGCACTGGCATGGAACGTTGCATCTACTTCTATTAATGCAATCACCTCCGCCATTGTTTCCGTCCTCATCTACATGCCTCTTAGAAATGCCCTGATCAGGTCCGGTTTATTTATTAAAATTTGTTAGGAGCTCTTATGACATCAGAAAAACATCAGAAAAAAATTGCTGTTATTCAAGATCTGTCGGGATATGGCCGCTGTTCCCTCACAGTGGCTCTTCCTATTCTTTCAGCCTTAAAGGTACAGTGCTGTCCGGTTCCCACTTCCATACTATCGAACCATACCGGATTTTCCACCTACTTTTTTGATGATTATACGGAGAAAATGCCTTTATATATTGAACAGTGGAAGGAACTGGATCTGTCCTTTGACGGGATTTACAGCGGATTTTTAGGTTCCGAGGAACAGATTGAAATTGTCATTGGCATGATTAAGGATTTTAGCACACCGGAAACTAAGGTTTTGGTGGATCCCATTATGGGAGATCACGGAAAAGCCTATCAGACCTATACGGAGCGGATGTGCAGCCGCATGAAGGAACTGGTGGGCTATGGTGATATTGTGACCCCCAATCTGACAGAGGCCTGTATCCTGACCGGAAGACAATACCGGCCATCAGGCTGGAAGCGTTCAGAGCTTCTTGCTATGGCTGCTGAGATATGGGATATGGGACCGGATTCCGTAGTGATCACTGGCGTAAGGGAAGGCAACTATGTGACCAATGTAGTGGCGGAGAAGGACCGGGAACCCCACTTTTTGCGTTCTCTTCATGTCGGCAGTGAACGGCCGGGAACCGGAGATGTGTTCTCCAGCATCCTTGCAGCCCAAACCGTGAAAGGGATTCCATTAACAGAAGCAGTGAAAAAAGCGGCCAGTTTTGTAAAGGCCAGTATAATAAAATCCGATGAGCTGCATGTCCCGATAAAAAACGGAGTGTGCTTTGAAGAAATCCTTTCTTTGCTGATCCGGTGAAAGAATGAGACGAAGGATGGGGAATTTTAGGAAAGGGGCTTTTCTTTGCCCTTTTTTTGTAGTATAATCAACGGCAGACTATTATGCGGACAACTTTCGCAGAGAATATTGAGGAAAAACCAGGAGGAATACCATGTTAGATTTAAAGTTTGTAAGAGAAAATCCTGAAATTGTAAAGGAAAATATTAAAAATAAATTCCAGGATAGCAAGCTGCCGTTAGTTGATGAGGTGATTGAACTTGATGAGCAGAACCGTACAGCAAAGCAGGAAGGTGATGCTTTAAGAGCTGAACGCAACAAACTTTCCAAACAGATCGGCGCCTTGATGGGACAGGGAAAAAAGGAAGAAGCAGAGGAAATGAAGAAGAAAGTGACCGATGCTTCCGAACATCTGGCTCAATTGGAAGAAAAGGAACGTGAGCTGGAAGAAAAAATCAAAAAGATTATGATGACCATTCCGAATATCATTGATCCCAGCGTCCCCATCGGTAAGGATGACAGCGAGAATGTAGAGGTAGAGCGTTACGGCGAGCCTGTTGTTCCTGAGTTTGAGATTCCTTATCACACAGAAATCATGGAAAGCTTTGACGGCATTGACCTTGACAGTGCAAGAAAAGTGGCCGGCAATGGCTTTTATTACCTGATGGGTGATATTGCAAGGCTTCATTCTTCCGTACTTTCCTATGCAAGAGATTTCATGATAAACCGTGGCTTCACCTATTGCATTCCGCCCTTCATGATCCGCAGTGAAGTGGTTACCGGTGTTATGAGCTTTGCCGAGATGGATGCCATGATGTACAAGATCGAAGGAGAGGATTTATATCTGATCGGTACCAGCGAGCATTCCATGATAGGAAAATTCATTGATACCATCCTTCCGGAAGAAAAGCTTCCTCAGACCTTAACCAGTTATTCTCCCTGCTTCCGTAAGGAGAAAGGTGCCCATGGCTTGGAAGAACGTGGAGTGTACCGGATCCATCAGTTTGAAAAGCAGGAAATGATCGTTGTCTGCAAGCCAGAAGAAAGCATGGATTGGTATGATAAATTATGGCAGAATACAGTTGACTTATTCCGTTCCCTGGATATCCCGGTAAGAACTCTGGAATGCTGTTCCGGAGATTTGGCGGATTTAAAGGTGAAATCAGTGGATGTGGAGGCCTGGTCCCCAAGACAGAAAAAGTATTTTGAAGTGGGGAGCTGCTCTAATTTAGGCGATGCCCAGGCAAGAAGACTTAAAATCCGTGTTTCTGGAGACGAAGGAAGAAAGTATTTTGCCCATACGTTAAACAACACCGTAGCTGCTCCTCCAAGAATGCTGATCGCTTTCCTGGAGAACAACTTACAGGCAGATGGAACCGTGAAGATTCCGGAAGCTTTACAGCCCTATATGGGAGGCACGAAAGCACTTATGCCGAAAAAATAAGGATTATAATAAGGTCCGGCTTTTTCTGAAAGGCCGGACCTTTTAACATTTCCTGCACAAGTTATTCGGTTGCAGTTGACAAGAGGGATCATACGTATGGTATGATGGATAAGACGAAAGACTGTTGCGTATCCAATAAAAGAGGAAACGCAGCCGATACGAAAAATGAAAAGGAGTGACAGCGGTATGATTACATTTAACCATTTTAATTTTAATGTACTTGATCTGGAAAAGAGCTTAAAATTCTATAAGGATGCACTGGGACTTAACCCTGTGCGTGAAAAAACAGCATCTGACGGTTCCTTTAAACTGATATATTTAGGTGATGGAAAAAGTGATTTTACCCTGGAACTGACTTACTTAACAGAACGAAAAGAGCCTTATAACCTGGGAGAATGTGAATTTCATCTGGCATTCAAAACGGATGAATATGAAAGCTTCTATCAAAAGCATAAGGAAATGTGTGTTATCTGTTATGAAAACCCTGCCATGGGCATTTACTTCATCAGTGATCCTGACGGCTATTGGATCGAGATTGTTCCAACCAGATAAGGAGAAGCCGTGTATATTGAAGTAAATGGAGTCACGTTATACTATGAGGTGTCAGGAAACGGACCAGCGATCCTTCTTGTCCATGGAAATGGAGAAGATCATAGTATTTTTAATGATACAGCGGAGCTTTTAAGAGAAAATTATACCGTTTATGCCCTGGATTCCAGAGATCATGGAAAAAGTTCCAGAGTGAAAACACTGGGGTATAAGGCAATGGCGGAAGACGTGGCTGAATTTGTCAGGAAGCTGAAGCTTGAAAAACCCTGTTACTGTGGATTCAGCGACGGCGGGATCATCGGGATTCTTGCAGCCGTCCGGTATCCGGAGCTTTTTTCTAAGCTGGTGTTATGTGGTGCCAATGCTTATCCTCAGGGTTTAAAATGGTACTGGCTTAAACTATTCGGTCTGTTGGAAGCCATAAATCATGATCCAAAGCTTTTAATGATGCTGAAAGAACCCCAGATAACGGTCAATGAGCTGGAGAGCATTCCTGTTCCGGTCCTTCTTTTGGCAGGTGAACGGGATATGGTCCGTGAATCCCATACCCGTTATCTTGCCTCGAAAATTAAAGGAAGCTGCCTTAAAATCCTTCCCGGAGAAGGGCATGGCAGTTATATCGTACACAGCAGAAAACTTTATTATTACATGAAGAAATTTCTTGAACGACCAATTCCGGGAGAAGAATAAAGCGGACATTCGCAATCCGTGACCCTACTTGATCACGGCGTGCCCCGTAAAGCTTTTCTCATTTGAAGTGGGGCTTCCTTGATTCGGTTAAATAAATCAGGGGTGTAAAGAAAAAACACTTGACACCTTATAAAAAATATTGTATGATAACCCAGGTGATGATATGGAGAGGATTGCAAGACAGGTCTTATTATATGATTTCTACGGCGCTCTTTTAACAGAGCATCAGAGGCATATCTACGAAGATGTGGTTTTTTACGACCTTTCTTTAAGTGAGATAGCAGAAGAACAGGGAATCAGCCGTCAGGGTGTCCATGACCTCATTAAACGGTGCAATAAGATCCTGGAAGATTATGAAGAAAAACTTCATCTGGTAAAAAAGTTTGAGCAGACAAAAAAACTGGCCAGAGAGATCCAGAGTTTGACAAAAGAGTTTGCCGGTACGAACGATATGAATCTGATCCATCGCATTGAGGAGATATCGGGCGAAATCATCGAGCTGGAAGCTCATTAGGAGGGCGTTAGATGGCTTTTGAGAGCTTATCCGATAAATTACAGAATGTATTTAAGAGCTTAAGAGGCAAAGGACGTTTGTCCGAAGCCGATGTGAAAACAGCCCTTAAAGAAGTGAAGATGGCTTTACTGGAAGCCGATGTAAGCTTTAAGGTTGTTAAACAGTTTATAAGCGCTGTACAGGAGCGGGCAATTGGACAGGATGTCCAGAATAGTCTGACTCCCGGACAGATGGTAATAAAGATTGTAAATGAAGAACTGGTAAAGCTGATGGGATCTGAGACGACTGAAATTTCGTTAAAGCCTGCCAGCGATATGACCATCATCCTGATGGCAGGTCTTCAGGGTGCCGGTAAAACGACAACCACTGCCAAAATTGCCGGAAAGCTTAAGGCAAAGGGCAGAAAGCCGCTTCTCGTTGCTTGTGACGTTTACCGTCCGGCTGCCATCAAGCAGCTGCAGATCAACGGGGAAAAGCAGGGCGTTCCCGTTTTCTCCATGGGAGAAAACCATAAACCGGCAGATATTGCTAAGGCCGCTGTTGCTTATGCGGCAAAGAATGACCAGAATGTGATCATTCTGGATACGGCAGGCCGTCTTCATATTGATGAAGACATGATGAACGAGCTGATTGAAATTAAAGATGCGGTAGATGTTCATCAGACGATATTAGTAGTGGATGCCATGACAGGACAAGATGCGGTAAATGTAGCAGGAATGTTCAATGACAAAATTGGCATTGACGGCGTTATCATTACCAAGCTGGACGGTGATACAAGGGGCGGTGCAGCCCTCTCGATCCGTGCAGTAACCGGTAAACCGGTTCTTTATGTAGGTATGGGAGAAAAACTTTCCGATTTGGAGCAGTTTTATCCGGACCGTATGGCTTCCAGAATTCTTGGTATGGGCGATATCCTTTCCCTTATTGAAAAGGCCGAAACCCAGGTTGATGAAGAGAAAGCAAAAGAGTTGTCTCAAAAGCTCCGTAAGGCAGAATTTGATTACAATGACTTTCTGGACCAGATGAACCAGGTAAAGAAAATGGGCGGCATGGCAAGCATATTAAGCATGATGCCAGGTATGGGCCAGATGAAGGATATGGATTTTGATGAAAAAGCCATGGACCGGGTGGAAGCGATCATCCTTTCCATGACAAATAAAGAACGGCTGAATCCTGAGCTTATGAAAAATGCTTCCAGAAAGCAGCGTGTAGCAAAGGGTGCGGGCGTGGATATCACAGAAGTAAACCGCATAGTCAAGCAGTTTGATCAGATGAAGAAGATGATGAAACAGCTTCCCGGCATGATGGGCGGCGGAAAGCGTCACGGCGGTTTGTTCGGCAAGATGAAGTTACCGTTTTAGTTTATTCTTTTACGTTAGCAAAGCAGATTTCTGCGTTCGCTATAAATTAGTTTCAGAATCCAAGATTTAAGGAGGTGAATTTCAAAATGGCAGTAAAAATGAGATTAAAAAGAATGGGTCAGAAAAAGGCTCCTTTCTATAGAATTGTAGTTGCAGATTCCAGATCTCCAAGAGATGGCAGATTCATCGAAGAGGTTGGTTACTATGATCCTACCACAGAACCAAGCGTAATCAAGTTTAACGAAGAGAACGCAAAGAAGTGGTTAACTGCAGGTGCTCAGCCAACTGAAGTTGTAAGCAAGCTTTTAAAGATCGCCGGTATCCAGTAGTGAGAGGTGAAGCATATGAAGGAATTAGTAGAAGTAATTGCAAGAGCACTGGTTGATAACCCGGATCAGGTTGTTGTTACTGAAACCGTTAAAGACGATGAGATAATCCTTGAACTTACGGTTGCACCTTCCGACATGGGTAAGGTAATTGGCAAGCAGGGCAGGATCGCTAAAGCTATCCGCTCTGTTGTAAAAGCAGCAGCTTCCAAAGAAGACAAAAAGGTTACTGTAGAAATCCAGTAACCGTAAAAGACCGCCGGCCTGTCGGGACGACGGTCCTTTTGGTATTATTTTCTTTGTGCAAATGCTTAAAATAAGCCGGATAGTGATATCCGGTTTCTTTGATATGGTTCGATGAGCAAAGGGAAGCAGATTTCCTTTGCATAATATGGAGAGACAGATGGATAATTTGTTAAGAGTTGGCGTAATTTCATCCACTCACGGGGTGAGAGGAGAAGTGAAGGTTTATCCAACCACAGACGATGTAAATCGTTTTAAAAGTCTAAAGAATGTAATTCTGGATACAGGCCGGGAGCATATGGATCTGGAAATCCAGGGAGTAAAGTTTTTTAAGAATATGGTGATCCTTAAGTTTAAAGGATATGATTCCATTGATGACATTGAAAAATATAAAGGAAAAGATCTGCTTATAACCAGGGACCAGGCGGTAGAGCTGGGACCGGATGAAAATTTCATTGTTGACTTAATTGGACTTCGCGTAGTCACTGAGGATGGAGAAGAGTTTGGAACCCTTACCGATGTGATCAAGACCGGAGCCAATGATGTCTATGAAGTAAAGACGGCAGAAGGGAAGGAAGTCCTGCTTCCGGCAATCAAGGAATGCGTGTTAAATGTGGATTTAACAGAAGGAACTGTTACCGTTCACATCATGGATGGACTTCTGGATTAAGATAGAGGAGTGGAAATAGACAATGAATTATCACATACTAACCCTGTTTCCTGAGATGGTCCTAAACGGCCTCCACACCAGCATTATCGGGAGAGCGGCGGAAAAGGGCCTGCTCTCTATTGAAGCTATAGATATCCGGGAATATTCAACGGACAAGCACCGCCATGTGGATGATTATCCCTATGGAGGCGGAGCCGGAATGGTCATGCAGCCGATGCCTATTTGCGAGGCCTATGATGATTTGTGTGAGAAGATTGGGAAAAAGCCCCGGGTTATCTACATGACTCCCCAGGGGAGGGTTTTTAACCAGAGAATTGCGGAGGAACTGGCAAAGGAAGAAGACCTTGTTTTCCTGTGCGGCCATTATGAAGGAATTGATGAGAGAGCTTTGGAACTTGTTGCCACGGATTATCTTTCCATCGGTGACTATGTGCTTACAGGAGGAGAGCTTCCGGCCATGGTTATGATTGACTGCATTTCCCGGCTGATCCCAGGGGTTTTAAACAACGATACCTCTGCAGAATTTGAATCCTTCCACGACAATCTTCTGGAATATCCCCAGTATACCAGGCCGGAAGAGTATAGGGGACTCCGGGTTCCTGATATCCTTTTATCCGGTCATCATAAAAATATTGATACCTGGAGAAGGGAACAATCCATTAAACGGACCCTGGAACGCAGGCCGGATCTTTTGGCGGATGCCAGCCTGTCTAAAAAAGAAGCAGAATATTTAAAAAAGCTTGAAAATGAGCAGGAAAAACGGGAATAATTTAAGGAAGAAAGGACTTGCAATCCAAGTTTCTTTATGATAAAATGAAAAACGTTGTGATGAAAAGGCGATGGTCCTCTGTTACGGATTTGAAAATGAAGTATTAAGAACATCAAATAATATCAAGGAGGTTCACACAATGAACGAAATTATTAAGAATATTGAAGCAGCACAGTTAAAGCAGGAAGTTCCTCAGTTCAACGTTGGCGATACCGTTAAGGTATACAACAAGATCAAAGAGGGTGCCCGCGAAAGAATCCAGATTTTTGAAGGAACCGTTATTAAAAGACAGAACGGCGGCGCCAGAGAGACATTTACCGTAAGAAAGAATTCTAACGGCATCGGCGTTGAAAAGACCTGGCCATTACATTCCCCTTCTGTAGACAACATTGAAGTTGTAAGAAGAGGTAAAGTAAGAAGAGCAAAACTTTACTACTTAAGAGACAGAGTTGGTAAGGCTGCTAAGGTCAAAGAATCAGTTAAATAATTCCGGATCAGGTGAGGGGGACAATGCAAATTGTCCCTTTCTTGACATGAGTTACTTAATGAAGATAAGCGAAGCGAACTTCCTTATAATAGATGGGGGGTTTCATACATGGATTTTTATCACAGTGAAGATAATAATAAACTCCGGCAGATCGTCAACTGGGTCGTTGATATTGTAGTAGTGATTGCCTTAGCATGGTTTCTGGTCTATGCTTATGGAACACAGATCGTGATTGCAGGGCACTCCATGCTTCCTCTTCTCGCTTCGGATGATGTGGTTTTAATGGACCGGCTGGCTTATGATTTTGGAAACCCGGATCGGTTTGATGTTGTGGTATTTCAAAGAGAAGATCAGAAAATGAATGTAAAGAGGGTCATCGGCCTGCCAGGGGAAACCGTGCAGATAAAAAACGATGAAATCTTTGTTGACGGCGAAAAGCTGAAAGAGCCGTCCGGCTCTGGCCGTATTTCACTTGCCGGGCTCGCGGAAAAGCCGGTCAAGCTTGGGAGTGATGAATATTTTCTGCTGGGTGATAACAGAGACAGCAGCGAGGACAGCCGTTTTGCAAATATCGGAAATGTAAGCAGAGGCCAGATCCAGGGCAAGGTATGGTTCCGGATGATGCCTTTTATAAAAATGGAACTAATTCGTTCAAAGTAGAGGAATGTTATGAATATACAATGGTATCCAGGTCATATGACCAAAGCCAAAAGGGCTATGAAGGAAGATATCAAATTAATTGATTTGATAATAGAACTGGTGGACGCGAGAGTACCCTTAAGCAGCCGGAATCCTGATATTGATGAATTAGGAGCCGGAAAGGCACGTATCGTTCTGCTTAATAAATCCGATCTTTCGGATGAACGCTGCAACAGTGCCTGGGAGTCATATTTTGAAGCCAAGGGCTGCTACGTTGTAAAGGTGAATTCCAAGAGCGGGGCAGGATTAAAGCAGATTAACGGTGTTGTTCAGGAGGCATGCAAGGAGAAAATAGAACGTGACCGCAGAAGAGGAATTTTAAACCGTCCGGTGAGAGCTATGGTGGTGGGAATTCCCAATGTGGGAAAGTCTACCTTTATCAATTCCTTTGCGGGAAAAGCATGCACAAAAACAGGAAACAGACCGGGAGTGACGAAAGGGAATCAGTGGATCAGGCTTAATAAGAGCCTAGAGCTTCTTGATACCCCCGGTATTTTGTGGCCGAAATTTGAGGATCAGCAGGTGGGAATCAGGCTTGCTCTCATTGGATCTGTCAATGATGAGATATTGAATAAGGATGAACTGGCAATGGAACTCATCCGTTTCCTGACAAAAAAATATCCCAGAGTTCTTTCTGAAAGATATGGAATAGAAACAGAAGATGCCCTGGAGGCATTAATGCAGGTGGCACAGGCCAGGGCCTGTCTTGCAAAAGGCGGTGAATTGGACCTGGTAAAGGCTTCGAATCTTTTGATCGACGATTTCAGAAGCGGAAAGCTGGGTCGTATGACTCTGGAACTTCCTGCGCAATAACCAGAATTAAATGAAAGGGTTTTGCTTTTTGGAAAAAGAGCAAGACCCTGTTTTTCAATCAAAAAATGGGAGCTTAAAGAAATGAGAAAATTAACAGAAGAAAAGCTTCAGGCGGAACAGGATCGCCTGGAGATAATGAAAGAGTTTGAACGCCAGTATGAGGATCATATCCTGGTCTGCGGAATCGATGAGGCTGGACGCGGACCTCTGGCAGGACCTGTGGTAGCAGGTGCGGTGATTCTGCCCAGGGCTTGCGAAATTCTTTTTTTAAATGATTCAAAAAAGCTGTCAGAGAAACGGCGGGAAGCCCTTTTTGAAGAGATCCAGGAAAAAGCCTCCGCTTTTGCAGTTGGAGTGGTCGGAGCAGACCGGATCGATGAAATAAATATCCTGCAGGCTACTTATGAAGCGATGAGGCTTGCCATAGCAAAATTGGGAGCAGAACCGGAAGTCTTATTAAATGATGCGGTTACAATCCCGGGAGTCACCGCTTCCCAGGTTCCTATTGTCAAGGGAGATTCAAAGAGCGTATCAATTGCCGCTGCAAGCATTATGGCAAAAGTGACCAGGGATCATATGATGGAAGAATATGATAAATTATTTCCTGAATATGGTTTTGCAAAGCATAAGGGATATGGAACGGCCGCTCATATTCATGCCTTAAAGGAATTTGGTCCCTGTCCCATACATAGACGCAGCTTTATTAAGAATTTCGTAGGAGGTTGTATTTGAAGAACAATCGGGAGATTGGAAGTGCGTTTGAAGATGCGGCTGCCGCATATCTGGAAAGTAAAGGATATGTTATATTAGAACGGAATTTTGGAGACCGTAAGGGAGAAATTGATATTATCGCAAAGGATGGAAAGGAACTCGTCTTTATTGAGGTAAAGTACCGGCGGAATCTGGAAAAAGGAGATCCGGCGGAAGCAGTCCATGTTTCGAAGCAGAGGAAAATAAGGGATGCTGCCAAAAGATATTTGTACCGGTGCCATCTGGGAGAGGACATTCCCTGCCGGTTTGATGTGGTGGCAATCCTTGGACAGGAAATCCGGCTGATTAAAGACGCATTTTAAACAAAGGGTGTGATGGAAAATATGTGGAAGCGTAAAGCTAGTGTTATTGGAATGGATTATAAGACAGTGGAAAAGGTACCTTATTTGTCCTTTCCTATTTTAGAAAGAACTGGGTTAGTGAAGCAGGGATTTTCAACGAAACTGGGAGGCGTAAGCCAGGGAAAGTATGCTACGATGAATTTTACATTTACCCGGGGAGATAATCGGTACCATGTTATGGAAAACTACCGTAGGATGGGAAATGCCCTGGGAGTTGATATGGAGCGGATGGTTTTGTCCTTTCAGACCCATACAACCAATGTCCGTCTGGTAACGGAAAAGGATGCGGGGAAAGGAATCGTAAAGGAACGGGATTATGAAGATGTGGATGGATTGATCACCAATATTCCTGGAATTACCCTGGTTACCTTTTACGCAGATTGCGTGCCCCTTTATTTTCTGGATCCTATCCATCAGGCCATAGGGCTTAGCCACTCCGGCTGGAGGGGAACCGTGAAACGCATGGGGGAAGTTACGGTCAAAAAAATGGAGGAAGCCTTTGGAACGAAGGCAGAGGATGTGATTGCCTGCATCGGCCCCAGCATCTGCAAAGAATGTTATGAGGTGGGAGGCGAAGTGGCTCAGGAGTTTATGAAAGGGTTCGATAAGAAGTATTGGGGCGATATATTATCTGAAAAGAAAGATGGAAAATATATGCTGGATCTTTGGCGGGCGAATGAAATTGTACTGCTGGAATCAGGGATAAAGCAGGAAAACATCCAGGTTACGGATATCTGCACCCATTGTAATTCGGATTTTTTATTTTCCCACCGGACGACCGGGAATGAGAGAGGGAATCTGGCGGCATTTTTAGGGATTGTTGAAAAAAACAATGGATAAAAATACGCTTGACGTTTATAATTCATTCGTTCAAAAAAAGTGAGATGCTGCAAAATAGCAGCATCTCACTTTTTTGTTAAAACGAAGAGGAACCCTTTTGCGTTTGCAGGGGCAGGGCATATTTTTACGCCCGATATTTTTTTAACAAATTCTGGATCTTCTCTGTAGAAGAAAGAGCAGTACTTATGGGTACATCATGATTTAAAGAATTTACAATTGCCGCAATGTATTTGCTGATGTCTGCTTCTACATACCATTCCCTTCCCAGCAATTCCACGGGACGGTAATTTAAATTTGTAGTAACGACACAGTCTATGTAGCCACGGCTGTAATATTCGTCAAATTTAGCCAGTCCGTTGGTGAATAGGCCAAAGGTACAGCAAACGATCACTTTATCTGCTTTCCGCTCTTTTAATTCCTTTGCCGTATCCAGCATGCTCTCCCCGGAGGAGATCATATCGTCTACGATTAACACTGTCTTACCTTCCACGGAGGCACCTAAGAATTCATGGGCGACAATAGGGTTCCGCCCATCGATCACTTTGGAGTAATCCCGTCTCTTATAAAACATACCCATGTCCACGCTTAAGTTGTTTGCAAGGTATACGGCACGGTCCATGGCACCCTCATCCGGACTGATTACCATTAAATGCTCTTTATCAATCTTTAAATCCGGACACTTCCTCAATACTGCCTTGACAAACTGGTAAGTGGGCATGAAATTGTCAAATCCATTTAACGGGATGGCATTTTGGACCCTGGGATCGTGGGCGTCAAAGGTAATGATGTTGCTGACTCCCATGTGAACCAGTTCTTCCAAAGCCATGGCGCAGTCTAAAGATTCCCTTTTGGTTCTCTTATGCTGGCGGCTCTCATATAAAAACGGCATAATAACACTTACCCTATGGGCTGTTGCGCTGCAGGCGCCAATGATTCTTTTTAAATCCTGAAAATGATCATCAGGAGACATGTGGTTGGTATAACCATTGACGGTATAGGTTATGCTGTTATTGGTGACGTCTGCCATCACAAATACGTCCGTGCCCCGGACAGATTCCCTGATAATGCCTTTTGCTTCTCCGCTTCCAAAACGTGGGCATTCGCATTTGAGAAGATAGGAGTCCACATCATATCCGCGATAGTGAAGATCAGCTTTTCGGCGTATAAGCTCCTGGATATCATTTCTGCGGAAACCTACGATGTGGTCGTTTACTTTCCCGGCCAATTCCCGGCAGCTTTCCAGCGCTGCAATCTTTAAGGGAGCAACAGGTAGCTGGTCGTTAAATACATAATCATTTGCCATGACAAAGATTCCTCCATAATAAATCAACAGCCAGTCGTAAGACTGCCTGCTTTTAATCTTACACCCTTTTATACCATTGAATGACAGAATGCGTCAATAGCTTCGGTCGTATTTCCAGGAAAAAAACAAAAAAGGCTTCCTTTACAAAGAGTGACAATCTTGTTATGATATATGGGACAGCTACAGAAAGGTAAAATTAAGATGAGCAAAAGAGGACATATCATAAAAGAAGTTGATTCCGGCTCCATAGCAGATCAGCTGGAACTGGAGCCAGGGGATACGGTCCTGTCCATAGATGGTCATGAACTGGAAGACATTTTTGATTATGAGTATTACATTAACAGCGAGTCCATTCTCATGACCGTGAAAAAGAAAGACGGGGAAGAATGGGAACTGGAAATAGAAAACCAATACGAGGATCTGGGGATTACTTTTGAAAACGGACTCATGAGTGAATACAGATCCTGCCGGAATAAATGCATTTTCTGCTTTATAGACCAGATGCCCCCTGGAATGAGAGAGACCCTGTATTTTAAGGATGACGATTCCAGGCTTTCCTTTTTACAGGGAAACTACGTGACACTGACTAACATGAGCGATCATGACATTGACCGAATCATAAAGTTTAAACTGGCACCGATCAACATTTCCGTTCACACCACCAATCCTGCTTTAAGGTGCGAGATGCTTCACAACCGGTTTGCAGGCCAAGCTCTGGATAAAATCAGGAGGCTGTATGAGGCAGGGATTCCCATGAACGGACAGATTGTGCTGTGCAAGGGCGTCAATGACGGAAAGGAGCTGGAGAGGACCATAGAGGATTTATCAGAATACCTCCCATATATGGAGAGCGTATCCGCTGTCCCTGTTGGAATGTCAAAATACCGGGATGGTCTTTATCCTTTACAGCCCTTTACGGCTGAGGATGCAAAAGAGATCGTGGAGATCATCGGACGATGGCAGAATAAGCTTTATAAAACCCATGGAACCCATTTCATTCATGCCAGTGACGAGCTTTATATCCTGGCAGGGCTGCCTTTTCCGGAAGAGAGCCGTTACGACGGATATATTCAGCTGGAAAACGGCGTAGGCATGCTGAGGCTTTTGGATGAGGAGATTAGGGCCGCTCTGGAAACTTTGGAAGATGACCATAAGTCTGAAGAGATCTCAATCGCAACAGGCAGGCTTGCCGCCCCTTATATTGGTAGACATGCAAAACTGGTACAGGAAAAATTTCCCGGGCGGATCATTCACGTTTACCCTATTACCAATGACTTTTTCGGGGAGCAAATCACAGTGGCAGGCCTAATCACCGGCCAGGATTTAATCGGACAGCTTAAGGGACAGGCACTGGGCAGACGGTTGTTGCTTCCGGAATGCATGTTCCGAAGCGGAGAAGAGGTATTTCTTGATGACCTGACCCGTCAGGATGTACAAAATGCTTTACAAGTACAGGTAGATATTGTAAAATCAAGCGGTCAGGATTTTGTACAGGCAGTTCTTATGCCGGTAGAAGAGAATGAAGCTTCTTATGAAGGGTATGAATTAAACAACCTTACGGGTATACCCTCATAACCGGAACATCCGGCAGAAAAGGGGAAATACCCTTCGGGTATCCCTTAATGCGCGGAAAACGTGGTCGAGAGGAAGAAACACCATGCGGGCATACCTTTATGTACCAAATGCATGGGCGGAATAGAGAAAGGAAATAACATATGAGTAAACCAGTAGTTGCCATCGTAGGCCGCCCCAATGTGGGAAAGTCTACGTTGTTTAATGTTTTAGCCGGTGACACCATTTCTATTGTAAAGGACACACCAGGCGTTACCAGGGACCGGATCTATGCAGACTGTACCTGGCTGGATATGAATTTTACCCTGATTGATACAGGGGGTATTGAGCCGGACAGCAGCGACATCATCCTGTCCCAGATGAGGGAACAGGCGGAGATCGCCATTGCCACCGCAGATGTCATCATTTTTATCGTGGATGTACGTCAGGGACTTGTGGACTCTGATTCCAAGGTCGCTGACATGCTTCGTAAATCCAAAAAGCCCATCGTTCTTGCTGTCAATAAAGTGGACAGCTTCCAGAAGTTCGGGAATGATGTATATGAGTTCTATAACTTAGGAATCGGGGATCCGGTCCCTGTTTCTGCTGCTTCCAGACTGGGCCTTGGAGAGCTTCTTGATGAGGTGGCAAAGCATTTTAGCACCTTTGATACAGAGGAAGAAGAGGATGACAGGCCGAGAATTGCAATTGTAGGAAAGCCAAACGTCGGCAAATCTTCTATTATAAATCAGCTCCTGGGAGAAAACCGGGTCATTGTTTCCAATATTGCAGGTACTACCAGGGATGCGGTGGATACGGAGATCGTTCATAATGGCACGGAATATGTGTTCATTGATACGGCAGGTCTGAGACGGAAGAGTAAGATCAAAGAGGAACTGGAGCGCTACAGCATCATCCGTACCGTTACGGCAGTTGAACGGGCCGATGTGGTGGTAGTGGTCATTGACGCGGAAGAAGGCGTAACCGAACAGGATGCAAAAATTGCGGGTATTGCCCATGAGCGTGGAAAGGGCATCGTTGTTGCAGTCAACAAATGGGATGCCATTGAAAAGAACGATAAGACCATCTATGAATATACAAACAAGATCAAGAATACTTTATCCTTTATGCCTTATGCAGAATACTTATTTATCTCTGCAAAAACCGGTCAAAGGATGAATAAAATGTTCGAGGTGATTGATATGGTTCGGGAGAACCAGACTCTTCGGGTAGCCACTGGAGTTCTAAATGAAATCATGTCAGAAGCCGTGGCCCTTCAGCAGCCCCCGTCCGATAAGGGCAAACGATTAAGACTCTATTATATCACCCAGGTTGCTGTTAAGCCTCCGACTTTTGTAATCTTTGTAAACGATAAGGAATTGACTCACTTTTCCTATACCAGGTATTTAGAGAATAAGATCCGGGAAGCATTCGGTTTCCGGGGAACCTCCCTTAAGTTTATATACAGAGAAAGAAGCGGAAAGGAATAATCGTATGGAGCGAATCATCTGTCTTATTGCAGGTTATTTATTCGGACTCATACAGTCCGGTTATTTTTACGGAAAGGCTCATAAAATTGACATCCGCAACCACGGAAGCGGTAATTCCGGCACGACCAACGCCCTAAGGGTTATGGGGCCAAAGGCAGGAGCAGTGGTCTTTTTAGGTGATTTCTTAAAGTCATTGCTGCCTTGCTTAATGATCCGTGTCCTGTTCCGGTCCCAGCCGGAGATGATTTATCTTCTGATATTGTATACTGGTTTTGGCGTAATCCTGGGCCATAATTACCCGTTCTATCTTAATTTCAAAGGCGGCAAGGGCATTGCTGCCACAGCCGGGCTGATTGTAGCTACTGATTTAAGAATGATGCTTTTATGCCTGGTGGCATTTGTTTTGATCGTTGCTGTTACAAGATATGTTTCTCTTGGTTCTCTGGTAGTCGCAACAATTTTTCTAATATGGCTGTTCCTCTTTGGAATGATGGGCGCATATGGTCTTGATCAAAGATTATTGCCTGAATTCTACATAGTGACAGCACTGATAAGCGGTCAGGCTTTCTGGCGCCACCGGGCAAATATCGGACGCCTTGTCCGCGGCAGAGAGAATAAAATTTCCTTTGGATCAGGAAAAAAATAACATGAGGTGAAGAAAATGGCTAAAATCGGAGTGATCGGATCTGGGAGCTGGGGAATAGCGCTTGCAGCTCTTCTATATAATAATGGGCATGAGGTGGCTGTCTGGTCTGCTCTTCCTGAGGAAATTTCGGAGATGAGATCGACCCACAGGCATCATACCCTGCCGGATCTGGTGCTGACTGAGAATATGACTTTTACGGAAGACTTAGAAGAAGCTATGACAGGGAGGGATCTTCTTGTTACGGCAGTTCCTTCCGTTTATGTCCGTTCAACGGCAAGAAAGATGAATTCATTTTGCAGATATGGCCAGGTAGTGGTCAACGTTGCAAAGGGAATTGAAGAATCCTCTCTTATGACCCTCTCCGAAATATTGGAAGAAGAGCTTCCCATGGCAGATGTGGCAGTCCTTTCCGGACCAAGTCATGCGGAAGAGGTGAGCAAAAACCTTCCCACCACCTGCGTGGCAGGTGCCCGTACCAGAAAGACAGCAGAATACATTCAGGGAATTTTTATGAGTGAGGTTTTCCGGGTTTACACAAGTCCTGACATCCTGGGAATTGAGCTTGGAGGCTCCATCAAAAATGTCATCGCCCTTGCTGCTGGTATCGCAGATGGACTTGGCTATGGTGATAACACAAAAGCAGCTCTGATCACAAGGGGCATTGCCGAAATATCAAGGCTTGGCACGGAAATGGGCGGTAAATTTCAGACCTTTTGCGGCTTATCCGGAATCGGAGATCTGATCGTAACCTGTGCAAGTATGCACAGCCGGAACCGGAGAGCCGGAATCCTGATTGGCCAGGGAAAAACCATGGAGGAAGCCACAAAGGAAGTGAAGATGGTGGTAGAAGGTATTTATTCTGCCAAAGCCGCTCTGGCCCTGTCGGAAAAATACGGCGTATCCATGCCGATTGTGGAGCAGGTAAATGCAGTTTTATTTAATAATAAACCAGCCTCCGAAGCTGTTAAAGATTTAATGCTTAGGGATAAGACCATTGAAAGTTCTGATCTGCCGTGGGATTAATGGAGAAACATTCCTCATGTGCAGGCAGGAAAAAAGAAACATGTCGATTTTTTTATAATTAAATTAAAATCAGTTGACTTTTTTTAAAAGCCATTTTATTATAAAGACTATGTATACGTCAACGAAGTTCGATCAGCCCCTGGCTCATCGAACGGAAGATTTGCTGGATTCCGGTGTGCATTGCCTGCCTTTATCAAGTAAATATTACCAACGAAACGTATATATAAAACGTTTTATGAGGAGGAATGGATTATGAAAAAATCTATGAAGAAGTTACTGAGCCTTGTCATGGCAGTTGCTTTGGCAGCATCTTTAACTGCCTGCGGAAGCGGCAAGACTTCAGAAACCACCGCCGGGGAAAAAGCGGCATCGGGAGAGTCCTCAGAAGCAGCAAAGGCTTCTGGAGAAGGTTCCTTTAAAATCGGTGGTATCGGACCGATCACTGGAAGCACAGCGATTTACGGACAGGCTGTTATGCGCGGTGCGGAATTAGCCATTGACGAGATTAACGCTAACGGCGGAATCAATGGGACTCAGATTGAGTACAGCTTCCAGGATGATGAAAACGATACGGAAAAAGCAGTAAATGCGTACAATACCTTAAAGGATTGGGGTATGCAGATGTTAGTCGGTACTGTTACCTCCGCTCCCTGTATCGCAGTAGGTGCGGAATCCAGTAATGATAACATTTTCCAGCTCACTCCTTCCGGTTCAGCCGTAGACTGCGCTAAATTTGACAACCAGTTCCGTGTATGCTTCTCTGATCCAAACCAGGGAGCAGCTTCCGCACAGTACATTGGTGAGAACAAACTGGCTACCAAGGTCGCTATTATTTATGACAGCTCCGATGTTTATTCATCCGGTATCCATGATAAATTCCTCTCTGAAGCAGCAAACCAGGGAATTGAAATTGTGTCTGATGAGGCATTTACCGCAGACAACAATACCAACTTCTCCGTACAGCTTCAGAAGGCACAGGATTCAGGCGCTGAGCTTGTATTCCTTCCGATTTACTATTCCCAGGCTGCCTTAATCCTTGCACAGGCAAAGCAGATGGGATACGCGCCACAGTTCTTTGGCTGTGACGGACTTGACGGACTCTTAACCGTAGAAAATTTTGATACTTCCTTAGCTGAAAACGTAATGCTTCTGACACCATTTGCTGCTGATGCAAAGGATGAACTTACCCAGAAGTTTGTTACTACATTCAAAGGGAAGTACGGCGAAATACCTAACCAGTTTGCTGCCGATGGTTATGATGCGGTTTACGCCATCAAGGCTGCTGCTGAAAAGGCTGCAATTACAGCAGACATGGATGCTTCTGCAATCTGCGACGCGTTAAAGACATCTATGACAGAAGTTTCTGTAAACGGCTTAACAGGCGAGAACATGAAGTGGTCCAAAGACGGAGAACCGGATAAGGCACCAAAAGCAGTTAAGATCGTAAATGGTGTTTACACAGCGATGTAATTACTGAATTTCATTCATTTGGTAAATGACCCAATAGAGGGTCGTCCAGAGGACGACTCTCTTCTTTTAAAATAAACAACGAATGAGGTGCGATGGTATGATGAGTTTCATATCCTATTTTATTAATGGCTTAAGTCTGGGCAGTGTTTATGCGATCATTGCCTTGGGTTATACCATGGTATATGGCATTGCCAAGATGCTTAACTTTGCTCATGGCGATGTAATTATGATCGGAGGATACGTGGTGTTCACAGTTGTCAGCACAATGGGCTTAGGTCCGGTTGCCGGCATACTTCTTGCAGTGATCCTATGCACGGTTCTTGGTGTTGTCATTGAGGGGGTCGCTTACCGTCCTCTCCGTATGGCAAGCCCTCTTGCGGTTCTGATCACGGCAATCGGTGTGAGCTACCTGCTCCAAAACATCGCACTGCTCGTTTTTGGTTCTAATCCGAAATCCTTTACTTCTGTCGTAACAGTTCCGGCCCTTAAGCTTGCACAGGGAAAGCTGATCATTTCCGGTGAGACCATTGTCACGATCATCAGCTGTATCATCATTATGATCGGTCTGACGATGTTTATCAGAAAGACAAGAGCAGGACAGGCCATGCTTGCCGTGTCGGAAGATAAGGGAGCCGCCCAGCTCATGGGAATTAATGTGGACGGAACCATTGCCCTTACTTTTGCCATTGGCTCTGCTCTGGCTGCTGTGGCTGGTGCGCTTCTTTGTTCCGCTTATCCGACTCTTACCCCCTATACAGGCTCCATGCCAGGCATTAAGGCATTCGTGGCTGCCGTATTTGGCGGGATCGGCTCCATTCCGGGAGCGTTAATCGGCGGACTCTTACTGGGTGTGATTGAAAACTTAAGCAAAGCTTATATTTCTTCCCAGCTTTCCGATGCCATCGTATTTGGAGTCCTTATTGTCGTTCTTCTTGTAAAGCCAACCGGAATCCTGGGTAAGAAGATCAACGAGAAAGTATAGGTGGACGATATGGAAAAAAGTATGAAGATAAATTTCCGTCTGAATAAGACATTAAAAAGCAATATAATAACCTTTGGGCTGGTGATCGCCGCCTATATTATCGTACAGCTTCTGGTAAACGCAGGCCAGGTGAGCAACCTGATGAAGGGCCTTTTGGTGCCTCTGTGCATTTATACCATTATGGCAGTATCCTTGAACTTAACCGTAGGGATCCTTGGAGAACTGAGTCTGGGTCATGCAGGTTTCATGTGTGTGGGAGCCTTTTCCAGTGCCTTGTTTTCCATTGCCATGCTGGAGACCATTCCAAACGCGGGAATCCGTTTCTTTTTCGCAATTTTAATTGGTGCTTTCTCGGCAGCGCTGGCTGGTATTGTGGTTGGAATTCCGGTTTTAAGGCTTCGGGGCGATTATCTGGCTATTGTGACCCTGGCATTTGGAGAAATCATTAAAAATGTGATAAACGTGGTTTACATTGGAAAAGATGCTGACGGGCTTCACTTTTCCTTAAAAAACGCAGGAGCTCTCAATATGGCAAAAGAGGGGACAGTCATCATAAACGGTGCCCAGGGAATTACAGGAACACCTAAAAATTCCAACTTTGCCATTGGAGTTATCCTTATTTTGATTACGCTGGTAATCGTTCTGAATTTAATTCATTCCAGATCCGGCCGGGCTATCATGTCTGTACGCGATAACCGCATTGCGGCGGAATCCATTGGTATTAACATTACAAAATACAAATTAATGGCCTTTACCATTTCTGCCTCCCTGGCAGGCGTGGCCGGTGTTCTGTATTCCCATAACCTTTCTGCACTTACTGCGACACAGAAGAATTTTGGCTATAACCAGTCCATCATGATTCTTGTATTTGTGGTTCTCGGCGGAATCGGTAATATCCGTGGTTCCATGATCGCTGCAGTTCTCTTAACTCTGCTTCCGGAGCTTTTGAGAGGTTTAAATACCTACCGGATGCTGATTTACGCCATCATCCTGATTGTCATGATGATATTTAACTGGAGTCCTAAATTAATTGATCTCAGGAAACGGTATTTTCATAAGAACAGGGCAGAAAAGGAGAGGGCATAACCATGGCTTTACTGGAAATCAAGAATCTTGGAATATCCTTTGGCGGACTGCGCGCCGTAGATAATTTCAGCATCACCATTGAAAAAGGACAGCTTTATGGTCTTATCGGCCCAAACGGAGCCGGTAAAACCACGATCTTTAACCTTTTAACTGGTGTATATAAACCCAATACAGGTACTATTTTCTTGGACGGAGAAAACATAACAGGGAAAAAGACAGTGGATATCAACAGGGCCGGAATCGCAAGAACCTTTCAGAATATCCGTCTGTTTAAGGAATTAACGGTTCTTGATAATGTTAAGACCGGTCTTCACAACGCCTATTCCTATGGGACGGTCACAGGAATTCTCCGCCTGCCTAAGTACTTTAAAGTGGAAAAAGAGATGGATCAGCGGGCCATAGAGCTTTTAAAAGTATTTGGCCTTGATGAAGAAAAGGATATCCTCGCTTCCAACCTTCCATACGGAAAACAAAGGAAGCTGGAGATCGCCCGTGCCCTTGCCACAGGTCCTAAGCTTTTGCTTTTGGATGAGCCGGCAGCCGGTATGAATCCCAATGAAACCACAGAGCTTATGGATACCATACGCTTTGTACGGGATAATTTTGATATGACCATTCTGCTCATTGAACACGATATGAAGCTTGTTTCCGGCATTTGCGAAAGGCTGACCGTACTGAATTTCGGCCAGGTGCTTACCCAGGGAAAAACGGCGGATGTGCTCAATGATCCGGAAGTAATCAAGGCATATCTGGGAGAATAAGGAGGCTTAAGGAATGGCACTACTTGAAGTAAAAGACTTAGAAGTATATTATGGCGTCATCAAGGCGCTTAAGAATATTTCCTTTGAAGTAAACGAGGGTGAGATCGTAGCCCTGATCGGCGCCAACGGCGCTGGAAAAACCACGACCCTTCATACCATAACCGGCCTTTTAAAGGCGGCCTCCGGTACCATCCAGTTTGACGGCCAGGATATCACAAGAATCCGGGGCGATAAAATTGTGGGCATGGGTATGGCTCATGTACCGGAAGGACGGCGGGTGTTTGCAGCTTTGAGCGTTTATGAAAATTTAAAGCTGGGTGCTTATACAAGACGGGATAAGAATGAGATAGAAGAAACCCTGCAGATGATCTACAAACGTTTCCCAAGGCTTCTGGAGAGAAAGAACCAGCCTGCGGGAACTTTAAGCGGCGGAGAGCAGCAGATGTTAGCCATGGGACGAGCACTGATGAGCCATCCAAAGGTGATTGTGCTTGATGAGCCCTCCATGGGCCTTTCCCCGATTTACGTGAATGAGATTTTTGATATTATTCAGGAAGTAAACAAGTCAGGAACAACGGTATTGTTGGTGGAGCAAAACGCTAAAAAGGCTTTGTCCATTGCAAACCGCGCTTATGTTCTGGAAACAGGGGCCATAGTGTTAAGCGGCAATGCCCATGAACTGATGAATAATGATTCGGTAAAGAAGGCATATTTAAGCGAATAATCATGTGGATTTCGCAGAATACCAGATTTTTAAAGGATGGCAAATGAAGTGTAAAAGCTGCTTTGCCATCCTTAATTTATTCCTTTTTCACCAGTCCAAATGCGATGATAAAAGAGAAGCGGCGTGAAAAATAAAAGGGAATAATCCTTTCTCCCATGCATATAGTATAACAGCACAGAAGGGGGAATCTTTATGGACAATTATAACGTATACAATGATATCAAAGCCCGAACCAACGGAGAAATCTACATTGGAGTTGTGGGGCCGGTAAGAACAGGAAAGTCTACTTTTATCAAGCGTTTTATGGAATTAATGGTTCTGCCGGGCATGGAGGATGAACACCAGAAAACTCAGACAAGGGACGAACTGCCCCAGAGTGCGGCAGGAAAAACCATCATGACCACAGAACCAAAATTCATCCCCAAAGAAGCGGCAACCATCCGTTTGGGAGATGAGATCGAAACAAAAGTCCGCTTGATCGACTGTGTAGGCTTTATGGTAGACGGTGCTGCCGGCCACATTGAAAATGATGAAGAGCGGCTTGTGAAAACACCCTGGTTTGATTACGAGATCCCTTTTACGAAAGCGGCAGAAATCGGAACCAGAAAGGTCATTAATGACCATTCTACCATTGGCGTAGTCATAACCACAGACGGTTCCATCGGCGAACTGAAGCGTCCCAACTACATAGCTGCAGAAGAGCGCACCGTACAGGAATTAAAAAACCTTGGGAAACCATTTATTATTCTGCTCAATTCTGCAAGGCCGTATTCTGAGGAAACAGCGGCTCTTTCAAAGGATATAAGCCAGAAATACGGGGTAACGGTCATGCCCATTAACTGTGAACAGTTAAAGAAGGATGACGTAAATAACATCCTTGAACGGGTATTAAAGGAATTCCCTGTAACAGAAATGGATTTCTTCATTCCCAAATGGCTTGAGATCCTCCCTGCCACCCACTGGCTGAAAGCCCAGGTAATCCAGGCTGCAAAAGATATGGTAAAAAAAGTATCCCACATGAAGGATGTATCATCAGACTTATTTGACGGATCAACAGAAAGCGTCCGGTCCATTAAGATCCAGAACTTAAATATGGCCGACGGCAGCGTATCCGTTGTCATGGATGTGGATGACAGTTATTATTATCAGATTTTAAGCGACTATGTAGGGCTTCC
Organism: Lacrimispora sphenoides JCM 1415; assembly: GCF_900105615.1. Classification (NCBI taxonomy): domain Bacteria; kingdom Bacillati; phylum Bacillota; class Clostridia; order Lachnospirales; family Lachnospiraceae; genus Lacrimispora; species Lacrimispora sphenoides. The sequence goes on along the minus strand of NZ_LT630003.1, from coordinate 1,817,567 downwards.
GATAGAGGGTGAATACCAGTTGATGCAAACCTTAAGTGAGCTTGCAAAAATGAAGGCAGAATACGAAAAGGTCAATCAGGCCATGAGCCAGGTTCGTTTCAAAGGTTATGGAATCGTAACTCCGGAACGGTCCGAAATTATTCTGGATGAACCAGAAGTCATTAAGCACGGTAATAAATACGGAGTAAAAATGCGGGCAGAAGCACCTTCCATTAATTTAATCAAAGCCCATATCCAGACAGAGATCGCTCCTATTGTCGGAAGCGAACAGCAGGCAGAAGATCTGATCGCTTACATTAAAGAAAATGCAAGAGATAGCGAAGACGGAATATGGAACACCAATATCTTTGGAAAATCCATTGAACAGATCGTGGAAGACGGCATTCAGCAGAAAGTTTCCCAGCTTACGGAAGACTGTCAAATAAAACTTCAGGACACCCTCCAAAAAATAATTAACGATAGTAATGGCGGTATGATTTGCATTATTATCTAAATTAATGGTATAATACAAAAAACAGGTACAACAGGAGGGCTTTATGAAATTAATGTTCATCGGCGCAGCCCGCGAGGTAACCGGGAGCTGTCATTATCTGGAAGCTGCCGGTTTTAAAATCCTTGTGGACTGCGGTATGGAGCAGGGGATTGATAAATTTGTAAATGTGGATCTGCCAGTCAGCTATGCGGAACTTGATTATGTTCTTTTGACCCATGCCCATATCGATCACGCAGGAATGCTTCCCTTTATCTATGCAAGAGGGTTCCGGGGACGGGTGATCTCCACCGTGGCAACCGCCGACCTTTGCGGAATTATGCTGAAGGACAGCGCCCATATTCAGGAGTCTGAAACAGAATGGAAGAACAGAAAAGCCAGGCGGGCTGGCCTCCCGGAAGAAGAACCCCTGTACGGAATCAATGATGCCATGGGCGTATTGGAGCTGTTTCATTCCTACAATTACAACGAAAAGGTGGAACTGGAGGATGGCTTTACTATCCGCTTTATAGACGTAGGCCATCTTCTTGGTTCCGCCTCTGTTGAAATCTGGATCACAGAAGGCGAAATCTCTAAAAAAATCGTATTTTCCGGTGATATCGGCAATAAGAACAAGCCCTTAATCCGTGACCCTCACTACATAAAAGAGGCGGATTATGTGGTTATGGAATGCACCTACGGAGACCGGCTTCACGGTGTGATACCGGATCATGTTTCCATTCTTGCAGGCATTGTCCAAAAGACCCTTGACAGTGGTGGAAACGTGGTAATACCCGCATTTGCAGTGGGAAGGACCCAGGAGCTCCTTTATATGTTCCGCCGAATCAAGGCAGAGAAGCTGGTCACCGGTCATGATGGGTTTGAGGTTTATGTCGACAGCCCTTTGGCAGTGGAAGCAACCCAAATTTTTAAAGATAATCTGGTAGACTGCTATGATGAAGAAACAAAGGAACTGGTCATGAAAGGCATCAACCCCATATCCTTTCCAGGCTTAAAGCTGTCGGTTACCAGTGAAGAATCCAAGAACATTAATTTTAATTCGAAACCAAAAGTGATCATTTCAGCGGCGGGCATGTGTGATGCAGGCCGTATCCGCCATCACTTAAAGCATAATTTATGGAGACGGTCTTGTACGATCGTTTTCACCGGATACCAGTCCATAGGAACCTTGGGAAGGAGCCTGATCGAAGGCTGCAGTGAAGTAAGGCTGTTTGGCGAAACCATTCAGGTGGAAGCCCATATAGAACAGATGGAGGGAATGAGTTCCCACGCAGATATGGAAGGATTGATTGCCTGGTTGAACGCTTTTGAAGAAAAACCGCGACAAGTATTTCTGGTACACGGTGATGATCTGGTTTGCAGCTCCTTTGAGCAGCTCCTAGAGAAGGATTACGGATACAGGGTTAAAGCCCCTCACTCCGGTTCTGTTTATGATCTTTCCCTTGGGAGATGGCTGGATGAGACAGAGGGCGTTGCAGTTGTCAAAGGACCGGAAATCTCAAAAAAACCAGTGGGTGTTTATGGAAGGCTTTTTGCTGCCGGCGAAAGGCTTTTGCAGGTTATCCGTCATAACGAAGGCGGAGCCAATAAAGATCTTGCCAAATTTGCGGATCAAATTAATTCTTTATGTGATAAATGGGATAGATAAGGAGAACAAAAGAAAGTGACGAAAGTACAATTATTTACCGACGGAGCTGCAAGAGGAAACCCTGACGGGCCAGGAGGCTATGGCGCGGTTTTGCAATTTACTGATTCCAAAGGGCAGCTCCACGAAAAAACCATGTCAGGGGGATATGTAAAAACCACCAACAACCGTATGGAACTTATGGCGGCCATTGCAGGTCTGGAAGCGTTAACCAGGCCATGTCAGGTAGATCTATACTCTGATTCCAAATATGTGACAGACGCATTTAATCAGCATTGGATTGAGAATTGGGTAAAAAACAACTGGAAGAGGGGCAAAAGCGGCCCTGTAAAGAACATTGACCTATGGGAAAGGCTGTTAAAGGCCATAGAACCTCATCAGGTGACTTTTCACTGGGTAAAGGGACATGCCGGCCACCCTCAGAATGAGCGGTGTGACGTGCTGGCCACAAGCGCTGCAGATGGAGATGATCTGCAGGTCGACGAAGGGATATGATATGGCAAGCATTGGAAAATGCCAAAAACTTACATATCTCTTACAATGTCTTACTAATTGCGAATTCCTATTTTCTTTCTTTTTTATTTGTGCTATGTTATTTTCATCAAATAGGTTAGGATGATATTTCATGGATAAAAATAGAGGAATTTGGATTGTAATTGGAAGCATTCTGGTCATCGGGATCCTCATAACCCTTGCCACATCCACGTTTATAAAAAGCAAGGAAAATGTTTCGGATCCTTTGGGAATCACTGGGCTTTCAAACTCCGAAATTCCGGATGACCAAGCAGAGGCAAAAGGCTATGGCGGAACGCCGGAATTGTTTTCAGCGGATATGGCGGCTCCCCAGGAAGCGCCTGCTTCTGCAGAGGAATCAAAGATGAGAAAAGCCGGTCCGGCGGCCACCCCCAATACTGAAACCGCAGCGGAGAACAGATCCCAGCCGGCAGATGCCGAACTTCGGATGAAAAGTGCTGCAGTTTCTGACCAGGCAGAACCGGTTCCCCAGGCAGAGGAAAACTCTAACGAGGCTTCCATAGAGGAAACCGTAATTTCACCCATAAGTCCGGATTTAAAAAGCCGGCAGGCGTATGCAGCCGCTCCTGCGGAGGGGGCAGCCTATTATCAAAAGCATTTGCTGGAACTGGATGCCCAGATCAAAAAGATGCGGGAGGAATCAGGAGATTCCAATACCTATTCCATGAAAGCCCTGGTAGATAAAGAATTTAAGCTGTGGAACAGGGAACAGAATGCGATTTATACCGCTATTATAGAAGGGTTGGCTGACGAAGATAAGGAAACCCTTGAAACTTCACAGCAGGCATGGATCAAAAGCAGGGATGCAAAGGCAGAGGAGGCCGCAAAAAAATACAGCGGCGGAAGCCTGGAAGAGGTTGAGTACACTGCTTCCATGGCAGAGTCCACGAGGGCGCGGGCCTATGATCTGGTAACAGAATACATGGATGTTCTCTCTTTAAAAGATGATCAGTAAAAAGTACGGTTTTTACCGTACTTTTTTATTTTGAGAGAAAAAATTTACATACCAACATCTTGATAAATAAAATCCCATATGATAGGATAGTAAAATGAGTGATACTATATGAATTTTCGGGAGGAAAAAAATATGACAGCAATATTTGCAAGTTTACTGGAGACCGCAATAAAATTTCTGTTCTTCCTGTTTCTTGCATGGGGCGGTATCGTATGCGGCAAGAAATACAGAGACCATAAAGATGCCGTAAACAGCGGCAATGCGACGAAAGAGACAAAATAGCAAACGGAGGACAGTAACGTGAAGAACTACGGTGTGAATGAACTGAGGAGAATGTTCCTTGAATTTTTTGAGAGTAAGGGACATCTGGCGATGAAAAGCTTCTCCCTGGTTCCGCATAATGATAACAGCTTGTTGTTAATCAACTCGGGCATGGCTCCCCTTAAGCCATATTTTACAGGCCAGGAAATCCCGCCAAGAAAAAGGGTGACTACCTGTCAGAAGTGTATCCGGACAGGAGATATTGAGAACGTTGGCAAGACAGCCCGCCACGGCACATTCTTTGAGATGCTGGGAAACTTTTCCTTTGGGGATTATTTTAAGGATGAGGCGATTCACTGGTCATGGGAATTTCTGACCCAGGTAGTCGGCCTTGACCCGGACAGGCTGTATCCCTCCGTATATCTGGAAGATGATGAGGCCTTCGAAATCTGGAATAAGAAAATCGGCATTGCGCCCGAGCGTATTTTCCGCTTGGGAAAGGCAGACAATTTCTGGGAGCACGGCGCAGGTCCCTGCGGCCCCTGTTCTGAGATTTACTACGACAGGGGAGAGAAGTACGGCTGCGGCAAGCCAGACTGTACCGTTGGCTGTGAATGCGACCGTTATATGGAAGTATGGAATAATGTATTTACACAGTTTGAAAATGACGGCCATGGAAACTATGAGGAATTACAGCAGAAGAACATTGATACCGGCATGGGACTGGAACGTCTGGCCGTAGTTGTTCAGGATGTAGATTCCATTTTTGATATAGATACCATTAAAGCTCTTTTAAACCGTGTGGCTGAACTGGCCCGGACAGAATACAAGAAGGATCCTGATGTGGATGTATCCCTTCGGCTGATCACAGATCACGTCCGGTCCTGTACCTTTATGATATCCGATGGCATTATGCCCTCCAATGAGGGACGGGGCTATGTTCTCCGCCGCCTCTTAAGAAGAGCTGCCCGCCATGGAAGACTTCTGGGAATCGAAGGAAAGTTCCTTGCAGACTTGTCCGCCACCGTGATTGACTTATCTAAGGATGGATATCCGGAACTGGAAGAAAAGAAAGCTATGATTCTAAAAGTTCTGACCCAGGAGGAAGACAAGTTTAACAAGACCATTGACCAGGGCCTAGCAATACTTGGCGAGCTGGAAGAGGAGATGATAAAAGAGAAGATCACCATCCTTTCCGGTGAGAATGCTTTCAAATTATATGATACCTACGGATTCCCTCTGGATCTGACTCTGGAGATTCTGGAAGAAAAGAATTTCAGTGTGGATGAAGACGGCTTTAAAGCTGCTATGCAAAAGCAGAGGGAAACAGCCAGAAATGCCAGAAAGACCACCAATTACATGGGGGCTGATGTCACTGTCTACCAGTCCATTGATCCTGCCATTACAACGGAGTTTATCGGCTATGATAAGCTGGTTTGTGATTCCAAAATCCTTGTTCTCACTTCGGAAACAGACTTAGTGGAGGCGCTTACCGACGGAGAGACCGGAACCATTGTGACGGAACAGACCGTATTTTACGGAACCATGGGAGGCCAGCAGGGCGATGTAGGCAGAATCGTAAGTGATATGGGCGAATTTAAGGTGGAAGATACCATCCATTTACAGGGTGGAAAAGTGGGCCATGTGGGCAGAATGATAAAGGGAATGCTGCAGACAGGAGATGTGGTTACCTTAAAGGTTTGTGAAAATAACCGCCAGAATACGGGAAAAAACCACAGTGCAACCCATCTTCTCCAGAAAGCCTTAAGAGCAGTTCTGGGCAATCATGTAGAGCAGGCCGGTTCCTTAGTTGACGGAGACAGGCTGCGTTTCGACTTTACTCATTTCTCAGCCATGACACTTGAGGAAATCCAACAGGTGGAAACCCTGGTAAATGAGAAAATCAAGGAATCTCTTCCTGTAAAAACGGAAATCATGTCTTTAGAGGAAGCCAAAAAATCAGGTGCTATGGCACTGTTTGGGGAAAAATACGGCGATACGGTCCGCGTTGTGAAAATGGGAGACTTTTCCACAGAGCTTTGCGGCGGCACCCATATTAACAATACGGGAGTGATCGGCTCTTTTAAGATCCTGTCTGAAACCGGTATCGCAGCCGGAGTCCGGAGAATCGAAGCCCTGACCGGAGACGGCCTGATGCATTATTATCAGGAAACAGAAAAAGAGCTTCTTGAAGCAGCAAAGGCTGTCAAGACAACACCATCCTCCCTGACGGCAAAAATTGAGTCCCTTTTAGAAGAAATAAAAGCCCTGCATTCTGAGAATGAAAAGTTAAAAAGCAAACTTGCAAAAGACTCTCTTGGTAATGTAATGGATCAGGTGAAAGAGATTAAGGGAGTTAAGGTTCTTGCCACAAAGGTGCTTGATGTGGATATGAATGGACTCCGCAATCTGGGCGACCAGCTGAAAGATAAGATAGGCGATGGAGTCATTGTAATCGCCTCTGTACAGGATGATAAAGTAAATCTGATGGCTACTGTGACGGAGGACGCACAGAAGAAGGGAGCTCATGCAGGCAACTTGATCAAAGCCATTGCTTCCTTAGTCGGAGGAGGCGGCGGCGGTCGTCCGAATATGGCTCAGGCAGGCGGAAAGAATCCGGCAGGAGTGGATGCATGCCTTGAAAAAGTTGCGGAAGTTGTTGCAGAACAGCTGAATTAATCAGGGAAACATTAAGAAAAATATAAAATTTTTCTTGACGAATGGCAAAATTATGCTATAATCATATCAGTGCTATAAAATACCCAAACAGTTGTATTATGCACAAGTACACAACTGGAGGGAGGTTAGGTGTGAGCTATGTCAAATGTTATCGTTAAAGACAACGAGACCTTAGATAGTGCTTTACGCAGATTCAAAAGAAACTGTGCAAAAGCAGGTATCCAGCAGGAAATTCGTAAGAGAGAGCATTACGAGAAACCAAGCGTTAGACGCAAGAAAAAGTCTGAAGCTGCAAGAAAACGTAAATATAACTAATAGTTAAAAGATGAGCCCCTGGTCCCATTTCTATGTGACCAGGGGTTTTTTCGACTTTTAATGCCGTAGAATGTTCCGCATCTTTTTTGCATATAGTATAAAGGGGTTAAATCCCCAAATTGATTTGCAAAAATAAAAAGAGAGGGGCAGAAAAGGGATTATGTTTGAGGAATCAAAGGAAAAAGCAGCTTCCGCCTTAAAACTCCCGAAGGACGTGGTTCTGGGAGAAGTGCTTGTATCTTTTCTTGGACGTCATAGCGTTGTAATAGAAAATTACCGAAGCATTATCCTGTATACAGACTGTTCCATCAAACTTCAGGCAAAAAACTGTCGGGTGATCATTGGCGGTAGCAGGCTGATGATTGAATACTACACCAATGAGGAGATGAAAATCAACGGTTATATAAAATCCCTGGAATTTGAATAAAAAGGGTACTGGAGGTGAAATAAAATGCTCGCATGGCTGAATCATTATTTATTCGGTTATCTTTCTATAGAAATGACCGGTTTTTCCCCGGAACGTTTTCTTAACATGTGCAACGTACATGAAATTGAATTGTGGAAAGTCGTAAATTGCGGACATTCCTATCAGCTTTTCATGACGGTACAAGGGTTCCGTAAGGTGAAGCCCCTTGTGCGTAAATCGAAGGTCAGACTTAGGATTTTAAAAAAGTTTGGACTTCCTTTTTTTTTACATCGGAACAAAAAACGGAAACTATATGCAGCCGGGTTCATCAGCTTTTTTTTGATCCTCTATTCCCTTTCCCTGTTTATCTGGGACATTGAATTTGACGGGAACCGGATGTATACATACGACACTCTTTTAAAATTCTGCGAATCGGAAGAAATCCGATATGGTATGAAAAAATCAAAAATTGATTGTGATGTTCTGGAAGAATCTTTTCGAACCAAGTTTCCTGAAATAACCTGGGTATCGGCAAGGGTATCAGGAACCCGCCTTTTGGTTAAAATAAAAGAAAATGAAGTGTTGTCGGAGATTCCTGTAAAGGATGAAACTCCCTGTGACATCATAGCGGAAAAAGGCGGTGTAATCACCTCCATGATCGTTCGCAGCGGCGTTCCAATGGCAGCCATAGGTGATACGGTAGAAGAAGGACAGATACTGGTCAGCGGCGCCCTTCCCATTATCGACGACAGCGAAACAGTGATAAATACCCACTTTATACGCTCTGATGCGGATATAACAGCCAGGACAGAATATCATTTTACCAGACAGATGCCTCTTTTTCGGAAAATCGACGTAGAAACAGGGAAAGAGAGGAATGGATACTATATGAAGGCTTTCCGCTTTTCCTTCATGCTTATCCGTCCCCGGCCTGAGGGAACTTCCTGGAAAAGGACCATGGAAGAAGAGCAGCTTCATTTATTCCAGAATTTTTATCTTCCCATTTACTTTGGCAAAATAACAGGGAAAGAGTATATATCCTACGAGCGCCCCTATACAGAAGAAGAGAAAAAGCTGCTGTCTGAGGATATCAACGAAAGGTACAAAAAAAATTTAATAGAAAAAGGGGTACAAATTCTGGAAAATCATGTTAAAATACTAGATAATGAATCTTTATGCCAGGTTGCCATGGATTTCGTGGTAGAGGAGCCTTTAGGAAGGCGGGAGGCGTTGAAGATACAAAGATCAGAGGAACCGGAGGAGACAAATCATTCAAATGAGCGTAATTGAGACAATCATAGACATTCCAGCTGAACACGAAAAAAATGTATGCGGACAGTTTGACAGCTATCTAAAGAAAATAGAACGGACCCTGCATGTTACCATGATTGGACGCGATGGCGCCCTTAAGATCATTGGATCAGAGCAAATGGTGCAGAAAGCAAAGAGTGTATTTAGTAATCTGATTGAGCTTTCCAAACGGGGAAATTCCATCACAGAACAAAATGTAGATTATGCCCTTTCTTTGTCATTTTCTGAAAGCGACAGTCAGATTTTAGAAATCGACAAGGACATTATCTGCAGAACCATTACGGGAAGGCCGGTAAAGCCAAAGACCCTCGGACAAAAGCAGTATGTGGACCAGATCAGAAAGAAGATGATCGTATTCGGAATCGGTCCTGCAGGAACTGGAAAAACCTATCTTGCCATGGCCATGGCAATCCAGGCTTTTAAAAACGGAGAGGTAAACCGGATCATTCTGACCAGACCTGCTATTGAGGCAGGAGAAAAGCTAGGATTTCTCCCGGGAGATTTACAAAGCAAAATAGATCCTTATTTAAGGCCTTTATATGATGCACTCTATCAGATTATGGGAGCAGAGAGCTATCTTCACAATGCGGAGAAAGGCCTGATAGAAGTAGCACCTCTGGCTTATATGAGAGGCCGTACCCTGGACAATGCCTATATTATTCTTGACGAAGCCCAGAACACCACTCCGGCCCAGATGAAGATGTTCCTCACCAGAATCGGCTTTGGATCAAAGGTAATTGTAACTGGTGACTTAACACAAAAGGATCTTCCTACTGGAAGTTTATCAGGACTTGATACGGCCATGAAAATATTAAAGAGAATTGACGACATCGGTTTCTGCCATCTAACCAGCAGCGACGTGGTTCGTCATCCTCTGGTGCAGAAAATCGTACAGGCTTACGACGATTATGAGTCGAAGAAAAAGCCAGTGGAACGAAAGACAAAAGCCATTGGCGGCAGAAAGGCGCGTTATGACGATTAATATTGAATATGAGGCCGAAAAAAAGCTGGATATCCCATACGAAGATATCATTACAAGGGTAGTGGAAGATTCACTGGATTATGAAGACTGCCCATATGAGGCAGAGGTCAATGTCCTCATTACCGACAATGAGGATATCCGCCAGATCAATAACGAATACCGTAAGATAGACAACCCTACAGATGTTCTTTCCTTTCCCATGATTGAATATGAAAGGCCTTCGGATTTTGAACATTTAGAAGAAGCGGCGGACGACTGCTTTCATCCGGAAACAGGGGAGCTGTTGCTGGGAGATATAGTCATATCTATCGATAAGGTGGAAGAACAAGCTGAAAAATACGGCCATTCCCAAACAAGGGAGCTTGCCTTTTTAGTCGCTCACAGCATGCTTCATCTATGCGGATATGATCACATGGAAGAGGATGAACGGGAGATCATGGAAAGGAAGCAAGAGGAAATCTTACGCCGGGGAGGATATACGAGATGATGAAAAAGGTATGGTTGGGATTCGCTGGCGTCATGCTGTCTGCCGCTTTTTTATCCGGCTGCGGTAAAAAATATGAAAAGGTATGGATTCCGGATCAATCGGTGGAAACCGGCCAGGCGGAAACAAAAGAAATTAAAATAAACAGCAGTGAGTCAGCAGACGATGGGACAGAAGCGAATTCCGGTGAATACTATACCTTTGAAGAACGTACCGAAAAAGATGGTAAGATACGCAGCTACCTTACGGGGGAGATGGTGGATTCCGCTATCGGAAACCGGAGGCCGGTGGCAGTGATGATGAGCAATGACAAAGAAGCTCTTCCTCAATACGGAATCAACCGTGCCGGAGTGGTCTATGAAGCACCGGCAGAAGGTGGGATGAACCGTTATATGGCTATTTTGGAAAATTATGATGATCTGGACCGGATCGGCTCCGTCAGGAGCTGCCGCACCTATTATACATATTTTGCCCGCGAGTTTGATGCGATCTATGCTCATTACGGGCAGAGCACCTTTGCAAAGCCTTATCTGGCCAATGTGGATAACATCAACGGGCTTAACGGCATCGGTACGGTGGCATATTTCCGTACCAAAGACCGGAAAACTCCCCACAATGCATATACCAGCGGAGAAAGGTTAAACAAATCCATCCTTCAGTTGGGATACTCAGAAAGCTACGACCCGTCCTACCGCGGTCATTACCGTTTTGCGAAAGATGGAAGGAAGGTGACTCTTGAAGGAGCAAATGGCGTGGGCGATGCCTATAAGGTCTATCCAGGCTATGTGTTCAACAAGCCGTGGTTTGAGTACCATGAAGAGGACGGGCTTTATTACCGGTTTCAGTACGGGGCTCCCCACAAGGGAAATGAAGGCCAGATCAAGGTTAAGAATATCATCCTTCAGTACTGTCCTTCCGCCCATTATGCAACGACAGAATATTTAAACATCAACGTACAGGATGACTCTTATGGCTGTTACGTGACAGAAGGCCGTTCCATCCCCATTAAATGGAGCAAAGACGGAGAATTCGGCCCAACACATTATTACGACATGGAGAATAACGAGATTATCCTGAACCAGGGAAAAACCTGGGTATGCATTATTTCCGCACAGGATTCTCCCAATGTAAAGTTATATGGAAAAGAATAGGACAAGTAAAAAACAGGTAAAAAGGGGATCTTCCAATTTCCTGATCCAGGGAGTTATCCTTGCGGTGGCAGGCATCATCGTACGGATCATTGGAATGTTTTACCGCATCCCTTTGGCGGATATTTTAGGGAATGAAGGAAATGGATATTATAGCTCTGCCTATTCCATTTATTCCCTCCTTTTGATTGTATCATCTTACAGCCTGCCTACGGCAGTATCAAAGATGATTGCCACAAGGCTGGCGAGAAAGGAGTACTGCAATTCCATAAGGGTGTTAAAGGTTTCCCTGTTTTACGGTACGGTTGTAGGAGGACTGGGAGCTGCTGTGCTTTGGTTTGGAGCGGATCTGTTTGCCAGCCATTTTTTAAAGATGCCTTATACCTTTTATGCCTTAAAGACACTTGCCCCCACCATTTGGGTGATTGCCTATCTGGGCGTATTTCGGGGCTATTTCCAGGGGATTGGGACCATGCTTCCAACAGCCATATCCCAGGTACTTGAACAGATCGTCAATGCAATTATTAGTGTATACGCAGCTTCCAGGCTGTTTCAGGCAGGGCTTAAGTCCAATCTGGTTCACGGATCAACGGAATACTCCTTTGCTCTTGGAGCAGCGGGAGGAACGATTGGTACAGGAGCAGGAGCTGTGGCTGCCCTGCTGTTTCTCCTGTTTATTTTATTGAGCTACAGGCCAATTATGAGAAAACAGGCAAGAAGGGACAGGACAAGGCGTCGGGAATCCTATGGAGAACTTTCCGGCGTTCTTTTCATGACAGTCTTTCCCATTGTTTTAAGCAGCGTGGCTTATAACATCAGTACAGTGATTGACAACAGCATCTATGGAAACGGCATGACGGCTATGGGCATGGGCGCTTCGGAGATTGCTTCCAACTGGGGCGTAATCGGGAAGTACCAGCTTCTCTTTAACATTCCGGTGGCAATTGCCAATTCCCTTTCCTCCGCCCTTATCCCATCCCTTTCAAGAGCAATGGCAGAAGGTCAGAGAGGACAGTTAAAAAGCAAGGTTTCCATGGTGATTCGTTTTTCCATGCTCATCGCCATACCGGCTACGGTCGGCCTTACCGTACTGGCAGGACCTATCTGCAACCTGTTATTCAGTAGGAATGACAACTCGTCTCTTATTAAGATGATGATGTACGGATCTGTGGCAGTCATGTTTTTCTCCCTTTCCACAGTGACCAATGGAGTATTACAGGGGATCAACCGGATGCAGACCCCTTTAAAGAATGCGATCATTTCCCTGATCCTTCATGTAATCATCCTGTGTATCATGCTTTTCGGATTCCGGATGGGAATCTACAGCGTGGTTTACTCCAACATCCTATTTGCCCTTACCATGTGTATCTTAAACGGAGCCGCAATCAATCGATTTTTAAATTACAGGCAGGAAATCAAGAAAACATTTATTATTCCTATCCTTGCATCGGGAGTTATGGGAGCGGCTGCTTACGGCACCTATTTCCTTGTGCATCTGACCTTAAAGCGTAATGTATTCAGTGTTCTTGCCGCTATAGCGATAGCTGTGGTGGTTTATGGAATTCTTCTTTTAAAATTGCGCTGTGTAGATGAAGCAGAGCTTTTAAGCGTTCCCGGAGGGAAGAAGCTGGTGCGCATTGCAAGAAAATTCCATCTTTTGTGATTAAAACCCAGGAAGAAGGCAGATACTATACTTACATGAAGGAGGTATCAACTCATGAAGAAGTATATGTTCTGCTTTCTTTTGTTCGTAGCGGCATCCGCCATCTGCTTAGGAATTGGATTTGCCATTACAAAGGACAGCGTAAGGCATGAGGAGGCTCTGCCGGGGGCAACCATAGAAACAGAAACTGTAACGGAAGCGCAGATTGTTATAAACCAGGAAGAGGTTGAAACCGTAAATGCAAAAGGCAAAGAAAAATTTTATCTTGTCTCAGAGGACGGATATCTTCTCGTCCTCTACCAGGATAAAACAACCATCTGCCTTTATACCCATATGCCCGTCACTGACTTTCCCGAGGAAGAGCGTGGGAAATTAATGGATGGCATATGGTTTTCTTCCATGATCGAGGTATTTAATTACCTGGAATCCTATACAAGCTAAAGAAATACTTGAAATGAAGAGGCAAACTGGATACAATAAGTCTGTCTGAGGATACAGGAGGATTTTATGAAACAACAGGTATTCATCGTAGGAGCAGGAGCTTCCGGTCTGGCAGCGGCTATCCAGGCAGCCAGACAGGGTGCTTCTGTTACCGTTTTAGAACATACAGCCAAACCGGGAAAAAAACTTCTTTCCACCGGTAATGGGAAATGCAATTTAACCAATCGAATGACCCCTGATGGCGCTTACCGGGGAGGTCAGCAGGAGTTTATTAAAAAAGTGCTGGATCACATAACGGTGGAACAGACATTGGAATTTTTCCAGGACCTGGGTCTTGTACTTACAGACCGGAATGGATATGTCTATCCCAATACCGGACAAGCTGTCTCCGTTTTAGAAGCGCTACTTTTTGAACTTAACCATCTGGGCGTTTCCATCATCACTGACTGTCAGGTTGAGGAGATAAGGAAGGATTTAACCCTGATGACTTCCAAAGGAAAGAAAAAGGCAGATGCCATCATATTAGCGGCAGGTTCCATGGCGGCACCAAAAACAGGATCCGATGGAAGCGGTTATCAGCTGGCGAGGGCTTTGGGGCACCGCATTATTAAGCCGCTGCCTGCTTTGGTACAGCTAAAGTGCAGGGAAAAGTGGTACAAACAGGCAGCCGGTGTCAGGACAGAGGCTTCTGTGACGCTCAAAATAGACGGAAAAACTGCAGCAGAAGACCGCGGGGAACTTCAGTTCACGGATTATGGAATCTCCGGCATTCCGGTTTTCCAGGTCAGCCGTTTTGCTGCCGGGGGAATCGATGCAGGCCGGCAGGTGACGGCAGAGCTGGATTTATTACCTTCCATGGATTTTAACAGTACCAGACAGCTTCTTTCGGAAAGGGCAACGCGCTTTCGTTACCGGCCGGCGGAAGAATTTTTAAATGGCGTATTAAATCACAAGCTTGCCCGGATTCTTTTAAAGGAAGCCGGGATCCCAGAGAAAGGCTTTGTTAAAGATATCACAACCCTGCAGATTAAAAAGCTGGCCTCTGCTTTAAAGGGACTTAAAACAGAAATCATAGCCACTAATTCCTTTGATCAGGCTCAGGTGTGCAGCGGAGGCATTGATACCAGGGATGTGGACCCTAATACCATGGAGTCAAAACTAATGAACGGACTTTACCTGGCTGGGGAAATTCTTGACGTGGACGGCATCTGCGGAGGTTATAACCTTCAGTGGGCGTGGTCTTGCGGCATACTGGCAGGTACTAGTGCAGGAAAGGCTGTCCTTCGGGGCAGGAATGAGGAACGTAATGATCAGAATTAATCAATTAAAGCTGCCGGTGGATCACACAGAAGAGGCCTTATGGGCGAAGGCAGCAAAAACACTAAAAATTCCGGTAAAGGAAATCCGCTCCATTCAAATAATCAAACAGTCTGTTGATGCAAGAAAAAAAGAGGAAATCCATTTTACTTACAGCATCGATGTGGAAACTACAAAAGAAGAGTATGTGATACATAAAGCAAAAAGCGGAGATATTGGAATATCAGAGAAAAAAGAATATTCCTTTCCAAAGCCGGGTACTGAACGAATGACCAGCCGGCCGGTTATCATCGGTGCCGGACCGGCCGGACTTTTTTGCGGGCTCATGCTGGCAAGACACGGATACCATCCCCTTCTTCTGGAACGAGGAGAGTCCGTGGAAAAGCGCAGGGAGGCAGTGGACTTATTCTGGAATGGCGGGACATTAAAACCGGATTGTAATGTACAGTTTGGAGAGGGAGGCGCAGGCACCTTTTCCGATGGAAAGCTTAATACCCTTGTGAAAGATCCTCTTATGAGGAACCGGAAGGTGTTGGAGCTTTTCGTGGAATTTGGAGCTGATCCCTCTATTCTCTATGTAAATAAGCCTCATATCGGCACCGATGTTTTAAGCGGCATCGTGAAAGGAATGAGGGAGGAGATCATAAATCTTGGAGGAGAGGTCCGTTTTAACAGCCGTGTGACCGATTTTAACGTAAAAAACGGCAGGCTGCAGGGAGTAGTGGTCGATGAAAAGAAAGAGATTCCCACAGAAATTCTTGTGCTGGCTATCGGACACAGCGCCAGGGACACGTTTGAAGTCTTGGATAAAAGAGGCATTCCAATGGAAGCAAAGGCTTTTGCTGTGGGCTTAAGAATCCAGCATCCACAGGAAAACATAAACCGTTCTCAGTATGGAACTGGAGACCATCCGATACTGGGCCCGGCGGATTACAAGCTGACCCATCAGTGTACAAACGGAAGAGGTGTATATTCCTTCTGTATGTGTCCCGGAGGATATGTAGTCAATGCCTCCTCAGAGGAGCACAGGCTTGCAGTAAACGGTATGAGCTATCACAAGAGGGATGGCGTAAATGCCAACAGTGCTCTGATTGTTACCGTAACACCAGAGGATTTTGGCGGAGCAACTCCCCTTGCCGGAATCGCTTATCAAAGACGGCTGGAAGAAGCAGCCTTTTTAAGCAGCAGCGGTAAAATTCCAGTCCAGCTTTACGGGGATTTTAAAAAGAATCAGCCCTCAAAGGCATTTGGCGATGTAGAACCGGCCTTTAAAGGTTTATATGATTTTGCCAACATGAGAGACTTTCTTCCTGAATACTTATCAGAATCCCTGATCCAGGGAGTGGAATCCTTTGAACGACGGATTCACGGTTTTTCCAGGCAGGACGCCATCCTGGCTGGTGTGGAAAGCAGAACCTCTTCACCGGTACGCATTCCAAGAGACGAAGCCTTTGAATGCAGTATCAACGGAATCTATCCATGCGGAGAGGGCGCCGGCTATGCTGGAGGGATCACCTCTGCTGCAATGGACGGCTTAAAAGTGGCGGAAGCCATTGCTTCCAGATTTGACAGGTTTTCTTTATAAATTGACGAAACCACAAAAATGATGTAAGATATGAAACAAAAAGAAATACAGAAAGCAGATGATAATGAAGATGAACGTCTCAGAACGAGAGAAACTAAAGGATAAAAAAAGGATTGTGATAAAGATCGGATCCTCATCCTTAACCCATGCCTACACAGGGGATTTGAATCTGATGAAAATTGAAAAGCTGGTTCGGGTAATCAGCGATTTAAAAGGACAGGGAAAGCAGGTGGTTTTAGTTTCCTCCGGCGCAATTGCAGCAGGACGTCAGGCTCTTGGGTACCATACCAGACCTGTTACCATATCAGAAAAACAGGCATTCGCCGCCGTGGGCCAGGCCAGGCTCATGATGGTGTACCAAAAACTGTTTGCTGAATATAATCAAATAGCGGCACAAGTTCTTTTAACCAAAAATACTATGGTTAATGACAGCAGCCGTTATAATGCCCAGAACACCTTTGATGAACTTTTAAAACTTGGGACCATCCCCATTGTCAATGAGAACGATACCGTATCCACCTCTGAAATTCCTCTGGTAGATAATTTTGGTGATAATGACCGGCTTTCCGCCATTGTTGCCGCATTGATCGGGGCAGATCTTTTGATTTTATTATCGGATATTGACGGCCTTTATTCCGATGATCCCAGACAAAACCCGAAGGCAGAATTTATCGGCTTGGTAAAAGAAATCACGCCTAAGCTGCTCGATATGGGAAAATCCACTTCCGGAAGCGATGTGGGCACCGGAGGCATGGCTGCAAAGCTTGCTGCCGCCCGTATTGCTACGGACAGCGGTTCCGATATGGTCATTGCAAACGGTGACCAGGTAGAGGTCATTGAGCAGATCGTAACAGGCGAAGAAAAAGGAACCCTGTTCCTGGCCCATCCAAACCATGACTTTGACTTAATGGACTATATTAATCACGAATATTAAGGAGAACCCTATGAATCAGGATAAGATCGACAGAATCAATACACTTTATCATAAATCAAAAGCAACAGGATTATCGGAAGAAGAACAGGCGGAGCAGGCTGCTTTACGAAGAGAGTATATCGAATCCATCCGCAATAGCTTACGGGGAAATTTAAACAACATTTCCATTCAGGAGGAAGACGGATCCGTAACGGATTTGGGTAAAAAGTATGGAAAAGTTGGAGAAGAATGATATCAGGCGATTGATAAAGGAGCAGCGAAAGACCTTGGAAACGGTTACCGAGAGTCTATGGAACGATGCCATCTGCGAGCAGCTTTTAAGCCTTGATGATATCCTTCGGGCATATTGTGTATACTGTTATGTATCCTTTCGCCAGGAGGCTGGTACCTGGAAGTTTATGGAAGCATTATTAAAACAGGGAAAATACATAGCAGTACCAAAGGTCGTTGGAAGGGATCTTGAATTTTATTCCATTTCCGGAAAAGCAGATTTAGAAGAAGGCGTCATGGGTATTATGGAGCCCAAACCAACCTGCTTAAAAATCTATGATCCGGAAGCACCTGTGATTGTTCCGGGAGTTGCTTTTGATAAGTCGGGAAACCGGCTCGGATACGGCGGCGGATATTATGACCGGTTCTTTGAACGAGAACCAAACCATCCCCGCATTGCCATAGCCTACGGCTTCCAGGTTTTTGACCATATTCCTACGGAACCACATGACAAACGCATGGACCGGATTATCATTCCTTAAGGGATTCCCTTAAGAGCAAGAAAAAAGAAATACTGATTAAGAACACCCTTCGGGTATCCCTTTACACCCGATAGAGCGGGGCGGGCCCAGTCCAAAGTTTAAGGGCAATCATAAGGAAAAGATTGGAGGAACCTTTTATGACGATTACTGAAATCGGAAAAAAAGCAAAAGAAACAGCCGGAATTATAGGGATCCAGGGCTCAGCAAGAAAGAATGAAGGCTTAAAGGCAGCGGCAGCAGCCCTGCTGGAAGGAGAAGCGGAAATCCTCGCCGCAAACCAGGAGGATGTAATAAAAGCTGCTGCTTCCGGAATGAACGCCGGACTGATTGACCGCCTGGAACTGACTCCTGCAAGAATCGAAGCCATGGCTGACGGACTTTTATCCGTGGCTGCGCTGGATGACCCGGTGGGAGAAGTGCTTTCCATGAAGATACGCCCCAATGGCATGACCATCGGCCAGAAGCGCGTTCCTTTGGGCGTTGTAGGTATTATATATGAAGCCAGGCCCAACGTGACCGCCGATGCCTTTGGACTCTGCTTTAAATCAGGAAATGCTGTGATCTTAAAGGGCGGAAGCGATGCTTTGGAATCCAATATGGCCATAGTTAAATGGATCCGTACCGGCCTTAGGAATGCCAGCCTTCCGGAGGATGCCATCCAGCTCATCACTGATACTGACAGAGAAGTAACAAAGGAATTCATGCGTCTTAGGGAATATGTGGATGTATTGATCCCAAGAGGAGGCGCTGGATTAATAAAAACTGTTGTGGATAACAGTACCATTCCGGTCATTGAAACAGGAACCGGAAACTGCCATATTTTTGTCGATGAATCCGCTGATTTTGATATGGCCTTAGATATTATATTTAATGCAAAGACCCAGAGGATCGGAGTATGCAATGCCTGCGAATCCCTGGTCATCCACAGAACAATTGCCCCTCAGTTCCTGCCTTTATTAAAAGAGCGGCTCGCTCAGAAATCGGTAGAGATCCGGGCGGATGAAGAAGCCTGTACCATGGCAGAGGGATTTGTCCCTGCAACCGAGGAGGATTGGGGCAGTGAATACCTGGACTATATTTTGTCCTTAAAGATTGTTGGCTCTGTGGATGAAGCAATTTCCCACATTAATCGTTATAACACCAAGCATTCCGAAGCGATCATTACATCAAATTATAATAACGCACAGAAGTTTTTAAATGAGATCGATGCAGCAGCCGTTTATGTCAATGCATCCACACGCTTTACGGATGGATACGAATTCGGCTTTGGCGCTGAGATCGGGATCAGTACCCAAAAACTCCATGCAAGAGGTCCTATGGGGCTTAAAGAACTGACGACCACAAAATATATCATATATGGGGATGGCCACGTACGTCCATAGCTAGGTTAAAACATATAAGGAAAAACAGGGAGTATGCTACAGGAATGTGCACACCCTGTTTTTTATTGTGCAAAAAATCGTAAATCACCTATTAAAATGTATTATCTAAAGAGGCATTACTGGATAAAAATAAGGAAAAAATAATTGAAATCACTTGATTTATCCTCCATTATAACTTACTATAAATAAATTTTATGCATTTTGCATAAAAAGTATTAAATATAATTACTAAACTTGTATCATTTGCATGAAATGAATTGATTTATTGATAATATTAGTATATTGTAATGTTATAACTTTTACATGCCTGCGCAAGTGGCACAGGATAAGCAAATAAGGAGGCAATCGTTATGTTAAAAACTAAGAGGTTTGTAGCGGCGACGCTGACAGCGGCAATGATTATGGGAACATTGGCCGGATGTGGGAGCAGTACAAAAGGGAACGCTGACACCGGGACGGTGAAAACAGAAGGGGAAAAATCAGAGACATCAGGAGCAGCGGCAGGGGGAAGCGCAGCAGTAGGAATGAAAGTTGAATTTTGGAATGACAAATTTGCCAATTCGGAAAAGTCTGATGTAGATAAAATCATGAACAGTATTACGGAATTAAGCGGAATTAAAGTAGAACAGATTGCGTATCCGGATACGGCAGCATATCAGACAGCCATGCAGCAATCCATCCGCGATAAGAAGGCACCAGGATTATTTACCTGGTGGAGCGGACCTCAGTTAGAAACACTTGCCAAGAATGATTTGCTAGAGGATTTATCAGACCTTTGGGATGAAGTGATTGTTCCAAACGGCGTATCAAAGGACTTGGCAGATGCGTTTACTGTGGATGGCAAGGTCTATGCGGTGCCATATAGTGTTATCTATAATACCATGGTTTACAATATGGATATTTTCAAACAGTTTAATCTTGAAGAGCCCCAAACATTTGATGAGTTCCTTGCTGTCTGCCAAACGTTAAAGGACAACGGCATCACTCCGATCGCATTGAAAAACGACTCATGGGCAGGCTTCATCTGGTTCCAGGCCTTAATTGGTGCATATGAACCGCAGCTTTATATGGATATCTGTAACGGAACAAAAGACTATACGGATCCGGACGTAGTAAAAGTAATGAACATCTGGAAAGACATGCTGGACAAGGGATATTTCACCATGCCCATGAAGATTCAAGATATGGATAAATCTTTAGCACAAGGTACCGTAGCCATGGAATTGGAGCCAAACTATGAAGTGGGTTCCCTGATTAAAGAATACGGCATGGTAGCCGGAGAAACTGTGGGTGTATTCGTCCTTCCTTCCATGAATGATCATAAGAAGGTTATCTTCTATGAAGTGGCTCCATTATGTGTCGCCAAGGCCAGCACAGATAAAGAAACTGCAAAAGAAGTGTTGCGGTCCTGGTTTAAGAAAGAGCATCAGACGGTTCTGACAGAAGTCGCAAACTTTGTAAATACCAGTGAAGTACAGGTTGATAACAAATGCATCCAGGATACGCTTGCCTTTACTTCAGATTCAGATAATTACCAGATGCTCCTCCGCTACTACGAAAATACGCCGGAAGAAATTCGTAATACAGCGTTGGACGAACTGATGAAGTTTGAACTTGGCGATGCAGATGTGGATGATGTATTACATACAATCCAGGCAAAAGCATCTGAAGTATTTGGAAAATAGTCAGGAAAAGGTCAGGAACCGGAGAGCGGACATCCGCTCTCCGAGTCTGCTATTAGAAAGGAGCATCTGGTATGGCAAGGACGATAGAAACAAAGAATAAAAAAATATATTGGAAGGATTATTTATATATACTTCCGGCAGTCCTTTTTATCGGTATTTTTTTTGTATCATCCATTTTTTATACGGTCCGGCTTAGCTTCTTTGAATGGGATGGTTTTTCAAAAGTGACGTTTAGAGGTCTGGATAATTATATCAATTTGTTTCAGGATAAAAATTTCAAGACTTCAGTGATGAATACTCTCATCTGGGTAGTTTCTTCCATGGTTACGTCAGTGCTTGTTCCATTAATGTTTGCGATTTTGATTACAAGGAGTTCCGCATTAACTCTCTTTAAAAATATATTCTATTTTCCAACAGCACTTTCCGGCACGGTCGGAGGCTTGATCATGGCTACTCTTTTATCCACCTATGGACTTCCTCAGATTTTCCTATGGCTTGGGAAGCCGGAACTGGCGAGAGACTGGCTAGCCATTCCTTATGTGAATACCTTTATCATGATCCTGACCGGCGTATGGCAGGGGATCGGTCTAAACATGCTGTTGTTCATTTCAGGAATCAGGAACATGGATTCGTCTCCCATTGAGGCCGCCAAGATTGAAGGTGCAGGTTCCATCAAGCTTTACACAAAAGTGATCCTGCCGCTTTTAAAACCGACCATCATCGTTGTGCTTTTAATGGCCCTTGTAAACAGTTTTAAAGTATTTGACGGCATATGGGTTATGACGAAAGGCGGTCCATACAGGACATCTGAGACTCTGGCTCTTACCATGTACGAGGAATCCTTTATTTATAACAATTTCGGCGTTGGCGCTGCGGTTGCAGTCGTACTTACTATCGTAATCCTCATAGTATCCTATTTTAATATCAGGAATACTTTCAAGGAAGATTAGACAAGGAGGTCATCATGGCACAGAAAACAAATAAAACAGTCATTGTTAATACCATACTGTCCGTTCTTGGCCTTGTGTGGATTACCCCCTTGATCTTTACAGTACTGAATATCGTAAAGACAAAGCAGGAATATAACATGGGAAGCTTTTGGCAGCTACCAGAAGGTTTCAATTTGGTGGGCAATATAAAAACTGTGATTGAAAGCGGGATATTAAGTTCCATAGGAGCCAGCCTTTTATACGCCGTTTTAGGAGCGGGATTTTCCGCTTTTATCGGCCTTCTGGCAGCTTATGCCCTCACTCATTTAAGGATTCGTGGAAAAATGTTCTGGTTCCTTTTTATCTACAGCGGAACAATCTTTCCGTTTCAGGTTTATTTGATTCCTGTTTACAAAGGATACTTTAAGCTGGGACTTTACGATACATATCTGGGCATGGTACTGTTCTATACGGCAATCTGTATTCCTTTCTGTATGTTTGTCCTTCGCAACTTTTTCCTTGGTATCTCTAAAGAGGTCTGCGAATCGGCAAAGATCGATGGGGCATCGGATTGGAAAACGCTGTTACACATCTTCGTACCAATGGCAAAGGCACCTTTATCCATTCTGTTCCTTACACAGTTTACCTGGTCCTGGAACGACTTAATGTTCGGGCTTACTTTTACAAAATCAACCAATGTCAGACCGGTCATGGCAAGCATGTCCATGTTAAGCAAAGGTAATGCACCGGCACTGTTTTTAGCTTGTATACTGGTGTCCATACCAACCATTATTCTGTTCATATTTCTTCAGAATAATTTTGAGGCGGGTATGGCTTACACCAGTAAATAAAAGGAATAAGGAGGACGAAGATGAATATGGAAAAAAAGTGGAATATTTATTTAATACAGCATTCCCATACAGATATTGGCTATACGGAAAGACAGGATAAGATCATGCGGTACCATTACGACTTTATACGCCAGGCCATGGATATTCTTGATGGAATCCACAGCGGAGAAATCACAGGGTGTGACGGTTTTGTATGGCAGTGCGAAAATTACTGGCAGGTGGAGAATTTTTATGAAATAGCAGACAAAGCCACAAGGAAAAAATTTGAGACCTACGTAAAAAGCGGCGAAATCGGGTTAAGCGGCAACTATTTAAACATGACTGAACTGGTAAGCATGCCGGTTCTGGAACACGCAATAGAAAAAGCGCAGCAGTATGGAAAAGCAATCGGGCATCCGATTACAGCTGGTATGTGCGCTGATATCAACGGAATGGCATGGGGATATGCTGATGCACTTTACGATTATGGAATCCGGGATTTTTACTCCTGCCTCCATCCCCATCACGGAATGTTCCCTCTCTATAAAAAATCACTTCCGTTCTACTGGGAAAGCCCCAAAGGAAACCAGCTATTAGTCTGGAACGGAGATCATTACCACCTGGGGAATGAGATGTTTCTAGCTCCACATGGGGGAACAACGTACATGATAAACGATGAATTTTCACCGGGAATCCGGAAGAATTTCATTCTTAACCAGAACACAGAGGACACGTACGAGAACGAGATGAAGATCGTAAAGATCAGAATCCAGAGGTATCTAGATAATCTCAATGAGGAAGGTTATCCCTACGATATCGTACCGTTCATGGTTTCTGGAGCAATTACCGATAATGCACCGCCCAGTGCCGGCATTGCAAGACGGGTCAATGAATTAAACAAGATATACAAAGACCGCATATCTTTCCGCATGGTGACCCTGGAGCAGTTCTTCGATGCTGTAAGGAATCATTGCAGCGATATCCCCGTCTTTCGCGGAGACTGGACCGACTGGTGGGCCGACGGAATCGGCTCAACACCGGCTGAGGTGAAGGTATACCGGGATGCTATGAGAAAATATGACCTCTGCAGGAAACTGGATCCCCATGGCCTGCTTGGAAATCAGAAACTGATGGAGAAAACGGCAAAGGAGCAAATGCTGTATGCGGAACATACCTGGGGGTATTCCTCCAGCGTTTCTGAACCGTGGGAAAGTCTGGTAGGGATGCTGGAACTGAAAAAAGGTGCTTATGCGGCTAACTCCAATACTCACGTGGCAAAGAATTTAGATCAGATTATGGCAGCCAAAGGGGAAGTGACAATACGCCAGGATAAGCCTCAGCACTATTTGATTATCAATCCACATGACGTAGCGCTTCACACAAAAGCCTGCCTTTATATTGAGTTCTGGGAGTACATCCAAGGTGTACGTTATGATGAGAGCATTCCGATCCGGGTGGTGGATTGTGAAACCGGACAGACGGTCCCAAGCCAGGTTAAACGGATCGCCAGGGCTACCCAGATAGAAATCGAAATTGTTCTGAAACCGAAGGAAGAGAAATTGGTGATGATTACTCTTGATGAACGGAAGTATCAGACAACTGAAAATCACGCCCACATCGGGGCGGAAGGCATTGAGGACCTGCTTTCAGAAAAGGATAACAGGGTGGATGCAGACCGGATTGAGACTGACCATTTAATTCTTACTTTAGACGGAGAAAAGGGAATTACTTCCATTATAAATAAAGCAGATCACACAGAACTGATCCGTAATGACAGTGTGGACGGCGCATTTGCCGGTGTATACGAGGTGACGGATATGGCGGAATCCGCCTGTGAAACCAGAAGAAGAATGGGACGCAACAGAAAGTCCACAGCTACCAGAAGATACAGAAGCATGTTAAAGGATCGGAGAATCGTGGAAAACGGAACGATTTACGCGGCAATTGAATTGGATTATCAACTGGAAGGAACCGGATTCTATACGGTATTGGTAAAGGCATATAAGCATCAGCCTAAGCTGGAGGTAATGGTAAGAGTCCATAAACAAAGTGTGTGGGAGCCAGAAAACTTATACGTAGCCCTTCCGTTTACTGCCGGAGAAGACACAACGGTTTATTTTGATAAAACAGGTTGTATAATCCGGCCGGGAATTGATCAGCTGCCGGGAAGCTGTCAGGACTTCTATCTGATACAGAATGGTGTAGTATTAAAATCAGACAACATAAATCTTGCCATTATCACGAAAGATGCGCCTCTCATTAGTCTTGGCGGACTGGAAGCCAGACCAATTGTCTTATGTAATTGCAAGGATATTGGAAGAAACCGTTCCCCGATTTACTCCTGGGTGATGAACAACTATTGGGAGACAAATTTCAAAGTGAATCTGGGTGGATTTTATGAATTTTTCTATACGCTGATGGTTCATGAGCCATGCGGCGAGGCGGAAATGTATGCAGAATGTGAGGCGGAAAACGAGGGCCTGATTGCCTGTTATACAGATTGACAAAGGAGAGATGAGTGTGAAGGCGGAATGCAGTTATATACTTCTGGATGTAGGCGGTACGCAGATAAAATACGCGGTTGCAAACCAAACGGGACAGATGTTTTATAAAGAACCGGAGAGTTTTCCGGCCTTAGCAAAGGAAGAAAGCGGGATTATCTTTGACAATTTTTCTTTCCTGATCGATCAGATGAAGAAGATGGCCGGGGGAAATCCCATTGCCGGCATAGCCATGGCGTTTCCGGGACCGTTCGATTACGTTCATGGAATCAGTTTGATGAAGGGGCTAGATAAGTACGATTCCATCTATGGAATTCCTCTCGTTCCCCAATTGAAAAAGCGTCTGGATTGGCTGACAGATATTCCGTTTCAATTCCTTCATGATGTGGAAGCGTTTGCTGTGGGGGAAAGCAGGTTTGGAAAAGCTGCAGATAAGGAAAAAATCATTTGTCTTTGTATTGGCACTGGAGCAGGCTCCGCTTTTGTAAAAGCAAAAAAGGTGCAAAAGGAAGAAAAGGACGGAGTGCCGGAAAATGGCTGGCTTTACAATACTCCTTATCGTGACGGAATAATTGATGATTACGTATCCGTCAGAGGTCTAGCAGCACTTGCCGGTGAAATTTATGGCAGCAGTATTTCCGGTAAGGAACTTTACGACCGGTCCTTTCAGGGAGTAGAGAAGGCACTGCTTACGTTCCAGGTATTCGGGGATAACTTAAAAGACGCTATGATGCCGTTTTTAGATAAGTTTAAACCTGATGCACTGGTTATGGGGGGGCAGATATCAAAAAGTTTCGCCTACTTTGGAGACGGCATCCAAAAAGAATGCCAGGATAGGAATATCGAGATTTTCATAGAAGACGATACATCGGGACTGGCAATGCTGGGACTGTTTGTTTCCATGAAGGAAGGAGTGTAAAGAATGCTGAATCACGAAAAAGGGGCGCAGCCCTTATATTCCCAGCTGGAAACAATATTAAAGAAGCAGATTGAGCATGGGGAATTCAATAAGGGGGATATTTTTCCCACTGAAAAGATGCTGATGGAAGAGTACAATGTATCTCGGGTCACGATACGACAGGCTTTGGCTGCGCTGACACTGGACCGGTACATCAAAAGTTCCAGGGGAATCGGAACCACAGTAATATATGAAAAAATTGACGAACATTTAAAAAGCGTCATCAGCTTTACAGACGAAATGAAGCAGCATAACATCACCATGAGTACCTCCTACTGTACAATGGAAAAAGTCAGGCCGGGGAAGAAAGTAGCCATGGTACTTGGAATTCCTGAGACGAAGCAATGTTACTGCCTTACCAGAGTGAGATGTGTGGATAAAATCCCTATGGTCTATTCCGTAACGTATTTGAAGGAGATCGTGGAACTGCCTATGGAAAAGGAATATTATATGGAATCCTTATATAAATATCTTCAAGAAACCCATGGAATCATTATTGTGAGAGGACAGGATACCTTAGAAGCAGTGTTATCCACTAAGGAAATCCAGGATTTTTTAAAAGTAGATCCTCAGCTGCCTTTATTTAAGAGGATCAGAAAGACATTTTTAGCAGATGGAGAAATATTTGAATATTCTGACTGCTATTATCCAGGCAACCGGTACAAGTATTCTGTGGATTTATAAGAAGGTGAAAAGAAAAGCATCATTCAACGTTGGGGTTATAAATCATTTGCAAAACAACTGGATATACAGGCATATTCGCTTGTTTCATTAGGAGGCAAATATGATATTTAAAAACAAATATAACAATTATGAACTACAACCGTATACTGAAATTAATGGGTACAATGACCATGCATGGGGAGATTACGATTCGGTGATATCTAAATTGAAACAGAATATCGGGGAAAAGGAATCTGCCGTGGTATGTTTTGACTTCTATCCGGGTGTGAATAAGGAAGAAATCCTTGCTTTGGCAAGGAAATTAAAGCCGGATATTCTCATTGATATGGAAGAACTAGCAAAAAGTGAGGAAGTATTAAACCGGGAATTTCGTGATTTTATTACGGACGACCGGGTGTTTGGAATCATGTGCCATAAGCGGCTGGAGGACTTTTTCGATTTGGAAAAAATGGCAGCAGCCAGGCAGCAGCTTTCCATACAAAAAAATGGGCTTGTGGTGATTGCAGGCGTTGGGGCAGGGCTTTTAAGGGAATGTGATATCACGGTTTACTGTGATATCACTCGATGGGAGGTTCAGCTTCGCTACCGTGAAGGTATGCCTAACTGGCACTGTACCAATTACGATGCACCGAATCTGGAAAAGTATAAAAGAGGGTTTTTCATCGAGTGGAGACTAGCCGACCGGTATAAGAAGGAACGGTTTGAAAGCTTTGATTACATACTGGAAACGGAAGAAAAGGGAAATCCAAAGCTGATCACGGGTGAGGCATTCCGGGCAGGCCTGAAGGAACTAAGCAGACGCCCCTTCCGTTTAGAACCTTACTTTGATCCGGGGGTTTGGGGCGGTCACTGGATGAAGGAGCACTTCAATCTCGATAAAGAGAAAGAAAATTTCGCGTGGAGCTTTGATGGAGTACCGGAAGAAAATGCCATAAATCTGGTCTTTGGAGAAGTGAAGGTAAAACTCCCTGCCATTGATCTCGTTTTCTACTGCCCCAAGGATCTTTTAGGAGAGCGGGTGTATGGCCGTTTCGGCACAGAATTTCCTATCCGTTTTGATCTTTTGGATACCATGGGAGGGGGGAATTTATCCCTTCAGGTTCATCCCATGACGGAATATATTCAGGACGCTTTCGGAATGCATTACACTCAGGATGAAAGTTATTACTTGCTGGATACAGATGAAGACGAGGATACATATGTTTACTTAGGTGTAAAAAAGGGTGTGGACAAAGATGCTATGGCACGGGATTTGCGTGAAGCTGAGATTGGTAAAATCCAGTTTCCTGCCGAAACATATATAAATGAAATACCGGTGAAGAAACATGACCATATATTGATCCCGGCGGGAACCATCCATTGCTCCGGTAAAAATACCATGGTACTTGAGATCAGTGCCACTCCCTACATCTTTACATTTAAGTTGTGGGATTGGGGAAGAGTCGGTTTGGATGGGATCCCCCGTCCCACTCATGTGGATCACGGGCTAAAGAATATTCAATGGGAACGGGACACAGACTGGATCTATAACGAAATCGTTCATCAGGATCAGATTCTGGAAGAAAGGGAGGGTATGAAATTGGAACGGACCGGACTTCATAACCAGGAATTCATCAATACCTTCCGTTATACATTCACGGAACCGGTTTCCGTTAAGATGGAGGATTCCGTTCAAATGATGAACCTGGTAGAGGGAGAATCTGCCAGTATCGTAAGTGTAGACGGAACCTTTCAACCCTTTGAGATCCACTATGCGGAAACAGTCATCGTACCTGCAAGCGTAGGAGAATACCGGATCTTACCTGGTAATGGTATGTGCATGATGATAATTGCAGCAATCCGAAAATAATGGAGGAAATAAAGCATATGGATAAATCAGCGATTAAAAAGGTACACGTGGTATTTAAGACCCATCTCGACATCGGATTCACTGATTTAGGGCAGAATGTTCTGAACAAATATGTGAATCATTATATTCCGCTTGCCATTAACTTAGCCATACAGATAAATAAGGAAAAAGAAAAACGGTTTATCTGGACTGTCGGTTCCTATCTCATAGATTACTATTTCAGACATGCTGGAGAGGAGGCCTGCAAACGGCTTGAAGCGTCAATTCGCCGGGGAGATATCTGCTGGCATGGACTGGCTTGCACTACACATACGGAATTATTGGATAAAGAACTTTTTGAATACGATTTAAGCCTTTCCGACAAGTTGGATAAGCGGTTCGGAAAGAATACCATTTCAGCCAAGATGACAGATGTTCCAGGCCATACGAAAGCCATCATCGGTCCTATGACGGATCACGGCAAGGTTTACATGCACATCGGTGTCAATCCTTCTTCAATGGTCCCTCAAGTCCCCTTGACCTACCGCTGGAAATCGGGAGATAAGGAGATTATCATCCAGTACTCTATCGAATACGGTGCGCCTTGTTACGTGGAAGGAATGGATGAGGTACTGGAATTCGCCCATACCGGTGATAACTTAGGACCTCAGTCGGTGGAAGCGGTAGAGGCTGAGATGGACCGGATACAGACCATTTATCCTCAGGCTAAAATCGAAGCTTCTACCATGGACAAGTACGCAGAGAGCTTGCTTCAATATAAAGACCACCTTCCCGTGGTAGTAGAAGAAATAGGGGATACCTGGATTCATGGCATTGCCTCCGATCCGCTTAAGATTACTCGTTATCGCGGACTGATAGAATGGAAGGACCGTATGGAAAGGGAAGGAAGACTATGCCGGGGAGACAGTTTTTATGGAAACTTCATGGAAAACCTGCTTCTGGTGGCAGAGCATACGTGGGGACTAGACTATAAAAAATACCTGGCTGATTTTACAAATTGGGAAAAAACTAGTTTCCAGGCGGCCAGAAAAGCGGATGTGACAACACTGGATTTCCTAACAAACCGCAATGCCGGTATGTTAAAGGTCTTACAGGAGGATTTCCATAAGTACCGCGGCGGGAAATTCGATGGATCCTATGAAATATATGAAAGTTCCCATGCGGAGCAGATGGAATACATTTGGAAGGCTGTCGATACCCTTCCGGGTGAACTGAAGGAAGAGGCAAAAAAGGAACTTGACCGTCTGACTGTTAACTGCAGTGATATGGCGGAGAGAGAGGACGGAAGAACAATATATCCTTATGAGCGGGTGGTTATAGGAGAATGGACTGTATCATTTGATGGCAGCGGTACTATGGTGTATTTGAAGAAAGGTGAAAAGAAGTGGATTACGGATGGGGTTTTTGGAAGGCTATCCTATGAAACTTATAATGCCAGGAACTGTGTGGAGAATTATTACAGCTATAACCGGGCCTTCCGTCAAAATCAGTGCTGGTCGGAAGGAGATTTCTCTAAGCCGGGCCTTGAGTTCGTAGAGGTTTTAGAGAACCGGAATTACGTATTTGGTGCAAAGAAAATAAGAGCAGATGGTAATGAAATTCACATTATGCTAAAAGGCAATGAAGAGGCGAATACAAAATATGGCTGCCCGAAGCAAGCTGTTATTACCTATACCTTTGGGAGAGATATTGACGTAAGGCTCTGCTGGTCCGGGAAGGATGCCAACCGCATGCCGGAAGCACTTTGGTTTGATGTTTGCTTTGATGTAGAAAATCCATACTGCTGGAGGCTGAAGAAGATGGGAGATCTTATTTCTCCGGTTGAAATAGTGCGGGGAGGTAACAGAAGACAGCATTGTGTGGAGGAACTCTCCTATCACGGTGCAGACGGAAAAATCGTGGTTATAAACCACCATTCCCCTCTCGTCAGCGTGGGTGGCAAATGGATGTACGGTGATTACCAGAATCTTCCGGATATAAAGAAGGGATTCTCTTATAATTTATATAATAATAAATGGGGAACAAATTTCAAGATGTGGTGTGAGGATGACTGTTGTTTCGAATATACGGTCAAGATCACAGGGGAGGGTAAACCTGCTATATAAGAAAAAATATACGTCTCTGGTATTCCTACTTAAAGCAGAGTGACTGTATAAAAGATTCAAGAGCCAGCTGATATGGTGTTCTACCATCCAGACTGGCTCTTAAACTTAAAGTTATCGTTCGCGAATCCTTCCCTCTTATGAATAAGCCGGATATCAGCTTTTGACATAAGTCAACTGGTATTTCGGTGAGTTAAGCGTTAATTCTGTA
Organism: Lacrimispora sphenoides JCM 1415; assembly: GCF_900105615.1. Taxonomy (NCBI): domain Bacteria; kingdom Bacillati; phylum Bacillota; class Clostridia; order Lachnospirales; family Lachnospiraceae; genus Lacrimispora; species Lacrimispora sphenoides. The sequence goes on along the minus strand of NZ_LT630003.1, from coordinate 1,786,534 downwards.
TAATCCATGATCTGATTATTGGTCAGATAAGTAGTATTGGCAACTCTCAGTATAGGAGTATCCAAAGAAATTCCAAACATGTCTGCAATACTTTTTGAAGGATGAAGGGGGGTTACCGTATGGTCGCTGTATGCGATTTTCATTCCCTTTATCTTTTCAAAGTACTGATATTTGGACTGCTGAAGTACCTGCATAGAGATATCGGGATATAACCGGCTGGACATATAGGTTGTTTCAAACTGAAAAATTTCATCGTTTGCATACCGGATTCTTTCGATAAAATAAATAGGTTCCCCTGTCTCAATCTTTAAGATGGAAGCAATATTTGAAGGTGCTTTCTGAATCATAAAGGTGGGAACTTCTGTCCGGACGGAAATCCCCTGTTCACACATTACTTCTGAAAATCCCTGGATAGAACTGGGGTTTAATGTAACAGAAGGGTGGCACACAAATGTACCTACTCCGGCAACTCTTGTCAAAAGACCCTTTGCAACCAGATTATCTGTGGCTTTTCTGACGGTCACCCTTGATACATGATAGGTGTTAGAAAGCTCCAGCTCTGTGGGTATAAGATCGTCTTTCTTGTAATAACCTAAATTTATTTTCTGAAGCAAGTCATTTTCAATCTGTTTATATTGTGCAATTCTTTTTTCTGCCATAATTATCACCTCATTTTCTTATAAATCCAGTTCTTTAATTGTATTATACTTTGAAATAAATGACAATACATATTTGAATTAATATGTAAACAACGCAGCATATTAATCATGGATTCTGCATAATCCATGATAATACAATTAAATTAAATGTATTGACATTGACATGTAGTTGTAGTATATTATGTACAGAAATGATAATACATATTAAACGGAAATAAATACATTTTAACAGCAGGAGGTACAATTAGTGAAAAATGTATTGTATATTCATACCCATGATTCCGGGCGGATATTAAGTCCCTATGGTTATAAGGTTCCCACGCCGAATATGGAATCCTTTTCCAGGACAGCAGCCGTGTTTCGGAATGCGTACTGTGCAGGTCCAACTTGTTCCCCCAGCCGGGCAGCAATGCTGACAAGTACGTATCCGCATCAGAATGGCATGTTAGGTCTGGCCCAGAGAGGCTTTACCATGGATTACAGCAAACATCTGGTTCATTATCTGAACGGGAATGGCTACTATACCGCACTTTGCGGAATCCAGCATGAAGCAGGCTGGTATCTGGACCGGAAACTGGGAGCGGCAGAGATTGGCTATCAGGATGAACTGACCACAGATAATTCCGGATATTCTCAGGAAGAGCTGGTGGACTGGGATAAGGAAAATGCAAGTAAGGTCTGCCGGTGGCTGAAAAATTATAACAAAGAACAACCCTTTTTCCTTTCTTACGGAATGTACGCAACCCATCGACGGTTTCCTGATAAGATTGATGAAGATATTGACCCTGAATATGCCCTTCCCCCTTATCCGATTCCGGACACCAGGGAAACCCGTAACGATTTTGCCGGTTACCTGATGAGCGTCAAATGCGCAGATGCCTGTTTTGGCCAGGTGATTACCTGCTTAAAAGAAGAGGGGTTGTGGGAAAATACCATTATACTCTTTACAACAGATCACGGTTTGCCAAATCCCTTTTCAAAATGTACTTTGTTTGACAGCGGGATCGGTGTGAATCTGATGATACGTTCACCGGGAGCTTTGGCGAATGGAACCGTTGCGGACAGTCTGGTTTCCCATATGGATGTATTTCCTACGCTTTGTGAGCTCCTTGAACTGGAGAAACCGGAATACCTGGAAGGAAAATCACTGGTTCCTCTGCTGACAGGGGAAAAAGAGGAAATCAGATCCGATGTCTTTGCCGAAATCAATTTCCACACTTCCTATGAGCCGGTACGTTGTGTACGCACGAAGCGTTACAAATATATCCGCTATTATGATACAACCTATTTGAAGATTAACCAGTCAAACATCGATGAATCTCTGACAAAAGATTATTTTCTGAAGCAGGATCTGGAAGGCCAGACAAAGTACGAAGAAGCTCTTTACGATCTTCTTTATGACCCGGGAGAACGCAATAATCTGGCACATAACGGGGATTACGCTTCGGTTTTGAAAGAAATGAGCCAGAGATTACTGGTTTATCAGGAAGAGACAGGAGATCCGATTCTGAAAGGGGAAATTATAATAAAACCAGAATGGAAAATAAACAGGAAGGAGTGTAAGACCGCAAGTTCAAAAAATCCAGAAGATTATGTCAGTTTTGGAAAATGAAAGGAGGAAAAGGATGATAGGTATGATTGTAACCGGCCATGGCAGTTATGCCACAGGAATCACAAGCGGACTGAAACTGCTGGCTGGAGAGCCGGAGAATTATGAACCGGTGGATTTCCTGGAGGATGATTCTCTGGAGATTCTAACCGGAAAATTAGCAGAAGCGGCCAAAAGACTTTCCCAGTGCACCGGAATTTTGATTTATGCGGATTTGACCGGTGGATCCCCGTTTAACGTCTCCGTTCGTTTGAAAATGGAACGGCCTGGCAAAATAGCGGTAATCGGCGGAGCAAACCTTCCGGCAGTACTGGAAGGGTATATGGCAAGAGGCTCCATGGAAAGTGTTTCTGAAATTGCCGCAGAGAGCTTGACAGCGGGTAAAAATGCAATGGTACAGTTTGAAGAATCTGCTGTCGCGGAAGGGGATTACGAAGAATAATAAATGGAGGAATAAGGTATGACTTTTTTACAAGCTTTACTGATTGGAATATTTGCCTATCTTGGAAGTAAGCGTACACCATGGTTTTTTGGGGTAACCGGAGGGTGGAATATGATTGGGCGTCCTCTTGTAGCCGGCTTGATTGTTGGCGTGATCTTAGGGGATGTAAGAGGGGGCGTCATTGCAGGCGCTATGGTTCAGGCATTATTTATCGGACAGATCACGCCCGGAGGTGCGATGCCGGCGGATGTGAACTGGGCAGCCTATATTGGGATACCGTTGGCACTGGCAGCCGGAGGTACCGGAGAACAGGCAGTGGCCTTATCGGTTCCTCTCAGCATGCTGGGACTTGGGCTATTTAATTTTATTATGACGATCAATGCATATTTTCCTCATATGGGAGATCTCGCCGCAGAAAAAGGAGATGGGGCCGGAATTCACCGAGCTACTTATCTGGCAGCCGCTCCAAGCTTTATTCTCCGGGCCGGCTCTGCCATGCTGATCTGTTATCTTGGAACGCCCCTGGCAGAATTCCTGATCACCAGTATGCCACAGGGAATCCTGCACTTTTTTGAGGTAGCCGGAAAGATGCTCCCGGCCATTGGATTTGCCATGCTGCTTAAGCAGTCCCTTTCAAAGAAATGGATGCTTGTATTGTTCCTGATGGGCTGGATCCTGATCGGCTCTACCAATATGTCTGTTACTGCGCTGGCTGTATTTGCAACTGCAATTGCATTTATCTTTGTTATGGCCCAGGGCGGAACACAAGCGGCCGTACCGGCTCCGGTACAAAGCACAGAGGAGGATGGCTGTTATGAAGAATAAAAGAGAAAACTCATTACTTAACAAAAAGGATATTAACAAGGCTGCCTGGTCTTATATTTTCTTTATACAGGCAACCCAGAATTTTGAACGTATGATGGGACTTGCCTTTTGTCATGTGCTGGAACCGATTTTAAAGAAACTCTATAAAAATGATTCCGGTGAGTACAAAAAATCCCTTCAGCGACATATGCAGTTTTTTAACACAGAGCCTCAGCTTGGTGCCCTGATTCCCGGCATTACCATTGCCATGGAGGAAGCCCGTGCTATGGGGGAAGATGTCAGCGAAGAGCTGATTGTTAATACCAAAAATGCGCTTATGGGGCCTTTTGCCGGAATTGGAGACTCTATGTTAATCGGTACCTACAGTCCGATTCTGTTAAGTATTGCCATGAGCATGTGCATTAGTGATGGAAATCCCGTTGGTCCCCTGTTCTTTTGTGCGGTATGGCTTACCAGTGTGGTTGGCCTGCAGTGGTATCTGTTCCATAAAGGATATGATATGGGAATCGGTGCGGCAAACCTGTTTTTCACCAACCGTTCCCTTGCAGATAAAATTACTACCGGACTCACTATGATGGGTTTGATCGTAATAGGCGGAGTTGCTGCAACAACTGTAAAAGCAAATGTGGTTTACCAGTTTGTCAGCGGTGAAATGTCTCTTTCTTTACAGGAACAGATTTTTGATAAGATAATGCCTGGGATACTTCCCCTTTTGCTTACTCTGGCAGTGTGGTATCTGATGGATAAGAAGAAGTGGTCTGCCACAAAGATTATTCTCGGCATCGTTGCATTTACGGCTGTTATGGTATTTTTAGGAATCATGTAAATGCAGGATGACCAGAAACGGCCGGACCAGAGGAGATTTTCTTATGAAGGATATGGTTTTAATAATGTCAGACCAGCATGGCTGGGATTACACAGGATTTGCAGAGGAACGGATTGATACGCCGGGTCTTAAAAAGATTGCAGAGGAAGGTCTGCTGTTTGAACGCTGCTATTGCAATTCGCCTCTTTGTGTTCCCTCGCGCATGTCATTTCTAACTGGAAAATTACCCTCACAACTGGGTATTTTTAATAATGATGCCGCTCTTGGCGGAGATGTGCCCACCATTGCCCATGAGATGGGACGTCTGGGATATCAGACCGTTCTGGCCGGCCGGATGCATTTTAAAGGGGAAGACCAGAAGCATGGTTTTGATGAACGGTATTGCGGAGATATTACCTCTCAATTCTGGGGAACCGGAGGAAAAAAGCGCCTGGATTTTGGTATGTATGCCGGAACCACGAACAGGAAAAACTGCCTGGATGCAGTCGGAGGGGGGATTTCCCCGGTTATGCTTTTTGACGAAATGGTTTTCCGCTCAGCCATGGATTTTCTTGAGGATTGGGAAAAGAAGAAAAATAGAAGACCGCTGTTTCTGGTGATTGGATTCTATGGCCCTCATTTTCCTTTTACCTGCAGAAATGAGGATTACCTTAAGTACCAAAGCCGCTTTACTATAGAGGAATGTGAGAAAGAGGCAAGGATCCCTTCTTCTTCTGCTTATCATGAATTCCAGCAGGAATGTGCACCAGAGCATATGAGAAACTGCAAGGCCGCTTATTGCGGTCTGGTGGAACAGTTAGACCGGTATGTAGGGGAATTATATAATAAAATCAAGACGGTCGAAGCCGGACGGGAATATCTATTTCTCTACACCTCTGATCACGGGGAACAGCTTGGAAAACGGAAACTGTTCGGAAAGCAGACCATGTATGAAGCTGCGGTCCGTATACCTCTTCTGGCAGCAGGCACAGGGATAGCTCCGGGTATTTCAAAAGAGCCTGCAGGGCTTTTGGATGTATCCCGCACACTTTTGGAAGAAACTGGAAGGAATGAAAATTACTCCTGGCATCAGGGAAAGAGGCTTGATTTCAGTGGTTCCCGGAGTGAAAAATCCAGACTCGTTAGAATTCAGCAGATGGTGGGAAGTGATGACAGCCCGCAGTTCATAGAAGCAGTGGTTCTGGGACAATACAAACTAGTTAAGTCCGGAAATGAAACCATATGTCTATATGACTTACAGGAAGATCCCGATGAAGAACATGATCTGTCAATGACGAGGGAGGGCTTATTAAAAAAGCTTATAATACAGATAGAAGAAAGCGGCGGCTTCCTGAGTAAACTTAAGGTTCAGTATCTAACTGACCGGGAGAGGGAAGCCAGAGATGGGCAGCGGAGATTAAAAGCATGGGGGCAGGTGAAAGAGCCGGAAGAGTGGGCAACCATGAAAATAGATAAAAACACACTCATAAATCCAAGAGAATAGTTGGGAGGACTCCATGAAATACAATAAGTTTTGGACAGATATGCATAGTAATATTCACCATGAGCAAATGAATGAGCTCCCGGTGTGGTATGAACATATAAAAAAACAGATGGATTTCTGGCCTGTGGCTTATTATCCGTTTTACATGCGGCCCACACCGTCAGGGCTTGGGGTCGAAGACCGGTACGATGATGAAGAAGTTGCCAGGGACTGGGAATTGTTAAGAAGCTTTACCGAGGAAGCCAACAGACAGGGATATCCAATGTTCATGGGTTATGAATGGCAGGGAGCCGGTCTGGATGGAGATCATAATGTGTTTTTCCTTCACAATAACGGAAAGCAGGAGCATCCGATGCGCTACCAGGACCTGGCCGCCGCCTATGAGGGGCAGGAGGTCATTGGAATCCCTCACCATCTGGCATACCAGCCTGGCTCCAGAGGTAAGAATTGGGACTCCCATAACGAAATGTTTTCTCCTATCGCAGAAATTTACTCCAGCCATGGCTCCAGTGAAAATGACGATGGGCCTCTGTCTATGGACCGCCATGTCCATATGGGGCCGCGGACAGGAGAGACGACCTATGAGAAAGGCCTTGAACGAGGGTATAAAATCGGCATCATTGCTGCAGGTGATAACCATAGTATTCCCGGTGTTTTTGAAAATGGAAGCATGTGTGTGCTTGCAGAGGAAGGTACAAAGGAATCCATCTGGGAAGGACTGACAAAGCGGAGAACCTACGGGGTATCCCGGAGCAGGATAGAAGTTGACTATTATGTGAACTCAGCACCAATGGGATCTGAAATTGAAGCAGGCAAAGAAGTTGAATTAGAATTTCAGATAAAAGGGACCGGAGCGGTAGACAGGGTGGAGATTTTAAGAGATAATGTCTTAGAGGAAATGGTTGTGCATTCAGGCACATGGGAACGGGAGGAGCAGGTTGGATTGATCCGGTTCAAATTCCGTCTGGAGCTTGGCTGGGGACCGGATACCAGGGTCTACCATAACCACCTAAGGAAAGACTGGGAAGGACGCCTGGAAACGGACGGAAAACTGCTTTCTGCCCAACCGTGCTGGAATCACTATGGTCAGGAAATTATTCAGGATGATGACAAGAGCTGCAGTTTTACCATGACTACATATCAGTCTCCGGCTTCCGGTAAATGGATGGGGTCGGAAAAGGCTGCAACAGAGGGCTTTATTTTTGAAGTGGAAGCGGATGTGGACAGCGTTCTGCGCCTGCTCGTCAATGGAAAGGAATATCTCCTTCCAGTGAGGGAATTACTTAACAGCTCCCAGGTTATGGCACTTTGGGATGAAGTGAACTGCCTGACAAAGGAAAACTGGGGTGAGATTACACATTACCGGAATGATCCATGGTGGCACAATGCCTATAAAATCCGCATTGGCAAGGCATATCCTGAAAGCTCCTATAAACTCACCGGGAAAAGAAAGATCCGGATGGAGCAAAGCGGAAATTTACGGCTTCGCATCTGGCAGAAAAATGGAGATGCCGCCTGGACCTCACCTGTGTTTATAACTGTAAAAGAATAAGGAAAGGGGACTATTTAATGATGGAGATTGTAAATGTCCGGATTGATGACCGTCTGATTCATGGACAGGTAGCTACTGTCTGGAGCCAGGTTACAGGAGCAACCAGGATTATGGTGGTTGATGATCAGGTTGTAAAGGATACAATCAATAAGGAGGCTCTCAAGCTGGCATGTCCGAAGCAGTGCAAGCTTTCAATTCTTACCGTAGAAAAGGCTGCTGCGAATCTGTGCGCTGAAAAATACGAAGGGGAAAGGGTCTTCCTGGTTGCCAAAAGCCCAAAAACCATATGCAGGCTTTATGATGCGGGCTTCCACATGGATCAGGTAAATGTGGGAAATATGGGAGGAAAGCAGAACACCCGAATGTTAAAGAAAGCCGTAAGTGTATCAGAAGAAGATATTGCAGATTTTCTGTATCTGTCGGAACGGGGAGTTGCAATTACGGCCCAGATGGTTCCGGCCGATGAGGCACTGAATTTCATCAAACTAATCAATGAGCGGTAAAATGAAAAGTAGCCAGATACATCTATCCTAAGGCATTGCAGCATTATCATACAAAAATCCATAACTAAATCTCATTGTAATATTAGCATTTTTTTAGCATCAGAAATTCATTATTATATGATAGAATTATGATGTTACAAATATTAGTTACAAAGGAGAAAAGTTATGGATTTTTCACTGCTTATTGGTATCATAATCGGAGTCGGTGCTCTTTTAACAGGTTTTGTTTTGGAAAAAGGTGCCATATACTCTCTGTTCCTTTTAAGCCCTTTCATCATCGTGGTAGGAGGAACCTTTGGCGCTGTCATTGCATCTTATTCCCTCAATGACATAGCAATGGCTTTGCGGGCCATGTTTCGAAGTTTTAAACATCCCCATTCCGCCAGTATGGAAAAAATGATTGCCAAGATATCAATGATCGCGACCCGATACCGGACGGAAGGAGTCACTTGCCTGGAAAATATAAGCAGGGATCCGGAACTGAATCAGGAGGAATATCTGCTTCTTAAGGAAGGCCTGGTTCTTATACAGGAAATGAAGACACCGGAATCCATCCAGTACACCCTGGAATCTGATATCAGAGCCTATGTTCAGCAAAAAAGCATTGAGGCAAGTGTATTTGAGGCCGCTGCGGGATTTTCTCCTACCATGGGAGTTATCGGTACCGTTATGGGACTGATCATGGTACTTGCTTCCGGATTTGAGGATCCTTCAGAGCTTGCAGGTTCCATCGGTACTGCGTTTGTGGCAACCCTTTACGGTGTGTGTTTCGCCAATCTCATTTACATGCCAATTGCGAACAAATTAAAAACACAGCTTAAGAGAAAGCATATCCAAAAAGAAATGATCGTGGACGGAGTATGCATGATTGCCAGCGGTAATACCTCCCGAAATATTGAAAATGAACTCGCCCTTTATTTCCAGGCTTTTTCAGATGGAGCCAAACGGTACAAACAGGGTATTGAAAACTAAAATTGGGAGGAACAAAGGATGCGCAGAAGAATCCTGGAAACAGAAGGAGAAAAAGACAATTCGGAGCGCTGGCTTCTTACATATTCTGATATGATTACATTGCTTTTGGCTTTGTTTATCATCCTGTACGGCATGAGCTCGGTTGATACGATGAAGCTAAAAGAGATGTCCCATGGTCTGGAGAAGGTTTTAAACCATACAGGCCAGGCAGACAGTTCTGTCATAGGAGACAATATTTCCGTTTCTGCAGATAATCTGGACAATGTTTATCTGGCTTTGAAAGCTTATATTGCAGAGCGTGACCTGGGGAACATGATCGATGTTTCTTCCAGCGGTTCCGCTGTAAGCATACATTTAAAAGATGCTATGCTGTTCAAACCGGATACAGCAATCCTGCTTCCGGACAGCAAGCCGGTCATTCAGGAAATCAGCAGCAGTCTTGAGGCCATTTACGGCGACATCAACCACATTACGATTACAGGCAATACAGCGGATTTAGGCCACTATGATGCGGCCAATGAGGCGGATTCCTGGCAGCTGTCCGTAAACCGGGCAGTAGCAGTTTTAAACCAGATGACCGTTATGGGATTGGAACCGTCTAAAATGTCCATTGAGGGGAATTCTCATTACAATCCCATTGCCTCCAATGATACGGAAGATGGAAGGGCAAAAAACCGCCGGGTAGAAATTACCATAACGGGACGGGCTAATTAGGGAGGAATCGTACATACTTTGGAAAACTCCCATATTCCGATGATGATTATTTGACAATATTATCTATTTATGATAGGCTACGGATATATGAAACGAAATGAGGTGAAAGGATGAAATAATAATTCTTGCTAAGGTAACTGCATGACGAGAAGGAAAAGAGACATTGTCTTTTTTTTGTCATGCCTGTTTTTGCAAGAATAGTATTTCATTCTCAAGCTCTATTTATGTCATAAAATGACATGGATCATGCAAACTATTAGCCCTATGGGCTTATTTTATGCGAACGGCTGTGAGATAAAGGATTCTTGCAGTCGTTTTTTTGTGCGGAAATTTTATTTTCTGCCTGAATGGAGGAATCTCTATGTCATTAATACAAGTCACTGATTTATCATTTACCTATGAAGGAAGCCCAGATCCCGTTTTCGAACACGTTTCCTTTCAGATTGATACGGATTGGAAACTGGGCTTTACAGGAAGAAACGGGAGAGGAAAAACCACTTTTTTAAATTTATTGATGAACCGTTATAACTACACAGGAACTATTATTTCAAATGTCATGTTTGACTATTTCCCTTTTCCTGTGCCGGATGAAGAATTGGATACTCTGGAAATTCTGAATTCCATTCTTGGGGAATATCCGTTTTGGGAACTTCAAAGAGAGCTGTCTAAATTAAAGGTTTCTGAGGATGTGCTATACCGGCCTTATTATACACTTTCAAACGGAGAGAGGACGAAGGTTCTTTTAGCAGCCCTGTTCTTAAGAGAAGGCCACTTCCTGCTGATCGATGAACCCACCAACCACCTTGACCGGGAGGCCAGAGAACTGGTAAGTCAGTATCTAAATAGCAAAAAGGGATTTATCCTGGTGTCTCATGACCGGAAGTTCCTGGATGCATCCGTGGACCATATCCTGTCCATAAACAAAACAAGTATTGAAGTTCAGAGAGGCAATTTTACCTCCTGGTATGAAAATAAACAAATGCAGGATCAGTATGAACGGTCCGAAAATGAGCGGTTAAAAAAGGACATCCGTCATCTGGAGGCAGCCGCAAGACAGTCAGGGGAATGGGCGGACCAGGTGGAGTCCACAAAGATCGGGAAAAAATCCATGAACCGCGAAAAATCCATTGACACACGGGCTTATGTAGGCGAAAAGTCCAGGCGGATGCAGATGCGCAGAAAGAATCTGGAAAACAGGCAGAACCATGCCATTGAGAATAAAAAAGGGCTTTTGAAAAATATAGAAGAGGCTGAAGATCTTAAGCTCTATCCTTTAAAATACCGTTCATCCAGAATTCTTTCATTAAAAGATGTTGTTCCTTACTATGAAGGACCTGTCTGTAAGCCCGTCAGCTTCACACTGGAACAGGAACAGAGGATATCTTTGCAGGGGAAAAATGGCTGCGGAAAATCCAGCATATTGAAGCTGGTGGTTGGCAGTGATCTTACTGGAGAGAATATTTCCTTTGAAGGGCACATGGAATTATCAAGCGGTATTAAGATATCCTATGTATCTCAGGATACTTCATTTTTAAAAGGCAGCCTGACGGAATACTCCAGGGAAAACGGTATCGAAGATTCACTGTTCAAGGCACTCCTGCGCAAGCTGGACTTTTCCAGGGAGCAGCTGGAAAAACCGATGGAATCTTATAGTGAAGGACAGAAGAAAAAGGTTCTTATTGCCCGCAGTCTTTGTGAGCAGGCCCATCTGTATATCTGGGATGAACCGCTTAATTTCATTGATGTTTATTCCAGGATCCAAATCGAGGATCTGATCCTTAAGTTCCAGCCGACCATGCTGCTTGTGGAACATGATGATGCATTTACCAGGAAGGTGGCAACTGGAGCAGTAGAGTTATAAATTGCTCTATTTATACAAAAAATAGGCGTTGACATAGGAATAAATTAGTGATATTATACCTGTAGTGTAAGAAAGAAAAAATCAGGAATAACAAAGTAGTTATTTCTTGAGTTATGTTACTGATAAGCAGGCAGAACTCAGATTCCATATTAATCAGCCCATTTTTACTGGGTTAATTGGTATGTAATCTGAGTTTTTTTTCTTGAAAGGAGTACACGGTGCGGGTAAAAAAGATCCTGAATAATAACATTGCTATAGTTGAAAAAGGTGGCCATGAATCAATCGTCTATTCAACAGGAATTTCGTTCAAAAAAAAAGTTGGCCAACAAATTACAGATTCCGAAATTGAAAAGACGTATGTATTAGATTCAAAAGACCGCCTTGAGCATTTAAGCTATTTACTCACCAATACCGATGAGAAAACCATTGGACTGATCAATGATCTGGTTCATTATGGTGAAACAGTATTGGAACAAAAAGCGAATGATTATTTATATCTGGCCTTGCTCGACCATATTACTTTTGCCTGGAAACGGGGAAAGAAAAATCAGTTTATCCGAAGTCCTTTATCCTGGGAGGTTCAAAAGTTTTATCCGGTTTGTTATAAAATCGGCCTCCATACTCTGCAGATGATGAGGGAGTGCTATCAAATTGATTTTCCTGATGATGAAGCCGTTTCTATCGCCTTACACTTTGTGAATATCCAGGAAGAAAAATCTCTTCTGGATGAAAAAATTAAAGATATGGAAACGCTGCAGGATATTCTGAACATTATTAAATATCATTTTAACATCTCTTTTGATGAATCTTCAATGAACTATATGCGGTTAGTAACCCATCTTCAGTATTTTATTGAACGCTTAAGAAAAGAAAAAAATCATGGACAAAGTGATTCAATTTTATATCAGCAGGTAAAGGAGATTTACCCCTATGCTTATACCGCAGTAGAAAAAATTGATATTTACGTAAAGAAAAAGTTTAATCAGTATTTATCGCAAGATGAATATGCGTATTTAATGATACACATTAATCGCATTTTGGAAAGAAAGGAAAATGAATCATGAAATACCAAGAGTTTAACCAGCAGATTATTGACTTAATCGGCGGCAAAAACAACATACAGGCAGTTGTACACTGTATGACACGTTTACGTTTTACTTTAAAAGATAAAAGGAAAGCTAAGACAGAGGAAATTAAAAATTTAAAGGGTGTTATCGATGTAGTTGATAACAATGTTGCTTATCAGATTATAGTGGGAACTCACGTAAATGACGTATACAAAGAACTGATCGATATGCTAGGCATCAGTACTGGCGAAGAGGATTCCCAAAAACGCAAAAATAAAAATTTTGTGAAGGCTGCTTTGGATGTTGTTTCTGAATCGATGAACCCGATATTGGAACCAATTATTTGTGCAGGATTACTGGCTGCGTTTTTATCCATTGTTTCCCTTACAGGACTGATTTCACCTGAGAGTCCCACATATCAAATTTTTGATGCATTACGAAATGCCGTTTTCTATTTCCTGCCTATTTTTATGGCAATGAGCTGTGCCAAAAGATTAGGGGTAAGCCCTTACCTGGCAGTGGCTTTAGCGGCAACTATTTTATCCGGATCAATTAATGGAGTAGAAGGACTGAGCTTATTCACCATTCCATTGCCTCAAATTACGTACTCCAATAGTTTTATACCTATTTTATTAGCTGTTTGGTTTATGGGATATGTAACGAAATTTGTAAAAAGGATAGTTCCAACTGCCTTACAGTACTTTTTAACGCCTTTGCTGATTATGATTGTTATGCTTCCGGCAACCTTGTTGGTCTTTGGACCTTTAGGATTTTATCTGGGAGAAGGAATCATTGCGTTCTTTAATCTTTTGATGAAATACGTGGGCAGCTGGTTTGTTATGATGCTTTACTCTGCATTGCAGCCATTTATTATCATGCTGGGGGCAGGTAATTTTATTATGCCGGTTGTCGCTTCCCTTATTGCTTCTAATGGTTATGATCCTGCGTTTATTTCTTCTTGTACGATCTCTGATATAGCTGTTGGCGGTGCGATGCTAGGGTACTTTTTACGGACAAAAAACAGCAAGCAAAAACAGCTGTTCGGAACTGTGACACTGTCTGCTATCTTAGGCGTGACGGAACCTGCTATTTATGGTGTTTTTGTTAAATTTCGCCGGCCGTTTGTAGCGGTTATGATCGGCGGCGGTTTAGGCGGACTGTTTGCAGGAATTACAGGCGTTAAGGCTTATTCCATCGCATGGGGCCTGTTTGGCTTACCAGCTTACATTGGTACCGGAGATTTCAAAAATTTATGGCTGATGGTCTCAGCAGTTATTATTAGTTTCGTGGGAGCAGCGATTGTTTCCTATATATTAGGCGTGCCATCTGAAGATGATAGTGCTGAAAAAGAAAGTCCAAGTGAAATAACAGGCGAGAACCCTAATTTTCGAACAATTTCTTTATCAACTGCCGCCGAAGGCCAATTAGTACAATTAACAGAAGTAAAGGATCAGGCATTCTCCACTGGGGCTTTAGGGAAAGGGGTGGGAATCATCCCGAAAAAGGATACCATCTATGCACCAGTTGACGGGGAAGTTGCTGCCGTTTTTCCTACAAAACATGCGATAGGAATTAAAGGTGACCAGGGCGAAGAAGTTTTGATTCATATCGGCATTGATACTGTGAAACTTGAAGGAAAACATTTCGAGGTAATGGTTAATCAGGGAGACGTTGTTAAAAGAGGACAAAAGCTGGCGACCGTAGACTTTGAAAGCATCGTAGATGATGGTTATGATCCCACTGTAATTGTTATCATAACAAATACCAATGATTATTTAGATGTAATTCCTGAAGGAAGTAAACAAGTTCATATAGATGATCTGATTATGAATATTGTCTTGGAACAGGAGCAAAGTAAATAACTATGAGAATAAAGGATGATTTTTTATGGGGCGGCAGCATTGCCGCCCACCAATGCGAAGGTGCTTATGATGAGGGACGTAAAGGTTTAGGGATCATGGATCTTGTGACAGTGGGAGCCTATGGAAAACCAAGGGAAATCCATAAACAGTTATCCGGATCTGCCCATTATCCTTCTCATCAGGGAATTGATTTTTATCACCGATACAAAGAGGATATTGCTCTTTTTGCGGAAATGGGATTTAAAGCCTTGCGGCTATCCATCGACTGGTCAAGGATTTATCCCAATGGAGATGAGGAAATCCCAAATCAGGAAGGAATCCGCTTCTATCAAAATGTTGTGGATGAATTAATAAAATATGGAATAGAGCCTATTGTAACGTTGTATCATTTTGAAATGCCTGTTCATCTGGTAAAGACCTACGGTTCCTGGGTGAATAGGACGGTTATTGATTGTTATTTAACATTCTGTCGGACAATGTTTGAAGCATTGAAAGGAAAAGTAAGATATTGGGTCACTTTTAATGAAATGAACCATCTGGATCCACAGACAGAAGCAAGTGATATCTTTACCTATATTATTGCCGGATTAAAATACTCTGAATTGGAGAATAAAAAGCAGACCCTTGCGACAATCGGTTACAACATGACACTTGCAAGCTGTTTAGCTGTTAAGCTGGGCCACACCATAGACCCGCTCAACCAGATCGGATGCGTGTTTGGAATCGAACCGGTTTATCCTGTCGATTGCAATCCTATCAATGTGATGAATGCATTTAAACAAATGGACCGGGATTTTTATCAGATTGACGCCATGTGCAACGGCCTGTTTCCGGTTTATAAAATCCAGGAATACCAATCTCAAGGAATTGAAATTGCTGTCAGCGAGGAAGATAGCCAGGCTTTTCACGATGGAACCATTGATTTCATAGGGATGAATTATTACGCATCGTCAGTTGCCGAATATGAAGGGGCAGAAGAAGGAAAAAGTGCCCTGTTTGGCGGCTTGCAAAATCCTTATCTGAAAGCAAGCAAATGGGGCTGGACCATTGACCCTGTGGGCCTTCGGTATTTACTAAATTATACTTACCGTAAATATGGCATCCCTATTATCATTACAGAGAATGGACTCGGTGCGGTAGACCAATTAACGGAAGATAGAAAAATCCATGATGAATATCGCATTGATTATTTAAAAAAACACATTACCCAGCTAAAAAAAGCAGTTGAAATCGATCAGGTAGATTGTTTTGGTTATTTGACATGGGCACCAATTGACCTTGTCAGTGCCACAACAGGACAAATGAGTAAGCGTTATGGATTTGTTTACGTCGACCTGGATGATCATGGGGAAGGAACTATGGAACGGGTAAAAAAAGATTCCTTTGATTGGTTTAAAGACGTAATTGAAGCAAACGGAGAAGACTTTACTTGATTTTCATAAAAGGGTCGTTGTAAATAGGAATGTAATCACCTATGGCACAGCGGCTCTTTTCCATTGAAAAAAAGAACTTAAAAGCCGTTTTGGTCCAGAGTATATCACATAAGCCGATATAAAATAATATTTTACTTAAATACAGCCATATGATAAGCTTAATTTGTATTAAAAATACTTAAGAGAAAGGATATAAGTAAATGGGTAAAGTATGGTATGTAAAAGTTGAAAAAAAGGAGTATCAGATTAAGCTGAATTCAAGCAAGATCCTTGTTAATGAAGAAACGGAAAAGAGAATGAGATGGGAGGTAAACTTATGAATGTATTCAAGGAACTTATAATATCGGTTTACGATTTTAAAAGTTATAGGGAATTTTTAAATAATAAACGCCGAAAAGTTTTTTTAGCAGGATTTATTCTTATGGTTATATACTTTGCTCTGACCATGATCGTTCCGTTCGTTCAATTTCAGGTTAAAACAGGCGGATTTGTAAAGATTATAGAGGATTATATTCCTGACTTTAAGCTGAGTAATGGAGTGTTTTGGATTGAGAAACCGATTGAATATGAGGGAGATGGTACCTATATTCATATCACTTCAGAACCGGATAACATTTTTTATGATACAGATGAAATCGGTAAATATATTTCGGATTATTACCAAGTATTCCTCATAGATTCAGAAAAAGTCATTGTGAAGAACAAAGGCCAAATTCAGGGCCAATATTTTTCGGATCTAGGCATAGAATTCAGCAGAAATAAACTTATGGAGTACGTACCGCAGGCTTACTTAATCGTAGCGGGGGTTATGGTTGCGGCCTTTATATTCATGACAGCATTCTTTTTCTTTGGGGTACTGATTGTAGCTCTTCTTGGGATGATAGCCGCTTCCTGCATGAAGTATAAACTAACTTTTGGCCAATTGTATCTATTGGGAGTCTACGCAAGGACATTACCTTTATTGATTAAAGCAATTATGTCATTTCTGCCGTTTACCTTACCGATGTTTGGAATCATTAATTTCGGTCTTTCCGTGTTGTACATTGTACTTGCTATTCAGAAGATGAAGGAGTTTGATTCTCAGCAGCCAATAGAAATTGTTTCGGAACAGGAAGATTATTTTAGATAGGAGCAAGCTACCCTGGTAAATTTTTTTGGTATTTGCAATAAAAAGGATTTATGATATACTGTTCACTGCGGATATATGCAACAATCAAAAAATTAAGAGGTTATGTAAATGAATGATATAAATATGACTTATGAAGAAGCACTCAGCCATGCCCCCCAGGAAGAACCTGCAAGACAATACTTTTTTATAGAACGTTGCCAGGATATTCTGGAAAAATTAAAGGAAGCCTCAGGAAAGGAGCAATTTACCTTTCATATTGCCACCTTCGGCTGCCAGATGAATTCCAGAGATTCCGAAAAGCTTCAAGGGATCTTAGAAGCCATCGGATTTGTGGAACATGACACGGAAGAGGCTGACTTTGTTCTTTATAATACTTGTACCGTCAGGGAAAATGCCAATGACAGAGTCTACGGACGTCTTGGATATTTAAACAGTTTAAAAAAGAAAAATCCCCATATGATGATCGCTCTTTGCGGCTGCATGATGCAGGAAGAAGAAGTAGTTGCAAAGATTAAAAAGAGCTATCGCTTTGTGGATATTATTTTTGGTACTCATAATATCTTTAAACTGGCAGAGCTTATGTATGAACGCCTGGAAGAGAAAAAGATGGTTGTAGATATTTGGGAAGGAACGGACCGGATTGTGGAGGATCTCCCTACGGATCGGAAATACCCTTTTAAATCCGGCGTTAATATTATGTTTGGCTGCAACAATTTCTGCAGCTACTGCATCGTACCATATGTGCGGGGCAGGGAACGGAGCCGCAGCCCAAAAGATATTCTGGAAGAGGTAAAACAGCTTGCAGATGACGGAGTTGTGGAGATTATGCTTTTAGGGCAGAATGTCAATTCCTATGGAAAGACTCTGGAAACACCCGTAAGCTTTGCAGAACTTCTGACCCAGATCGATCACGTGGAAGGACTGGAGCGGATTCGTTTTATGACTTCTCATCCTAAGGATTTGTCAGACGATCTGATCGAAGCTATGAAAAATTCCAAAAAGGTGTGCCGGCATCTTCACCTGCCTCTTCAGTCAGGCAGCAGCCGGATTTTAAAAATCATGAACCGGAGATACACCAAGGAGCAGTATCTGGAACTTGTAGAAAAAATCCGGACAGCCATGCCGGATATTTCCCTGACCACAGATATTATTGTAGGCTTCCCCGGAGAGACAGAAGAAGATTTTAACGAAACTCTTGATGTGGTAAAAAAGGTTCGTTTTGACAGCGCTTTTACCTTTATCTACTCCAAACGTACCGGAACACCGGCAGCAAAGATGGAGGAGCAGGTCCCGGAAGATGCGATAAAGAACCGCTTTGACCGTCTGCTGGCTGAAGTCCAGAAAATCTCCTCCGAAGTCTGCGGAAGAGAGGAACACACCGTTCAAAAGGTACTTGTAGAAGAAGTGAATGATCATGAGGAAGGCCTTTTAACCGGTCGCTTAAGTAATAACACTACCGTTCACTTTAAGGGAGATTCTTCTCTCATCGGAAAAATTGTGGACGTATATCTGGATGAATCCAAAGGATTTTACTACATGGGAACTTTAAGACCATAGTATGGGCTGCTTTTTAGCCCGTCCATCCAATTATCGGAAGTATTCTTTACTTCCGATAATTACAAAAGAAACGCCCTGCAGGCATACCATTACACCTGGTAATGCGGTGGGCTCTGCCAAAAAACATGGGCGGTATACAGAAAAGAGGAAGTAAAAGAGCATGGCTGGATTATCACCAATGATGGCTCATTACATGGAAACAAAGAAGGAATACCCGGACTGTATCTTATTTTACAGGCTGGGAGACTTTTACGAAATGTTTTTTGAAGATGCGGTTACCGTATCAAGAGAGCTGGAAATCACCTTAACCGGAAAAGAATGCGGACTGGAGGAACGGGCACCTATGTGCGGTGTTCCCTATCATGCCGTTGATACATATTTAAACCGTCTTGTTCAGAAAGGCTTTAAAGTTGCCATTGCCGAACAGATGGAAGACCCCAGGCTTGCCAAGGGACTGGTAAAGCGTGAGGTTATTCGTGTGGTAACACCTGGAACCATCACAAGCGCACAGGCTCTTGATGAAACAAAGAATAATTACCTGATGGGAATTGTCTATATCGGTGAAACCTTTGGAATCGCAGTAGCGGATATCAGCACCGGCGATTTTCTTGTAACAGAGGTAGAATCGGAGCGGGAACTGATGGATGAGATCAATAAGTTTACCCCCTCTGAAATCATCTGCAACGAAGCATTTTATGTTTCTGGAGTGGATGTGGAAGAAATAAAGAACCGTCACCATGCGGTTATTTCATCTTTGGATCATCATTTCTTTTCCGATGAAGTCTGCCGGAAAATTCTAAAAGAACACTTCAAGGTAGGCGCACTCACAGGACTCGGGCTGGAAGATTATGACACCGGAGTCATAGCTGCCGGGGCAGTTATGGAGTACATGTACGAGACCCAGAAAAACAGCCTTTCCCATATAACCACCATCACTCCTTATTCCACCGGGCAGTTCATGATTATTGACACTTCTACCAGGCGGAATCTGGAGCTTTTGGAGACCTTAAGGGAAAAGCAGAAGAGGGGAAGCCTTCTCTGGGTCCTGGACCGGACGAAAACAGCCATGGGCGCAAGAATGCTGCGCACCTACATAGAGCAGCCTTTGATCCATAAATCAGAGATTATAAAACGTCAGAACGCCATTGAAGAGCTGAATATGAATTTCATATCAAGGGAAGAGATCTGTGAATATTTAAACCCGATTTATGACTTAGAGCGTCTGATCGGACGGATCAGTTATAAGACAGCCAATCCAAGAGATATGATCGCATTTAAAAGCTCCTTGGAAATGCTTCCGCACATCAAGAATCTTTTAGCAGAATTCACCAGCGACATGCTAAAGGACTTGTGGGGGGAACTGGATCCCTTAGAGGATGTCAGGGAATTGATTGACCGTGCCATTATTGACGATCCGCCTATCACCTTAAGGGACGGCGGGATCATTAAGGATGGTTTTCATGAAGAAGCCGACAAGCTGAGAAGTGCCAAAACAGAGGGAAAAAACTGGCTTGCTGACTTGGAATTACGGGAAAAAGAAAAAACAGGGATCAAAAACCTGAAGGTAAAATTTAATAAGGTATTCGGCTATTATTTTGAAGTGACCAATTCCTTTAAGGATCTTGTACCCGATTACTTTATCCGTAAACAGACACTTGCCAATGCAGAGCGCTATACCACAGACGAGTTAAAGGAACTTGAAAATATAATACTGGGAGCTGAGGACAAGCTGTTTTCTCTGGAATACAGTTTATTTTGTCAGGTCCGGGATTCTGTGGCAGACCAGGTTCTCCGGATTCAGAAGACTGCCAGGGCCATAGCAGGGATCGATGTCCTTGCCTCCTTATCCTCTGTTGCCACAAGAAATAACTATGTAAAGCCCCAGGTTAATGAAAAGGGACTGATCGATATTAAGAACGGACGCCATCCGGTAGTGGAAAAAATGATGCGGGATGATCTGTTTGTTTCCAATGATACCTATCTGGACAACGGGAAAAACCGGGTTTCCATTATCACCGGCCCAAACATGGCAGGAAAGTCTACCTACATGCGCCAGACTGCGTTAATTGTTCTGATGGCCCAGATCGGAAGCTTTGTTCCTGCAGAGGAAGCAAGCATTGGAATCTGCGATCGGATTTTTACCCGGGTAGGTGCATCCGATGATCTGGCATCCGGCCAGAGTACTTTTATGGTGGAGATGACGGAGGTTGCCAACATCCTTCGGAACGCCACAAGAAACAGTTTGATTGTCTTAGATGAAATCGGACGCGGTACCAGCACTTTTGACGGACTCAGCATTGCCTGGGCTGTGGTAGAGCATATCAGCAATCCGAAGATCCTGGGAGCAAAAACCCTGTTTGCGACACACTATCATGAGCTGACCGAGCTGGAAGGGACCATGAGCGGTGTAAATAATTACTGCATCGCAGTAAAAGAACAGGGCGATGACATTGTTTTCTTAAGAAAGATCATAAAGGGCGGAGCCGATAAAAGCTACGGCATACAGGTGGCAAAGCTGGCCGGCGTCCCGGACTCCGTCATTATCAGGGCCAAGGAGCTGCTGGAAGAATTAAGGGACGCGGATATCACAGCCAAAGCCCGGGAAATTGCCGAAATCAACGCCAATATCACCCATAGAACGGCTGTTCCAAAGCCAGACGAAGTGGATTTACAGCAGATGTCCATCTTTGATACTGTAAAGGATGATGATATCATCAAGGAATTGGGTGATTTAGAGCTGGGGAATATGACTCCCATTGATGCGCTCAATACCCTGTACCGTCTGCAGACAAAGCTAAAGAACCGTTGGCAGTAGAAATAAGCATGGGCAAGATAGTGGAAAGGAGCAGGTGCTATGCCGAATATAACCGTACTGGATCAAAATACCATCAATAAAATAGCGGCAGGTGAGGTCATAGAACGTCCGGCCTCCGTTGTAAAGGAGCTCTTAGAAAACGCCATTGATGCCAAATCCACCGCAGTTACTGTGGAGATCAAAGAAGGTGGAACCTCTTTTATCCGGGTGACCGACAATGGATGCGGGATTCCCAAAGAGGAAGTCCCTCTGGCTTTTCTGCGTCATTCTACTAGCAAAATCAAATCCGTAGAGGATCTGTTTACCATTTCCTCTCTTGGATTCCGGGGAGAAGCTCTTGCAAGCATCGCCGCTGTCTCTCAGGTAGAGCTGATTACTAAGACCAGCGTTGGGCTTACCGGTACCAGATTTCAGATTGAGGGTGGTGAAGAACGGTCCCTGGAAGAGATCGGAGCGCCTGAAGGAACCACCTTTATCGCCAGAAACTTATTTTACAATACTCCGGCCAGGAAGAAGTTTTTAAAAACACCTTCCACGGAAGGTGCACATGTGGCTGAGCTGGTGGAAAAGCTGGCTCTGTCTCATCCGGAAGTATCCATCCGCTTTATCCAGAACAACCAGAACAAGCTTCATACCTCCGGAAATCACAATTTAAAGGATATTGTATACACAGTATTTGGCCGGGAAATCGCATCAAACCTTTTGGAGGTTACGGTGAATAAGCCTCAGGTTTCCATTCATGGCTACATCGGAAAACCGGTGATCGCCAGAGGCAACCGGAATTACGAAAACTATTTCATCAATGGCAGGTACATAAAGAGCAGCATTATTTCCAGGGCTATAGAAGAAGCCTACCGGCCATTTATGATGCAGCATAAATATCCCTTTACCATGCTTCATTTCTCCATTGAATCAGAGATGCTTGATGTAAATGTCCACCCCACCAAGATGGAGCTTCGGTTCCGGGATGGGGAAATGGTCTATCACATGGTGTATCAGGCAGTATCAAGCGCTTTGGCCCACAAAGAACTGATCCCTGAGGTGGAGTTAGAGAAAAAGGAAGAGGTAAAGCAGAACTTTTCCGAAAAAAGACACGGGCCCAGCCCAGAGCCTTTTGAAAGACGCAGGCTTATGGCTATGGAGCAGCAGGCTGCCACAGAAGAAAAGAAAGATACGGCCTATGCTTTTCCTAAAAGATTAACTCCGCCCCAGCCTTCCTTTGTAAAAGAAAGGGATGATCTGGCGGATAACTGGCTAAAGCATCAGGTCCCAGCCATGGAAAAACTGCCGGAAGTTCCAATAAGTAATGAGGTTTCCAAGGTGGAAAAGGGGCCGGAACAACTGGATTTGTTTGATGGAAAACTACTGGAACCAAAGGCCCGGTCCATGCACAAGCTCATTGGACAGCTGTTTGATACTTACTGGCTGGTTGAATTTAATGAACAGCTTTTTATTATTGACCAACATGCGGCCCATGAAAAGGTTTTATATGAAAAAACCATGGGAACACTTAAGACGATGGAATCTATTTCCCAGCTGGTAAGTCCTCCCATTATCCTGACTTTAAACCAGAATGAAGAAATTTTATTAAAACGCCACTTAAAATATTTTACAGATATGGGTTTTGAAATCGAACCCTTTGGCGGCAAGGAATATGCGGTCAGAGGAGTTCCAGCCAATCTTTTTTCCATTGCCAAAAAAGAACTTCTGATTGAGATGATCGATGGGTTGTCAGAGGATGGCTCTTCCCATAACCCGGATATGATTTATGAACGGGTCGCATCCTTATCCTGCAAGGCAGCGGTCAAAGGAGGACATCGCTTATCAGCAGCGGAAGCCAACGAGCTTATTGACCAGCTTTTAAGCCTGGAAAATCCCTATGCCTGCCCTCACGGAAGGCCAACGATCATTTCCATGAGCAAATATGAGTTAGAAAAGAAATTTAAGAGGATCGTGTGATGAGACCGCTGATTATTATTACCGGGCCGACGGCAGTGGGAAAGACCGCCTTGTCGGTCCGTCTTGCGAAGGCTATCGGGGGAGAAATTATAAGTGCTGATTCCATGCAGGTATACCGCCATATGGATATCGGTTCAGCAAAGATCAAAAAGGAAGAAATGGACGGAGTTCCTCATTACCTGATCGATGTCCTTGATCCGGAAGAGGAATTTAATGTGACAGTTTTTCAGAAAATGGCGAAAGAGGCCGTGGAAGAGATTTATTCCCACGGTCATATTCCCATTGTGGCCGGCGGAACCGGTTTTTATATCCAGGCCCTTCTTTATGATATTGATTTTACGGAAAATGGAGAAGACACCTCCATACGTATGGAACTGGAAAAATTGGGCCAGGAGAGGGGAGCGGAGTTTCTCCATAACCTTCTTCGGGACATTGACCCGGATTCCGCGGATGAGATCCATGAAAATAATATGAAACGGGTAATCCGCGCAATTGAATATTACCGGCAGACCGGTGAACGGATCTCTGAGCACAACAAACGGGAAAGACAAAAGAAATCTCCTTATGATTTCCTCTATTATGTAGTAAATACAGACCGGGCCCGCCTTTATGAACGAATTGACCGGCGTGTGGATTTAATGCTTAAGCAGGGGCTTGTGGAAGAGGTAATGCACTTAAAGGATATGGGCTTAACCAGGGACATGGTTTCTATGCAGGGCCTTGGGTATAAGGAAATCCTGGATTATTTACAGGGAATATATACACTGGAAGAGGCCATTTATGTTTTAAAGCGCGACACCAGGCATTTTGCAAAACGACAGATCACCTGGTTTAAACGGGAACGTGATGTAAGATGGCTGGATCTTCCGGATTTTAACAATGACCTGGATCAGATGCTTATAAAAATGTTGCAGGACATAAATGAGATGTACGAATTGGAGAATAATAAACAATGGAAATAAATGAAATGTACGAAAGCCTGGGAATCAGCAGACAGGTAATGGATTTCGGGAAAGAAATCGAAGAGGCTTTAATGGAACGTTTTAAAGAAATCGATGAAACGGCCGAATTTAATCAGATGAAGGTCATTAAGGCCATGCAGGATAACCGGGTCAGTGACATCCATTTTGCGGCAACTACTGGCTATGGCTACAACGACCTGGGCCGTGATACTTTGGAAGCAGTTTATGCCAGCGTATTCCATACGGAAAGCGCTCTCGTAAGACCGAACCTGATCAGCGGAACCCATGCCCTGAACGTTGCCCTTTCCGGGAATCTCCGCCCAGGGGATGAACTTCTATCACCGGTGGGAAAGCCTTATGATACCCTGGAAGAAGTGATCGGCATCAGGGACAGTGCAGGTTCTTTAAAAGAATACGGAGTCGTATACCGGCAGGTGGACCTTCTTGACGATGGAACCTTTGACTACGAATCCATTGGAAAAGCGGTGAATGAAAAAACAAAGCTGGTTACGATCCAACGTTCCAAAGGATACGATACCCGCCCTACCTTTTCCGTTTCCCAGATCGGCGAGCTGATCTCCTTCGTGAAAAAGATAAAGCCGGATGTGATCTGTATGGTTGACAACTGCTACGGGGAATTCGTTGAAAGAATTGAACCGTCAGAAGTGGGAGCCGATATGGTGGTAGGCTCTCTCATAAAGAATCCAGGAGGAGGCATTGCCCCCATCGGCGGCTACATTGCGGGAAGGGCAGACTGCATTGACCGTGCTTCCTACCGGTTGACAGCACCTGGTCTTGGAAAGGAAGTCGGGGCCACTCTGGGCCTTAACCAGTCCTTTTTCCAGGGATTGTTTTTATCTCCTACCGTAGTGGCAGGGGCTTTAAAAGGTGCTGTATTCGCTGCCAATGTCTATGAAAAGCTGGGCTTTTCTGTGGTACCTGACGGTTCCCAGTCCCGCCATGATATTATTCAGGCCGTTACCTTTGGAAAGCCGGAAGGAGTCATTGCCTTCTGCCAGGGAATTCAGGCGGCTGCCCCTGTTGACAGCTTTGTTACACCGGAACCTTGGGATATGCCGGGGTATGACGCCCCTGTCATCATGGCAGCCGGTGCGTTTGTACAAGGTTCATCCATTGAGCTGAGCGCAGATGGTCCTATCAAACCGCCTTATGCGGTTTATTTCCAGGGAGGTCTTACCTGGTACCACGCAAAGCTGGGAATATTAATGTCGGCACAAAAGCTCTTGGAGGCCAGTTTGATCCGTTTTTGATAAATAAATTTTTCACAATCGTGCTAGGGGCTAATGAAAGAATAAGCTCTTGCGTTTTTCCCTTGAAGGCAAATTATAAAAAACGGTATACACAACTGCAAAACTATGTTAGAATGATTTGATAGGTATGGACAATCCTGTCATAAAACAAAAGGGGTAGCAAAGCAGATGAAATACAAAAACTGCTGGGTACTGCTTCTTCTAATGCTGGCCGGCGTAGTTCTCGGGGGCTTTGTCGGAGATCTGACCCGGGGAATTTCCTGGCTGTCCTGGCTGAACGCGGGACAATCCTTTGGATTTGATACCCCGCTGATCGTCAATCTAGGCATTCTGGTAATTACCTTTGGCATTAACATTAAAATTACCATGGCTGGCATTATAGGAGTGGCAGCAGCCCTCATTACATATCGGTTAATTTGAACGCATGCGTTCAATATCCGCTCTGCCATACATATGTCCTTTTTAACGTGCCTGGAGAGTAACGGTCAGGAGGCATATGAAACGAATAACGATGAAAGACATTCCTGCGGATGAACGGCCCTATGAAAAGTGTTTAAAGGAAGGTCCGGAAGGCTTAAGCGATGCGGAGCTTTTATCTATTATCATCCGCACAGGTTCCAGGGAGAATAATTCCCTGACGCTGGCACAGAAGATACTGGCCTTAAATTATCCCAAAGAGGGTATTTTAGGGCTTTTGCATCTTTCAATGCCGGAACTTATGCAGGTTAAGGGAATCGGGACCGTAAAGGGCGCCCAGCTTTTATGCGTGGGAGAGCTTTCCAGACGTATCTGGAAAAGAACCGCCCGCTCCGATGGGGTGTCATTCCGTAACCCCCTTGATATTGTTAATTACTTTGTGGAGGACATGCGCCATAAAGAACAGGAGCTGGTTTATATCGTGCTCCTGAATACAAAAGGAGCCCTGATAAGGGACATTTTGATCTCTCAGGGAACAGTGAACACATCCGCTGTTTCTCCCAGGGAGATTTTCATTGAGGCTATGAAATATCATGCCGTAAGTCTGGTACTGGTTCATAACCATCCAAGCGGAGATCCGTCTCCCAGCAGGGAAGATTTAAGCTTTACCCGTAGGGTAAGGGAAGCAGGAGATCTGGTTGGCATCCGGTTATTGGACCACATTATCATAGGAGATAATTCCTATATCAGTTTGAAGGAACGGGGAATTTTATAGATGGAATCAAAACGCAGCAAATATGTTCTTATTGCCTTAACAGTATTTTGTGTCCTGTTAATCGGGTTGACCTCCATTCATGACGAATGGCTTACGCCCCTTAGGACCGGGGTAGGATATTTTCTGATTCCGGTGCAATCGGGTGTCAATGCGGTTGGTTCGGCCATTTATGATGAAATTATTGATTATACAAAGCTTCATGACGCACTGAATGAGAATAAAGAGATGAAAGAAATCATCACACAGCTGACCGAGGAAAACACCAGGCTTCAGGCGGAAGAATTTGAGTTAAAACGGCTTCGCCAGCTTTACAGCCTGGATCAGGATTATGGTCAGTATACAAAGGTGGGAGCCAGGGTCATTGCCAATGACTCAAGCAACTGGTTCCAGATATTCCGAATCGACAAAGGCTCAAAGGATGGGATTGCCCCGGATATGAATGTTGTGGCCGGAGGCGGTCTGGTGGGCATTGTCACGGATGTGGGAGCGAATTATGCAACCGTCCGTTCCATTATTGATGATTCCAGCCGTGTGAGCGGCATGGCCATGCAGTCCGGAAACAGCTGTATCGTTGCCGGCGACTTGACCCTGTTTAAAGAGGGAAGGCTCCGGATCACCAACGTGTTAAAGGAAAGCGATGTAAAAGACGGAGATAAGATCGTAACATCCAACATCAGCTCCGTATTCCTGCCCGGCATCCTGGTTGGTTATGCCTCCGGCATTACCAATGATACCAATAACGTTACCAAATCAGGGTATTTAATTCCGGCAGCAAAGTTTGACAGCCTGCAGGAGGTTCTGGTTATCACAAAACTGAAAGCTGATATGATGAAGGAAGAAGCTTCTCAGGAGGAAACCGCTCCCCAGGAGACGAATTCCTCTGAAACAGAAACAGCAGAAAGCGCTTCTCAATAAGAGGTAACACCCTGCGGGTATACCTTTGTGTCCAAAAAAGCATGGACAGGAAAGAGGTAACACCCTGCGGGTATACCTTTATGTCCAGAAACCATGGACAAGAAAGAGGAAAGGAGTAACATGAGACGGATACTTTTTAATGTGCTGATGATAATTCTTGCATTTACGATTCAAAATTGCCTTTTTCCGTTGCTGCCGTTTTTGTCGGCTTCTCCCAACCTGCTCTTAATCCTCACCTTTTCCTTTGGCTTTATGCATGGAAAAGAGGCCGGGATGTATTACGGGCTTTTGGCCGGGCTTCTCATGGATTTATTTTACAGCGGGCCTTTTGGCTTTTACACCCTGATTTTTATCTATGTAGGCTATATCAACGGAATCTGTACGAAATATTATTATGAAGATTACATTACGCTGCCCTTGATCCTAAGTGTACTGAATGAATTGGCTTACAATCTGTATATTTATGTTTTCCGGTTCCTGATTCGTCAGAAAATCAGAGTTGGGTATTATTTTATCAATCTGATGCTTCCGGAAATCATTTTTACCGTTGTAACGACCCTGCTTCTTTATCGGGTATTCCTGATTTTGAACCGGCACTTGGAGGAGATAGGAAAAAGAGGTGATTCGGCAATTGTTTAGTGATTTGTTTGACATTTTAAAGGAATTTTTGAAAAAAACCATATCATCACGGCTTTTTATACTTGGAATCATTTGCTTTTTCATGTATGCCGGATTAATTAATAAACTTTTTAACATGCAGATCGTTAATGGAGAGAAAGCCCTTAACGAATACATGCAGCTTACGGAGCAGACCATTACAACCGCCGGAACAAGAGGTAATATCTATGATCGTAACGGCAAAGTCCTGGCTTATAACAAGCTGGCTTATTCCGTTACGGTACAGGATACCGGCGTGTACAAGAATGCAGCCGCCAGAAATAACATGTATTTAAGGCTGGTACAGATTCTTGAAAAGCACGGGGAAACCATACAGGGAAAATTTGAAGTCGCTATTGATTCCAACGGTGACATCGTATACACCTCCTCCTCCGAGTCCTCCAGAAAACGCTTTCTGCGGGACTATTATGGTCTGAAAAAGGTGGAAGACTTAGATGATGAAAAAGGTGCCTATCCCTCTAATTTAAGTGCAAGGGAGCTGTTTGAGAAGGCCTGCAAGGACAATGGCCTTACAGATATGAAAGATCAGAATGGTAAGCCTGTTGCCCTGACAGACCAGGAAGCCCTTGATATCATCAATATCAAGTACGCCCTTCGTCTCATGTCCTACCGCAAATATGAAGCCACTACGGTTGCCAGCCAGGTAGCCGATGAAACCGTAGCGGATATTTTGGAGCATATCGGTGAAATGCAGGGTGTAAATGTGGAGGAAACAACAATCCGCGCTTACAACGACAGCATTTCCTTAGCTCCGGTCATTGGCTATACCGGAAAGGTCCCGGAGGATCAGTTAGAGGGCCTTCAAAAGAGGAAAGACGACTACGACATTAATGACATCGTAGGACGGGCTGGAATTGAATATACCATGGAACACGAGCTTCAGGGGACAAAAGGAAAAAAAACGATTTACAAGGACAGTGTAGGACGAGTACGGGAAACAAAAGATGAAACCGATGCTTCCGCAGGAAACGATGTGTATCTGACCCTGGATGCGGATCTTCAGAAGGGCATTTACCATCTGATTGAACAATCGTTAGCCGGAGTTCTCATTAAGACCATTGTAAATAGTGATTTCAATACAAGCGGCTCCACAGATGGCTCCAATATGAAGATACCTGTTAAGGATGCCTATTACCAGCTGATCAACAACAATGTCCTTTCCCTGAAGGAAATGGAAGGGGAGGATGCCTCTGAAACCGAAAAAAACATATACCGGAAATATATGTCTTCCCAACAGCAGATCTTTACCAATTTAAACAATGAGCTGATGAGCGCCCACGCCACGCCAATGAAGGATCTTTCAGAAGACTTAAAGGCCTATATGTTTTATATATATACTTATCTTTCCGGTCCTACCGTGGGAATTATTAAGGAAGATGCCATTGATACCTCCAGCGGGGAATATCAGGCATGGAAAGCGGATGAAATCAGTTTAAGAGACTATCTGTATTATGGAATCGCCAATGGCTGGGTGGACACCACCAAGCTGGGAACCGGTTCCAAATATTCAAATGCGGATGACACCTTTGAAGCCCTTGTGGCTTATGCTCTGGACAAGCTTAAAGATGACCGGAATTTTACGAAAAAAATATACCGGTATCTGATTAATGACGATGTCATTACAGGGCAGGAGCTATGCCTTGCTTTATATGACCAGGGAGTTTTAATAGACAACGGTCAGGATGCGGCAGATTTAAGGGCAACAGGTGATGCTTACTCCTTCTTGATTAAAAAGCTATCATCCCTGGAGATCACTCCAGCCCAGCTGGCATTATCCCCCTGTAATGCAGGAGTAGTGGTTACTAACGACAAAACAGGAGAAGTGCTTGCTCTGGTATCCTATCCTGGATATGACAACAACAGGATTGGTGACGGAACCTATTTCAGCCAGCTGCAGGCAGACATGTCCCTTCCGTTATACAACAATGCGACCCAGACAAGAAAAGCACCTGGTTCCACCTTTAAACCCATTACTGCGGTAGCAGCTCTGGAAGAGCATGTCGTCACAATGGATGAAACCATTACCTGTACCGGTATTTATACGGATGTAGAACCGCCCATTAAGTGCTGGATTTATCCAGGCCAGCATGGACCTCTAAACATTGTAGGAGGAATTGGGAACTCCTGTAACTATTTCTTTGCGGATCTGGGGCACCGCTTGTCAATGGATGCCAATGGAGTATATTCTCCTGACCAGGGACTAGAAGTTTTGCGGAAATATGCAACCATGTTTGGACTGGATCATAAGTCCGGGGTAGAGATCGCAGAGCTTGATCCACAGATTTCAAAGGAAGCGCCAGAGCGTTCTGCAATGGGACAGGGAAGCCATGCTTACACCAATGTCCAGCTTTCCAGATACGTGTCTGCCATCGCAAACAGGGGAACTGTATTTGAACTCAGCTTATTGGACAAAACAACCGATTCTGAAGGTAATCTGATACAAGATTATACCCCTAAGATTTCTTCTCATATTGACGCGGCGGCTTCAACGTGGGATACTGTACAACAGGGGATGAGAGAAGTGATTGCAAACGGTTCAAGTAAAAGGTTGTTTACCGACCTTGAAGTGGAAATTGCCGCTAAAACCGGTACTGCACAGGAGGCCCGCAACAAGCCCAATCACGCATTCTTTATTTCTTATGCGCCATATGACAATCCGGAAATCTGTGTAACCGTGAATATTCCGTATGGCTATTCATCATCCAACGCCGCCAATATTGCGAAGAACGTCTATAAGTATTATTACGGCTATACGGACTTAGAATCCATTATAAATGCCGGTGCCCTGGATGCAGCGAAGGTCAACATTCGCGATTAACTAGGATAAGAGGTGATATGATGCATAATACCGTAGTAATTAAAAGCAACAGAGCAGGTATGACTGTCATCCTGGACCCAGACACCCCCTTCCCTCAGCTTCTATCTGATATTGGGAAAAAATTCGGGGATCATGCGAAATTCTGGGGATCCGTACAAATGACCCTGACCCTGGAAGGGCGGGAACTGAATTCCGAGGAAGAGTTCGCAATCATCAACCAGATCACGGAAAACTCCAATGTGGAGATCATCTGCCTGGTTGATACGGATATAAACCGTATGGAGCGCTGCGAAAAAGCACTGAACGAGAAACTCATGGAGCTGTCCTGCCAGACAGGGCAGTTCTTCAAGGGCAATCTACAAAGCGGAGAGACTTTGGAATCCGAAGCCAGCATTGTGATCATCGGTGATGTATACAAAGGTGCAAAGGTTTTGGCAAAAGGCAATGTGATCGTTCTTGGAAAACTTTCCGGAACGGTATGTGCAGGTGTAGCAGGCAACCGGGGAGCGCTCATTACTGCCCTGGATATGGCTCCAATCCAGCTGCGCATCGCAGATTGCACCTCAGGCCTTGACGGAAGAGGAAAGCGCCTGGGAAGAGGTCCTATGAAGGCTTACATGGAAAATAACAAGGTCATAATTAAACCAATGAAAAAAAGTGTGGAAATATTCCAAAAACTAAGGTAGAATATAAAAAGGAAGTTATCCCTAAAAATCAGGAGGATATGGTATGAGCGAGATTATCGTAATCACTTCTGGAAAAGGCGGGGTAGGCAAGACAACAACCTCTGCCAATGTTGGTACCGGACTTGCGATTCTGGGTAAAAAAGTAGTCCTGATCGATACTGATATAGGACTTCGGAACCTGGATGTTGTTATGGGTCTGGAAAACCGCATTGTCTACAATTTAGTAGACGTGGTAGAGGGCAACTGCCGTATGAAGCAGGCCCTGATAAAAGACAAAAGATACCCGAACTTATTTTTACTTCCTTCAGCCCAGACCAGGGACAAGACGGCAGTCACTCCCGAGCAAATGGTAAAACTGGTTGATGATTTAAGAGAAGAGTTTGATTACATCCTGCTGGATTGCCCTGCAGGAATTGAACAAGGCTTTCAAAACGCCATTGCAGGCGCTGACAGAGCTATTGTTGTTACCACTCCGGAAGTTTCTGCAATCCGGGATGCGGACCGGATCATCGGGCTTTTAGATGCCGCTGACATGGGAGCCATTGAACTCATCGTAAACCGGATCCGTGCGGATATGGTGAAAAGGGGAGACATGATGTCTCTGGACGATGTCATGGACATCCTTGCCGTTGATATTATCGGCGCTGTGCCGGATGACGAGGACATCGTCATTTCCACAAACCAGGGAGAACCTCTCGTTGGTATGGGAACCCCGGCCGGACAGGCCTATATGGATATCTGCAGGCGGATTACCGGGGAAAACGTACCGCTTCAGAACCCAGCAGTACGTGAAGGCCTGTTCTTTAAACTCTCCCATCTCTTAAAGAGAGCATAGGAGGGTGTGACATGAGCCTGCTTCCTGTATTCCGCAAGAAGAATTCAGGAGAAATTGCAAGAAATCGTCTGAAACTTTTGCTGGTTGCGGACAAGGCAGATTGTTCTCCTGAGATCATGCAGATGATAAAAGACGATATGGTCCGTGTTGTTTCAAGATACATGGATATAGATTCCGACAGAATAGAGATACAGATGAAGAAGCTTAAACAGCCGGATTGCGAACGCTTTATTCCGGTTCTTTATGCAAACATCCCTATTCGCGACGTACCTGATAAGGGGATATACTGATTATGTTTTCTGATTACAATTTTAAATACTATAATTACCGGTTAGTTTTGTACATGATGTCGCTGTCCGTTATCGGAATTCTTGTGGTGGCCAGCGCCTCCAACCAGGATTCCAGTACAGTGACAAAACAGATTATCGGCGTAATGGTGGGATTTGCCCTGGCTATTGGGCTTTCCATCATAGACTATCATAGAATTATCAAGCTTTATGCTCTGATTTATGCGGGCTGCATTATTTTGCTGGGAGCTGTTCTTGTTATGGGACATACGGCTGGAGGAGCCACCAGATGGATCAATATTCCTGGTATCGGACGGATACAGCCATCTGAATTCGTAAAGATCGGTTTAATTGTGTTCTTTTCCTGGTATTGGAACAAATACCAGGAAAGGTTAAACACACCGATTATGATAGGGCTGGCCGCTTTGCTTGCGGCCATACCCATCGGCCTTATTTTTGCAGAGCCGAATTTATCCACCAGCCTTGTGGTTTCCATTATTATCCTGTGTATGGTATTTTCCGCAGGAATCAGTTACCGCTGGATCGGGGGCGTCCTTGCCGTTGCAATACCGGCAGGAGCGCTTTTCATATTTCTGCTGACCAAAGGACTGATCCCTTTTATACACGATTATCAAGCGCGGCGGATCCTTGCATGGATTTATCCCCATGCAGAGCAGTATGCGGAGAATCTGTATCAGCAAAAAAATTCAATTATGGCAATCAGTTCCGGACAGCTTCAAGGGAAAGGACTTTTTAATACAACCATTGCATCGGTGAAAGATGGAAACTTCTTATCAGCCGGGGAAACCGACTTTATTTTCGCCATTATCGGCGAAGAAATGGGATTTCGAGGCAGCGTTATCGTCATTGTTCTTATTGGTTTGGTTGTATTTGAATGCCTTTATTTGGCATCCAAGACCAAAGATATGTCAGGAAAACTGATTTGTACCGGCATGGCAGCCTTGATCGGCTTCCAGGCCTTTGCCAATATCGCCGTGGCAACGCAGATATTTCCCAATACAGGCCTTCCTCTCCCCTTTATCAGCTCGGGAGTCAGTTCGCTCATCAGCATCTTTATGGGTATGGGACTGGTGCTAAATGTTGGACTGCAGCGCAAAATCGGTAATTAATAAGGAGGTATATCGTCATGAATATAGGACTAGTTGCACACGATTCAAAGAAAAAACTTATGCAGAACTTCTGCATTGCCTACAGGGGAATTTTAAGTAAACACATGTTATATGCTACCGGAACCACCGGACGTCTGATCGAAGAGGTGACAAACTTAAATGTTCATAAATATCTGGCCGGACACCTGGGCGGGGAGCAGCAGTTGGGATCCCAGATTGAACACAATGAGATCGATCTGGTTATCTTTTTAAGGGATCCTCTTACACCCAAGTCCCATGAACCGGATATCGTAAACATCATGAGCACCTGTGATATGCACAACATTCCTCTTGCAACCAATCTGGCTACCGCAGAGCTTTTGATCAAGTCTCTGGAGCGCGGTGACATGGAATGGCGTGAGATGTATAAATAGCAGAGGTAGATTCCGTGAAAAAAAGAGTTTTTGTAAAATCAGGCTGCATAGCCTTATGTACCGTATTTCTGACAGGCTGCGCCGGTCTGAAGGGACTGGACAATCCTTATGTGTATTCGGAAAGAACCGCCCTTTACCAGTCCAGTGCAGTATCTGGCAGAGCAGAACCCTTTGCTCATGATCTCTGTATCGTTTCAGAGGATCCTTCCAGCCAGGACAATGCGGTCACTGCCGAAGCTGCCGCAGTCTTTGACTTAACGGATAAGAAAGTCCTGTTTGCAAAGAATCCTTTTGAGCGTTTATATCCTGCAAGCATCACAAAAACCATGACAGCTCTTATTGCCTTAAAATACGGAAATTTAACAGATGAAGTCACGGTGACCAAAGATGCTGTCATTACGGAAGCCGGGGCTACTTTATGTGGGATAAAGCCAGGAGACAAGCTGACTATGGAACAGCTTTTATATGGTCTTATGCTCCCATCCGGAAATGATGCCGGGTCTGCCATTGCAACCCATATGGCCGGAGGGATAGACCAGTTTGCACAGATGATGAATGATGAAGCGTTGAATGTTGGAGCTACAGGCACTCATTTCCTTAATCCTCACGGTTTAAGCGATGATGATCACTATACCACAGCTTATGACCTGTATTTAATCTTTAATGAAGCTTTAAAGTATCCCGAATTTCGCAAGATCGTTGGTACAACTGAGTACACCACCACCTATCAGGATGGAGCGGGAAAACCAGTAAATGCAACCTGGAAAGGCACCAACTGGTATATGACAGGAGAGCGCCAGATGCCGGAAGGACTTACCGTCCTGGGCGGAAAAACAGGTACGACTAAGGCGGCCGGAAGCTGCCTGATCATGGGAAGCTCGGATTCCTCTAAGCGGGAATATATTACCGTTGTTTTAAAGGCACCGAATCATGCAGGCCTTTACGATAATATGACAAATATATTGAATAAAATTGTAGAATAGTCATTGCCTTTCTTATGGATTTGTACTATAATTATATTAATCCGAATAGACTTTTTATACAAATTATATAACGCAAGGAGGAGATTGCTATGGTGCAGATAATAGCAGGAAAAAAGGGTAAGGGGAAAACAAAACATTTGTTAGACAGAGCCAATTCTATTGTTAAAGAATCAACAGGTTCTATTGCCTACCTGGACAAAAGTTCCAAGCACATGTACGAATTAAGCAACAAGATCCGCCTCATTAATGTCAATGAGTATCCGATTACATCAAGCGAAGGATTTATAGGTTTTATCTGTGGTATTATATCTCAAGATCATGATTTAGAGATGATGTTCTTTGATAGCTTTTTAAAGCTGGCCTGCCTTGAAGGGGAAGATATATCTGAAACCATTGCAACTTTGGAAAAAATCGGTGAAAAGTATCACGTAACCTTTGTTCTCAGTGTTTCCATAGATGCGGAGAATATGCCTGAGAATGCCAGGGCTAATGTGGTTGTTTCATTATAATCATACATGAAGATAAGGGGGCTGCACGGCAGTCCCCTTTGTTTTGCTTGAATTTTTTGGTATTTCCTCTTATAATACTAAAAGAAACGCCCTAAGGCATACCTTTATGCCCAGAGTGCATGGGCAGTAATAAGGAAAGGAGGCGTCAGGTTGGCTAAACAAAAGGCAGCGCAGCCATTAAAACGGGCTGCACATCCAAAGAAGAATAAAAAAATCATCCGGTACCGGCGGCCTCTGAATATTAATGTTGGCATGATCATCTTTGCGTTGATCTTTGTTTATATGGTGTTCAGTGTATTCGCCTATGTTCGTAGAGATAAGATACAATTTTATGAAGTACAAGAAGGCAGCATCGTCAATAATAAAAATTACACAGGAATTATCCTCCGGCAGGAAGAAGTTAAAAATGCAGACCGATCCGGCTATGTTAATTACTACGTAAGGGAAGGAAAACGGGCTTCGAACGGCACCCGGGTCTATTCCATTGATGAGACAGGAAATCTCACTTCATTTCTGGCGGAGAATTCAGAGGATAAGATTACACTGACCCCGGAAAATCTTGCTGAGCTGAAAAAGCAGCTGACCACATTCAGCCTTACTTATGACAATGACCAGTTTCGATCTGTATATGATGCCAAATACGCTTTAGAGGCCGAGGTCATGGAATATATGAATTTTAATGCTTTGGACAACCTTGGAGCCCAGATGGATCAGGCAGGTATTAATTTTGAGCAGGTAAAAGCAGACCGGGCAGGCATCGTCTCCTATGGAGTGGATTCTTATGAAGGACTTCAGCCATCGGGAGTTTCAGAAGCCGTGTTTAACCGCAGCAACTATACGAAAACCTTTACAAAATCAGGAAACCTTATAGAAAAGGGCTCGCCAGTTTATAAAGTCATTACTTCCGATTTATGGTCGATTGTGTTCCCAATGGCGGAAGAAGATGCCAAATCTTATGGAGACAAAACAAACCTAACCGTAGAATTTTCCGGACGGGATTTAAAAGCTTCTGGAAACTTTTCCGTGTTTTCCGGAACAGATGGAAAATCTTTTGGAAAATTGGACTTTGATAAATATATGGTTCAATTTGCATCCGACCGGTACGTTGATTTTGAAATCGTGTCCGACCGGGTAGATGGATTAAAGATTCCAGTAACATCTGTTACAAAAAAAGATTTTTACCTGGTCCCCATGGACTATATTACCCAGGGCGGAGACAGCCAGTCCACCGGTTTCAACAAAGAAGTGTATTCCGGGTCCGGGACCTCAGTCGTTTTTGTCCCTACCGAGATTTACTATTCCGAAGGGGATAATTACTATATCGAAATGGGAACGGAAGACGGCTTTAAAGCCGGAGATTATATTGTAAAGCCTAATTCCACGGAACGTTATCAAATTGGGACAAGCGCTTCCCTTCAGGGCGTCTATAATATAAACAAAGGGTACGCTGTCTTTAAACAGATTGATGTGCAGGCTTCCAATGATGAATATTACACAGTGAAAAAGAACATGACCTATGGATTGGCGGTATATGATCATATCGTTCTCAATGCAGAAACTGTCAATGAAGGGGAATTAATTTATCGATAAGAGGTGATTGATTTGGTTAGGGAAAATCTGGAAGAAGTAAATAACCGGATATTAGCCGCCTGTAAGAGGGCAGGAAGAAATCCGGAAGAAGTAACACTGATAGCAGTAAGCAAAACAAAACCCGCTGTCATGATTTCAGAAGCATATTCTGCCGGTGCCCGGGATTTTGGAGAAAATAAAGTGCAGGAACTTTGTGAAAAGCACCTTGCCCTTCCGGAAGATATCCGCTGGCATATGATTGGACATTTGCAGAGAAACAAAGTCAAGCAGGTTATTGACAAAACTGTGCTGATCCACAGTGTAGACTCTATCCGCCTGGCGGAGCAGATCGAAGAAGAAGCAGCCAGAAAAAACTTAATTGTGGACATCCTTTTGGAAGTGAATGTGGCAGAAGAGGAAAGCAAATATGGGTTTAAATTGGGGGAGACGGAAAGCGCGCTTCGTAGAATCGCCAGCCTTCCCCATGTAAAGATAAAAGGTCTTATGACTATTGCACCTTTTGTAGAAAAATCTGAGGAAAATCGTCCCGTTTTTAAAAAATTAAGACAATTTTATGTTGACATGCAAAGCAAAAACGTTGATAATGTTAGTATGAATATGCTCTCAATGGGTATGACCGGAGACTATGAGATTGCCATAGAAGAAGGTGCTACTCTGGTAAGAGTCGGTACCGGAATTTTCGGTACAAGATATTATATGAACACTTAATGATTGAAGGAGATGCGAAGTAACGTTTACCCGCACGATTGGGCATGAATTAAGTGAGAATATATGCCTGGGCCCTGAAAAGATTTTTTTTCACTCAGGAACTATGGTATAAGATTGGAGAGAATAAAGTATGAGCATTTTAGGCAAACTGATGGATAGCATGCGCTTAAACGATACAGATGATGACGATTACTATTTAGATGACGACTACGAGGATGAAAGCGATAAACCTGCTAAGAGAACCCTTTTCTCAAAAAAGAATGAAGAGGATTACTACGAGGAAGAGGACGAGCTTGATCAAAAGCCTCGTTTCCTATCCCGGTCCCCTAAAGTAGTGCCCATGAAGCAGTCCCGCATTATGGAGGTATCCATGGTGAAACCAACCTCCATTGAAGATGCTAAGGAAATTTGCGATCATATGCTGGCCGGAAAGGCTGTTGTCCTCAATATGGAAGGCATCCATACAGAAGTCGCCCAGAGAATCATCGACTTTACCTCAGGCGCCACTTATTCCATGAATGGTAATTTACAGAAAATATCAAATTACATATTCATAGCGACCCCGGAATCCGTAGAGCTCTCCGGTGATTTTCAAGATCTGTTAAATAATGGAAGCCTGGATATGGGCGGAATGAATTTACGCCTATAACAGATGTTCCGTACAAGACATCATACATTTCTTTGAATGGTACAAGCAGACGATTTTCCACATCACACGTTTCCTCAAATCGTTGCAGCATTGCAATGCAGGAAACGGGACGGAAGATTGTTTGCTTTCTTCCATGATATAGGAGAAAAATAATACAGCAGTAAAATGTCCTGCGGGCATACCCGGATGTCAAAAAACATGGACAGAAAAGAGGAACGCCTGCAGCATACCTGGATGTTCAAAAAACAGTCAGAAAAGAGGAAAATACCATGGGATATAGAATTCCGGTACACATGAACGGTGCCTTCATTTATGAGATTGTCATGGAAACTGGGTTTGACGGACTAAAAGAAGAACTGAAAAAGCTTAACCTGGGAGAACGCAAGGTTTGTATTGTCACGGATTCCAATGTGGCACCTCTTTACCTTGAGGAAGTAG
This sequence comes from Lacrimispora sphenoides JCM 1415, assembly GCF_900105615.1. Classification (NCBI taxonomy): domain Bacteria; kingdom Bacillati; phylum Bacillota; class Clostridia; order Lachnospirales; family Lachnospiraceae; genus Lacrimispora; species Lacrimispora sphenoides. Next base: position 1,747,202 of record NZ_LT630003.1, on the reverse strand, counting down.
AATCGATTGTTTCTGCCTGCTGCAAAAAAGCAGAACATTTTATTTTCCCTGCCGGAGAAGAAAACAAAAATCTGGATACCGTCAGGAACTTATATGAAGCCCTTATTGTAAAACAATTTGACCGCCATGACTATCTGCTTGCTTTGGGCGGAGGAGTTGTGGGAGATTTATGCGGTTTTGGGGCGGCCACCTATCTGCGGGGAATATCCTTTATTCAGGTGCCTACAACCCTGCTGTCTCAAGTTGACTCCAGCATCGGCGGAAAAACCGGCGTTGATTTTGATTCCTACAAAAATATGGTAGGAGCCTTCCATATGCCGAAGCTGGTATATTCAAGTACCGCCACCTTAAAAACTCTTTCAGAAGAACAATTTTCCTCAGGAATGGGAGAGGTAATCAAGCATGGACTGATCAAAGATGCCTCCTATTACCAATGGCTTATGGAGCATGCCGCTGAAATCCATAGCAGGGATTTAACAGTGTTAAGCGAAATGGTTCTTGTGAGCAACAAGATCAAGCGGGATGTGGTGGAAAAGGATCCAACAGAACAGGGAGAGCGCGCTCTTTTAAATCTGGGCCATACCCTGGGACACGCCATTGAAAAGCTTTCGGATTTTCGGCTTGTGCACGGCCACTGTGTAGGACTTGGCTGCATCGCTGCCATGGCGATTTCCATCAATAGAGGAATGATCCGTTCAGAAGAACTTCCAAAACTTTTAACAGTTATGGAGCAATTTGCCATGCCTGTTTCTGTAAGCGGGCTTTCTGCTGAAACTATTGTACTCACAACAAAAAGTGATAAAAAAATGGATTCCGGCACCATCCGGTTTATTCTGTTAGAACAGATTGGTAAAGCCTTCACCTGCAAGACTGTCACTGATACGGAAATGGCAGAATCGCTTCGCCATATCTTAACTTAAGGAGATTTTCATGAATCAAAAAACAAAACTGATCATTGGGATGATCATCGGCTTCTTTCTTTCCATTGGACTGGATCAATGGACAAAGCTTCTTGTTGTTAAGCATCTCATGAATCGTCCTCCCTTAGTCATCTGGAATGGAGTATTTGAACTTTATTATTCCGAAAACCGGGGGGCAGCGTTTGGAATGCTTCAGGGAAAACAGGCGTTTTTCCTGCTGGTTGCCTTGTTAGTGCTTTCAGCAGCGGCTTTTGCGGTCAGCCGTATGCCTGCTGATAGAAAATACCTGCCGCTGCACCTTATTGCCATGTTTCTTTCGGCAGGAGCGGTGGGAAATATGATCGACCGCTTTTTAAGAGGCTATGTGGTAGACTTTTTATATTTCAAGCTGATCGATTTTCCGATTTTTAATGTTGCGGATTGTTACGTTACGGTTTCCATGTTCGCCTTCATGCTCCTGTTTCTGTTTTATTACAAAGAGGAGGACTTATCCTGTCTTTCCTTTCATAAAAAGGAGGAGCTGGGTTGAGTCAAGAGTTTGTTGTCGCTCCTGAGGAAGCCGGTGTCCGGATCGACCGGTATTTATCCGACCAATGCCAGGACATTTCCCGTTCCTATCTTCAGAAGCTTTTAAAGGAACAATCCGTGCTGGTTGAAGAAAAACCGGTAAAAAGCAATTATAAAGTAAATGCAGGGGACCGGATTTCCCTGACCCTTCCTGAAATAAGGGAACCGGAAATCATGCCGGAGGAAATCCCCCTTGATATTGTCTATGAGGATAAGGATATCATTCTCATTAATAAACCAAAAGGGATGGTAGTTCATCCCGCTGCAGGCCATTACAGCGGAACACTGGTCAATGGACTGATGTTTCATTGCCGCAGTGAGTTATCCGGAATAAACGGAGTTATGCGCCCTGGTATCGTCCATCGGATCGATATGGATACCACCGGGGTTCTTATTGTATGTAAAAATGACATGGCTCACAATTCCATTTCCGAGCAGCTGAAGGAACATTCTATTACCAGAAAATATGCTGCAATCGTACACGGAGTCCTAAAGGATGACGAGGGGACGATCAACGCCCCCATTGGCCGCCATCCCATAGACCGGAAAAAGATGAGCATCAATGAGAAAAATGGAAGAGAAGCGGTAACCCATTACCGCGTCCTTGAACGGTTTCGGCAGTTTACCTATATTGAATGCCAGCTTGAGACGGGCCGGACTCATCAGATCCGCGTCCATATGGCAAGCATAGGCCATCCTCTTTTAGGTGATTCTGTCTATGGCCCCGCAAAGTGCCCATTCCGTCTTACCGGACAGACGCTTCATGCCGGCGTATTGGGAATCATCCATCCCAGAAGCGGTGAATATATGGAATTTACAGCGCCTCTTCCCGACTATTTTGAAGAACTATTGAGAAAACTGCGGTTAACTTAACAGGCTAACCATAAGACATCTTCTAAAAAACAGTTAAATCGAAATATAAATCTAGATTTTTCAGAAATTTTAAGGTATAATATAACTATAAGATACCGGAAGGAGCTGTCTATATGAGTGGAAATTTAGTAATTGCAATTGGAAGACAATGCGGAAGTTCTGGAAAAATCATCGGACAGAAATTGGCAGAAGAACTGGGCATTAAATGCTATGACAAGGAGCTTTTGGCACTTGCAGCAAAAAACAGTGGGTTATGTGAAGAATTATTCAAGACCCATGATGAAAAGCCAACCAACAGTTTTCTGTATTCCCTTGTGATGGATACATATTCCATGGGATTCACGACCTCTGGTTACATGGATATGCCAATTAATCATAAGATCTTTTTAGCACAGTTTGATACCATCAAACAGCTGGCGGATGAAGAATCCTGTGTAATCGTTGGAAGATGTGCCGATTATGCTCTGGCGGATTATCCCAACCTTGTTTCCGTGTTTATTACTGCCGATGAAGAAGACAAGGTTAAGTCCTTAAAAGAACTTTATCATGTTGACGATACCAAAGCCAAGGATATTATGGTCAAAACGGACAAAAAACGTTCCAGCTATTATAATTACTATTCCAATAAAAAATGGGGAGATGTAAGAAGCTACGATTTATGCATTAATCGAAGCTCCGTAGGGATAGATGGAACCGTTAAGCTGATCCACAATTTTGTTGATGCAAAAATGGAATGGAATAAGGCGAACCGTTAACGGATTAATCTCCTTTTATAGCAGATGTATTATTATTGAATTGAATAAAGGCGGACATTTCTATGATACAACGGAAATGCCCGCCTTTTTTGTACCTTGATTTGTGTTTTCTGTACATAAAATAAAAATACAAGAAATAATATTGTTGACATTGCACATATCATATGATATTGTTTGAATATACAAAATAATGTAAATTGGTAAAAGCGAGTGAACTCATGAAAAACAATTGTTTAGAAGCAGGAAACCTATATCAAAAAATAGGTCTGGTAAAAAATCTGTTGGCGTTGGATTTAATGTCCCGGAATGCAGGAGACCGGATTCTGCCGATCTCAGAGTATCAGGATAAATTCGGGGTATCCAGGGGGACCATTCAGAACGCATTTGCCTGTTTAAAAGAGTGCAATGCTGTGACATTGGAGAATCATGGGCATCAGGGAACCTGCATCAAAGAGATTGATTACAAGAAGCTGCAGGAAAACTGTATGCGCAAAGAAATTCTAGGGATCATGCCTCTTCCCTATTCCGTGACTTATGAAGGTTTCGCCACGGCCATGTATACCCAGTTTGCACCGCTTAACTTTAATATGGCTTACGCCAGAGGTGCAGTAGGACGTATTGATCTGGTGGAATCAGGAACCTACCAGTTTGCTATCTGCTCCCAGTATGCGGCGGAACAATCCATAAGAGAAGGAAAGCAGATTGAAGCGGCAATTAATTTTGGCCCGGGCAGCTTTCTTTCCAGGCACGTGCTTCTTTTAGGGGATTCCAAATATGAAAGCATTCAGGATGGTATGCGGGTCGCATATGACAGCAGCTCCATTGACCAGAGCTGCATTACTAAAAATATTATACACGGCAAAAAGGTTACTCTGGTTCCAATCCGGACCCAGCAGACCGTAGGCGCCTTGATGGATGGTATCATAGATGCAGGTGTATGGAACTATGACGATATTCTGGAGCATAAGTACAAATCGCTGAACGTAGTTTTCTTAGACGAATCTGATTATAACAACCTGTTTTCAACGGCTGTAATGGTTATCAGAAAGGAGGATGAATATCTAAAGGCACTATTAGAAAAGTATGTCAGTGTACCGAAGGTTGTGGAGATCATCCGGGAGGTAAGGGAGAAAAAAAGAGAACCATATTTTTAAAAGTTGTCTTTTTTAAAGCAAAGTACAAAATAATGTATATTGAGATTGGGAGGGAATCCAATGGATTTAAGAGATATGTTAAACCAGCGTCTGGACATTCTGGAGGAAAATCATGTGATCTGCAAAAAGGTTGCGGATTATTCCAGAAAAGCAGTGGAACGGATCCTGGAAGAAAAACCTGACACAGAGGAAGATAAGGCGGCAATGTTCATTACCCATCTGGCCATGGCAGGACAAAGAGTTTTAGACGGGGTTGTGGAGCACCCTCTGGATAATACGCTCCTCGATGGAATAAAAAAGGAGCCGGTTTACCAAAGAGCGGAAGTGTTAAAAGAGGAACTGTTAAAGGAAACAGATATCCAGTTCCCGGAAGCAGAGCGGAATTTCCTGACCGTTCATCTATGCAATCTGCTTTCATAATAAGGTATCAGGGCCGAATGGTCTTTTTAAGAAATGATACAAGGATAAAAGGAGGATAGAAGCAATGAAGATTGTGGTTGGTGGTCAGATTGACAAGGAAGAAATTGCCAGACTGGTATCCCTGCAGATGAACGGCCGGGCAGAAATCGAGATCAAGGGGGATCTGGATGCTGCACTGGGCGTGAAAAACGGAACGTATGATTATTATGTAGGTGCCTGTAATACTGGCGGCGGCGGAGCGCTGGCTATGGCTATGGCCATGCTGGGTTCCGGGCTTTGTTCTACGATTTCCATGCCAGGAAATGTAAAGAGCGGAGATTTTATCAGGGAAGAGGTACAAAAGGGGAAAAAAGCATTTGGATTTACAGCACAGCACAAAGAAGAGGTCCTTCCTATTTTGCTTCAGGCAATCATTGAGAAAGAGGAGGTTTCATAGGTATGAAATACATAGTTATTGCATTAATTGGGGCGCTGGCTTCCGTTTTATCCAATCAGGGGATTGCAGTATTTAATGACGGTTTCCGGCCAATTGTGGGGCAGTATTTTAACGGCGAGATCAACCGAAAAGAATTGGCGGCCATGAGTTTTGCCATCAGTTTCGGCCTGGTCATCGGTTTTGGTATACCGACATCCATTGCAGCAAGCATTATTTTGATCCACTGCCTGCTGTTAACTACTGATATCATCGGATCTTTCTGCAATAACAGCAGGAACGGGATGATCCTTTCCGCTGTCATTGGAGCCGCTTACGGCCTGGCGATTCTGGCCGGTCTTGAGTTTGTTGTAAAACTGTTCAGCTATATGCCATATAACTTCACCAGTGACTTAGGAAGTGTTTCCGGCTATATAACAGTTGCATTTGCCATATTCCCGGCAGTGGGCATCGCTTACCAGCATGGCTTTAAAAAAGGATTGACCGCCGCAATTATAACCTTACTTGTATATTTCCTTGTAAAAAAATTCGGTACCTTTCCTATTGGAGCAGGCAAGGTTTCTTTAAATGCAGAAGGCATGGCAATGCTTGCAGGTATGATAATGATGATCGTTTATGCTGCTCAGCAGAAAGGTACGGAGCATGCCAATGAAGGGCTGATCCAGGGTTTTGAGGGCAACATTTTACGAATTCGTAAAAACTGGCTGCTGCTGGCTGTTATGGGCGGTCTGATCGCATCCGGAACCAGCCTTGCCATTATCGCCGGCGATCCCGCTTCCCTGGCCCTTTTAGCTAACCAGGAATACAGCAACGCCGGATTAACCGCACTCGCAAGAGCCATTGGTTTCATACCTCTGGTATTTACTACAGCCATTGTGACAGGTGTGTATGGTGCGGCTGGCTGTACCTTTGTATTTGTAGTCGGACTGTTCCTCCATGGAAACCCGTTTTTTGCCTTTGTACTCGGATTTGCAGTCATGGTGGCAGAGATTTTCCTGATCAACATTTTTGCAAAATACATGGATAAATTCCCGGGAGTCAAAGATATGGGAGAGTATGTGAGAACATCCATGAACAAGGTTCTGGAAATTTCTTTGCTTGCAGGCGGTATCGTTGCTGCTGAAAAAATGGCTGTTTCCTCTTCCGGGTACACTGGAATCGGAGCACTGTTTGTAATCGGGGCCTTCCTTTTAAATAAGAAAGCGAAAAAACCGATTGTTGACCTGGCGGTCGGTCCTGTGGCCTGTATCGCATTCGGAGTGCTGCTGAACCTGCTTCTCATTATCGGTCTCATTGCAGTCCCGGTGGCAAAGTAGCTGGGAATTGATATGGAAAGACTTGAAACATATGCAAAGAAAACATTTTTGGCACTTAAAAATCCCTATTGCACTGTAAACAAGGTAAATCCCCGCGTCATTGACCTGGTTGCTCCAGCTCAGAAAAAATATGGGTTTGCCTGGTATACCGGTATCAAGGATACTCCGGTCATTCCCGGGAAACTAAAAGAACGTCTTAATGAAAATGGCTTTTTATTTCATACCGCCGATAAAATGGCTTTAGGCGGAAGAGCGGTGGATTTACAGCTTATCAATCCCATTACAGGAAAATGGATGACCGGCTCCAGCAGCGGTACGGCCCTCAATGTATTCTATGGAATCAATGATGCCGGAATCGGAACAGACGGCGGCGGCAGTGTACTGGCACCTGCCGCTGCGCTCAATCTTTATGGATTTATCTCTCCGTTAATTGAGCAGGATCATATGAGGCAGCATTCCAAAGCTTCCACTGATGGAATCCTATTTTCCCCCAGCATTGGGGCCATTACCAGAGATTTAAAGACCCTGGAACAGGTTTTGGACCCATTGCTTGGAATAAGCCTGACAGAGGATTCCGATGATAAGAATGCCGGTTGGGAATGGAAAGAGGTACCAAACGATGGCCAGCCGGATATTTATGGGGGCCGGGAACCATTGATCCAATACTTAAACGGAATCATAAGGCCGGGAACCATCCTGATCTCAAGGGAAGGACCGGTGGATGTGAATGCCATGGGAGACAGCATTTACGGCCATTTTGATAAGGAAACAGAAAAATGCCAGGCTCGTTCAGGAAAAGGGCTGATGCGGGTGGTCAATATGTGCGGAAAATCCGCACTGACCGTTCCTTCCACTGAATTGGGGTGCTGTACCGTTCTGATCTGTGAAAGTAAAAAGGAGGACATTGAAGCAATGTTCCGAAAGGTAAGATTGCTGGTCTGTAAAAGATCCCAGCTGATCGAACGGTACTTTATGAATTTTGATATGTATTTCTAGTGAAGAAACGACGGGCCAAAAGTGAGAGTAATTCTCCCTTTGTCCCTTTAAGGCAAAGGTTAAAAGAAAAATGTCTTTCAACCTTGCGTTTATGAACAGCTTGCCCCGCTTAACTGGGTATCAACTGGATATGCAAGCATATCCCCTTGAATCATTAGGAGACAAAACATGGAAAAAGGTTATACTTTGATGCATGAACACATTACCATAGACTTATCCGGGGTAAAAAAAGACCAGGATTGCCGGCTGGACTGTTTTGAGGAAACGAAAAGCGAGCTTTGCTGTCTGTATCAGCTAGGAGTCAGGCGCATTCTGGATGTGACGAATATGGGTATGGGAAGGAATCCGGAATACGTGAGCCGTATGGAAAAAGCCACCGGCATCCGGATCCTGCAGTCGACCGGTTTTTATAAAGAGCCGTTTCTTCCGGATTTTGTGTATTCCATGTCGGAAACAGAGCTTGCCACAATGGCAGAGAAGGAATTGACGGAAGGAATAGGGGATTCCGGCATCAAAGCAAGGGTCATAGGAGAGTTTGGGACCAGCAAAAGCACCATGACGGATATGGAAAAAAAGGTGTTTCATTCCATGGCTTTGGCAGCGGTGCGCACCGGTTCCGTAGTAACTACCCATACAACCCTTGGAACAATGGCTTTGGAACAGGCCATATATTTAAAAAATGCCGGGATACGGCCGGAAAAGATTATTATCGGCCATTTAGACCTTTCCCAGGACACGGATTACATTCTTTCTGTTCTGAAGGAAGGCGTCAATATCGGATTTGATACTGTAGGAAAAAATAATTACTGTCCAGACCGGTTCCGCGCAGAAACGTTAAAGCGAATCACAAAAGAAGGTTTCCTGGGGCAGGTGGTTTTATCTATGGATATTACCAGAAAATCTCATTTAAAGGCATGGGGAGGTTTGGGTTATGCTTATCTGTTTGAAACCTTTCTTCCCATGCTTCGGGATTATGGATTATCCGAGGAACAAATCGATATGCTGCTGATTAATAATCCGGACCGGATTTTGAAATAAGGAGGAAGATAAAATGCAGACCTATCCGTTATCCAGCATCTCAGTAGAGGAGGCCGCCAGACTGCAGTTTAAAGTAATTGATTGTATCACAAAATCATTCAGCGGCCGCGAGATTTTAAATCGTGGAGATTTAGGGGTTGTTCCGGGGCTTAATAAGCCGTTAACCACAAAAAAAGCGGAACGGGTGATTGCGGATCTGTTTGATGGGGAAGCCTGTATCCTGGTAAGAGGAGCCGGAAGCGGGGCTATAAGAATGGGACTCCACAGCATATTAAAACCGGCAGAAAAAATCCTGGTACACAAGGCTCCTGTTTACAGCACGACTGCCACATCTCTGGAAATGTTATACATTCCGACTGTAGAGGCAGATTATAATGATCCGGACGATATCCGCCGGGTGATAAAAGAAAACAATGATATGAAAGGCGCTCTCATCCAATACACAAGGCAAAAGCCGGATGACAGTTATGACATAGCCCAGGTGATCGAAACAATTAAGGAATGCATTGATATTCCCATATTAACCGATGATAACTATGCCGCTATGAAAGTGAGCCGGATCGGCATCCAGTGCGGCGCGGACCTTTCCTGCTTTTCCTCATTTAAGCTGTTGGGCCCGGAAGGCGTAGGCATTATCGTAGGAAAGGCATGTTATATTGAAAAGTTAGTGAAAGAAAGTTATTCGGGAGGCATGAAGGTTCAGGGTCATGAAGCCCTGGATGTGCTCCACGGCCTTGTCTATGCGCCTGTGGCCCTGGCCATCCAGGCCCAGGTAAATGAAGCATGTGTAAAACGGCTGAACGCAGGTGAGATTCCTCAGGTAAAACAGGCATTTCTGGCAAATGCCCAGTCAAAAGTACTTTTGGTTGAGTTTTATGAAAACATTGCAGAAAAAGTACTTAGGGAAGCCGAAAAGCTGGGAGCAGCACCGAATCCAGTGGGAGCAGAATCAAAATATGAGCTGGTTCCCATGTTTTACCGGGTATCCGGTACCTTCCGGAGTGCGGATCCAACACTGGAAAGCCGCATGATCCGGATCAACCCGATGCGGTCCGGGGCGGATACCATTATGCACATTATAAAAGAAGCTGTAGAAAGAGTGATATAAATGTTTTTAGAGCAGACCTTAAAGCGAAACCCGGAACTGATCAAAGCCTCCTTTGAGCTTCATCAGAGCGGGCTGATCCAACCGGATTCTTATGTGATAGACGTGGATACCTTTCTGGATAATGCATCTTTCATGTTAAAAGAAGCAAAGGAGAAGGAGGTCCGGTTGTTCTTCATGCTGAAGCAGGCCGGAAGAAATCCCTATCTGGCAGGGAAACTGGTAGAACTGGGCTACGAAGGGGCCGTTGTAGTGGATTATAAAGAAGCTAAAGTTATGATGGATCACCAGATCCCGATCGCAAACGTCGGGCATCTGGTACAGATTCCTACTGCCCAGGTAGAGGAGATCGTAGCATACCAGCCTCAGATGATCACGGTATATTCCGAAGAAAAAATCAGTCAGATCCATCAGGCGGCAAAGAAACTGGGGCTTTCCCAGGAGATCATTCTCCGTGTTACTAACGATTCGGATATGATCTATTCGGGGCAGACTGCAGGGTTCCATATTGATGTGTTAAAAGATCTTACAGAACGGGTCGAAACGCAGTATCCCTGTGTAAAAATTGCAGGTGTCACATCTTTCCCCTGCTTTTTATATGAAGAAGCCGCCCATGACCTGATCCCTACCAATAACATGGATACCGTAATACATGCAGCTAATATTTTAAAGGAGTGCGGAGTTCCCGTAACCATCATCAATACGCCTTCCGGCACCTGTACCTACGCTCTAAGCAAGATCAAAGAAATGGGAGGAAACTGTGCAGAACCGGGCCATGGCCTGACCGGTACAACTCCTATACATGCATACCATATGCTGGAGGAAATCCCGTGTGTTACTTATGTAAGTGAGATATCCCATAATTTTAACGGGCAGGCTTATTGTTACGGCGGCGGCTATTACCGGCGTTCCCATGTAACGTCTGCTCTGGTTGGGACCTCTTTTGATAGTTATACAAAAATGGATGTTATTCCGCCTTCCAATGAAAGCATTGATTACCATTTCGGCCTGACGAATGAAGGAACGGTAGGAGATACTGTGGTCATGGCATTCCGTTATCAGATCTTTGTCACCCGGTCGGATGTGGTGCTGATAGAAGGATTGAAAAAGAAAAAACCGCAAATTGTTGGAATATATGACAGCATGGGGAAAAAGTTATGAAAAAAAGATTGATTGTCATCGTTTTGGATGGATTCGGCATTGGAGCTATGGAAGATGCACGTCTTGCCAGGCCGGGAGATGAAAAGGCTGATACCCTTAGAAGCATTCTGAAAGACTACCCTGATCTAAAACTCCCGGCACTGGAAAGGCTGGGGCTCATGAATGCCTACGGAGAGGAAAGTGCCTTCATGAAATTCTCACCTGAAGCCAATTTCGGAAGCTGCGAGCTCATGCATTTTGGGGCAGATACGTTTATGGGCCATCAGGAAATAATGGGAACACTTCCAAAGAAACCAGAAGTCCATCCCTTTCAGGAGAAAGCAGATACAGTAAAAGCACACCTGGAGTCAAATGGACATCAGGTACAGGTCATAGAACGGCAGGGGCTGCGCTATTTACTGGTAGACCATTACGTAACCGTAGCAGATAATCTGGAAGCGGATTTAGGGATGTGTTACAATGTAACGGCTCCTTTGGATCTGATCTCCTTTGAAGAGGAGTATGCCATAGCCAAAAAGGTAAGGGAAGTAGTAACCGTAGGCCGTGTGATTGTGTTTGGCGGAACCGGAAATACCATGGAGGACCTCTGGAATGCCGAAGAGGTGAAAGAAGGCCGTTTCATCGGTATTGCATCTGCAAAATCTAAGTCCTACGACCATGGCTACCAGTGCAGACACTTAGGCTATGGAGTGGATCAAAATGTACAGGCCCCCACGATTCTCACAAAAGCAGGGTATGACTGTACTCTGATTGGAAAAGTAGCGGACATTGTATCCAATGACAGAGGGCTGAGCATTTCCGGCGTACCAACACAGGAAGTGATGGACCTTACCTTTCGGGAAACAGTAGCCATGAATCAGGGCTTTTTATGCACCAATGTGCAGGAAACAGACTTAGCCGGACATTCCCAGTCCACCATGGTTTATAAAAAGATCTTAGAAATCGCAGACCAGGGAATCAGCAGGCTTATACCGGAGCTGACTTCCCAGGACATTCTGGTGATCATGGCCGACCATGGAAATGATCCCAGTATCGGTCACAGTAAGCATACCAGGGAGTGCGTCCCCCTTCTCGTTTATAAAAAAGGAATAACAGGAAGAAGGCTGGGAAGGAGAAAAACTCTGTCTGATATTGGCGCAACCGTATGTGATTATTTTAGCACAGACGCTCCGCAAAACGGTGAATCCTTTCTGCCGGTTCTTAAAAACTGATGGGAAAGAATTTAGCTTTATCATGTTGTAAATATTAGATTAACTCCATAAAAACATGAGGGATACGGCTAAGGCCGCACCCCTCATGTTTTTTTCTTTTCCCATGAGATTACTCAACCGTCACAGACTTCGCCAGATTCCTAGGCTGATCCACATCCAGATCCTTTCCTACAGAAGCATAATACGCTATAAGCTGAAGAACAACTGCGATTGGAAATACCGTGAACCGGTCGCCGATCTCCGGAATATTGATCTGAACATCAGCAATCCCAGGCTCAATCTTTGATCTCTCCTTTGTTAATAAAATCACAAATGCACCTCTTGCTTTTACTTCCCGGATATTGGAGATGGTTTTTGAAAAAATCTTCTCCTGTGTTGCAATGGCTATAACCGGAATCTGATCTGTTATAAGAGCGATAGTCCCGTGTTTTAATTCCCCTGCAGCATAGGCTTCCGCATGAATATAGGAAATTTCTTTTAATTTCAAGGCCCCTTCCAATGAGAAGGCGTAGTCAAGGCCACGCCCGATAAAAAAGGCGTCCGGCTTATTGATTAAGTGTGTTACTAAGGCCTTTACCTCTTCCCTTTTTTCAATCATAGCCTCCATGGCCGGTATGGCATCAAGCAGCTTTTTTATAAAGTCTTCGGCTTCCTCATGGTCATAATTTCCCCGGACAAAGGCCATCCGGCAGCATACCATATAAAGGGCTGCAAGCTGAACAGAATATGCTTTGGTGCTGGCAACCGCAATTTCCGGGCCTGCATGAGTATATAGAACATAATCGCTTTCCCTGGCAATGGTAGATCCTTTTACATTGACCACAGAAAGAGTAGCAGCACCGCAGGCCTTCGCCAGCCGCAAAGCCGCCAGGGTATCAATGGTCTCCCCTGACTGGGATATGATGATGACCAGAGTGTTACGATCAATGAGCGGATCTTCATATCGGAATTCAGAAGCAATGGAAACTGTAACAGGGATCCGAAGAAGCGGCTCCATAAGAGCCCTTGCCACCATCCCTGCGTGCATGGCGGTGCCGCAGGCCACGATATGAACCTGATTACACTGTTTCAGCACTGTATCCGGTATGCCGTCATCGCCAAAGTCCGGCAGCCCCTTAACCAGGCGCGGCAATATGGTGTTCTTTAGGGCCTCCGGCTGTTCGTGGATCTCTTTCAGCATGAAATGGGGGAATCCGTTCTTCATGGCTGCATCCATGTTCCAGTTTACCTCCATCAGCTCCGGTACTTCTTCCTGCTGTTCCAGGTTATAGAGATGTACCTTATAGGAGGTGAGTTTTACAATATGATTCTCAGGAACCACGAAATACTGCCTGGTATATGGAATGAGGGCAGTTAAATCCGAAGCTACAAATGAACCGGATCTTGTATAGGCAACTACCAGGGGGCTGATGTTACGGATTGCAAAGATATCACCGGGATGATCCTCAAACATCACGCAAAAGCTGTAAGAGCCTTTTAAATAAGCAGCAAATTTTGAAATAGCTTCCACCGGATCTCCCTGATAAATGCTCTCCAGAACCCAGGCAGCCACCTCGCTGTCTGTTTCAGAGCGGAGTTTTCCTTCAAGATGAAAATCCAGAGTGAGCTGATGATAATTTTCTATAATGCCATTATGAACGAGGGTAATCCGCCCGGCCTGATGGGGATGGGTATTCTGGGTCGTTACACCTCCGTGGGTTGCCCACCTGGTATGTCCAAGACCGCAATGGGATACCTCTGTGATTCCTTTGCATTCTTCCTTTAAATTAGATACTTTTCCTATATGTCTGATCAGACGGGTATGAGAATTCTCCATAAAAAGAGCAATACCTGCGCTGTCATACCCCCGGTATTCCAGCTGGGACAATCCATCAAGCAATATTCTTTTAGAGTCTAATGGTCCTGTATATCCAATAATTCCACACATAGTTTCACAATCTCCTTAAATTTTCATTTTATGTCTGCACTCGTCCTTAAAAATGGTAAACAAAAAACAAGCCGTCTGGCTCCAAATTTTAAAAACGGCAGCTGTTTTATTACATTCTGTTTTAAGTCCCCGGTTCCAACGCGTTTGTTTTGCAGTTACCTGCATATTTCACGTAGGATACACGCCCGGAGGGCATGGAAGGGCATCCGCCGAATATTCGATAACCCTTCACCTCGTCAACCCTTGATGCCATTTTTCCATGGAAAAATGTTCACGATCGCATCAACTGGTGCATGGCGCTTAGCTTTGCTATTGTTATTTATGCCTCCTTCATAAATCTAGTTTATTATAGCCTTTGATCGTTTGTGCGTCAATACTATGATTTACATTCATTTTACGAAAAGCTTCTTTTTCATTTTACATCAATTCTATAAAATGAGTTTTAGATATACAGAAAGGAATCGTGATCTATGGCAAGTTTGTCTTTTGTAAATGTGTGCAAAACCTATAAAAACGGACTCACCGTTGTAAAGGATTTTAATCTTGATATTAAAGACAGGGAATTTTTGATCCTGGTCGGACCATCCGGCTGCGGGAAGTCTACGACACTTCGCATGATCGCAGGGCTTGAAGACATTTCTTCCGGTGAGTTGTGGATAGACGGACAGCTCATGAATATGACAAGCCCCCAAAGCAGGGACTTATCCATGGTATTCCAGTCTTACGCTCTTTATCCCCACTTAACGGTCTACCAGAATATGGCCTTCGGCTTAAAAGTACATAAAGTCCCGAAGGAAGAAATAGAGAAACGAGTCGGCCGCGCGGCGGAAATCCTTCATATCAGCCACTTGCTTGACCGGAAGCCTTCTGCCTTATCTGGAGGGCAGAAGCAGCGGGTTGCCATCGGAAGCGTTATTGTCCGCCAGCCCAAAGCATATCTGATGGACGAACCTCTATCCAATCTGGATGCAAAGCTGCGGGTACAGATGCGTGTAGAGCTTGCTAAAATCCACAGAGAACTGGGTGCAACCATCATTTACGTTACCCATGACCAGGTGGAGGCAATGACCCTTGGTACCAGGATCGTAGTCATGAACAGCGGGGTGATCCAGCAGGCCGCAGCTCCAAATGACATTTACCAGAATCCGGTCAATAAATTTGTGGCAGGCTTTATCGGTTCCCCCTCCATGAACTTCCTGCCTGTCTGGGTAGAGCGGAGAGCAGAGAAGATCTGCCTGGAATTTGGCAAAAACAAACTCTTTGCCAATGAAATCTGCGCGAAGCGGCTGGTGGAAGGCGGTTATGTGGGAAGGCGTGTGTACCTGGGAATCCGGCCTGAGGATTTCCATGAAGAAGGACCAGAAGAACAGAAGCTTCTTTTGGATGTGGATATGAAAGAAGTCCTTGGGGCGGAAATACTTTTCCATGGCCGAATTAGCAGGGAGGAGATATGTGTACGGTTAAGTCCCAATGTTAAAGCAGAATCCGGCGGCCGTTTACCGGTTTATGCGGATATGGACCGAATCAAGCTGTTCGATATGGATACGGAGCAAAATATATTATACGTTTAAGGAGCCTTCTTATGAACCTAAGAACAATTGTAAAGAAAGCAGGGCCTTATGCCTATATGGTCCCGGCAATGGCAGTATTTGCTGTATTCCTGTTTTTCCCGTTTTTCAAAACGATATATTTAAGTCTATATAAAACCAATAAAATGGGCCAGGCCAAGCTTTTTGTAGGTCTTTTAAACTATAAGGACCTTTTAAATTCCCCGTCTTTTTTCAACAGCCTTCTGGTAACCGCAGTATTTGTCATAATTGTCGTGTCAGTGAGCATGCTTTTAGGGCTCGTTGCCGCAGTTCTTTGCAGCAAAACCTTTCCCGGGATCCGGATCTTCAGCACTGCTTACGCACTCCCAATGGCCATTGCTTCCAGTTCCGCTGCCATGATATTTAAAATCATGCTTCATCCTTCCATCGGAATCGTTAATAAGATCCTGGAATTCCATATCAACTGGATCAGTGATCCCAAGTATGCCCTGGTCTGTGTCGCCCTGTTGACCGCCTGGCTGAACAGCGGAATCAACTTTCTTTATTTCAGCGCCGGGCTCAGCAACATTGATGAGACCATTTATGAAAGAGCCTCTGTGGATGGAGCAAATGCTGTTCAGAGATTTTTCTTCCTGACACTCCCTGGCTTAAGCCCTATCATGTTTTACACCCTGGTAGTCAACATCATTCAGGCATTCCAGTCCTTTGGCCAGGTGAAGGTCCTGACTCAGGGCGGGCCCGGAGAATCTACCAATTTGATCGTTTACTCCATTTACCGGGATGCCTTTTTTAACTACCGCTTCGGCAGCGCAGCCGCTCAGTCCGTGCTGTTGTTCCTCCTCATCATGATCCTCACCTTATGTATGTTCCGCCTGGAAAAGAAGGGGGTAAGCTATTGATGGAATCCATTATCACCGCAGCCTCCAAAGATATGAACCGGGATGAGCTGGAAAAACTGAAACAGTCTGCCAATCAGAAGGCCCTTTTCCGCAGAAGGGCGGGTAAGCTGGCTCTTGTAATCATAAACCTGGCCGTGTCCATCTTTGTTTTGCTTCCGCTCTTGTATGCGGTGAGCATTGCATTCATGCCTTCCAGTGAACTGTTCACAACTGATATGAACTTAATCCCAGGGAATCCGACCCTTGAGAACTTTCGTCAGGCCATGGTTAAAATCCCCTTAAACCGGTTTATTGTCAATTCCTTTTTTGTGGCAGGCTGTATCACATTCGGACAGATCTTATCCTGTTCCCTGGCGGCATTTTCTTTTTCCTTTCTGGACTTTAAGGGGAAAAATCTGCTGTTCATGATTGTCATGGCAACTATGATGATCCCGGGAGAGGCCACCATCATCTCTAATTATTTGACCGTAAGCGGGTTACAATGGCTTGACAGCTATAAGGTGCTGATTATTCCTTATCTTACCTCAGCCATGGGAATTTTTCTATTCCGGCAGTTTTATAAATCTTTTCCTGTATCCTTATATGAGTCCGCAAGAATTGACGGTTGTTCCAACTTAAGATTTATTTACAGCCTCCTGATTCCTCTTACCAAATCAGCAATCGGGGCCATGGCAGTCTATACCTTTATCAATGCCTGGAACATGTATATGTGGCCTCTTCTTGTTACCGGCTCTGACCGAATGAGAACGGTTCAGATTGGAATCGGCATGCTGGACAGCGTGGACTCCCAGTCCATTTCCATGATGATCGCCGGTGTTGTCATGATCATCATTCCATCTATCTCTGTTTTCATTGCAGGGCAGAGACAATTGATCCGTGGTATGTTCTCAGGAGCAGTCAAAGGCTGACCTGGTTCAGACGTCCGGCGAGCCCACCAGGCAAATCGGACTTCAATATAAAAAATAAAATTTGGAGGAAAGAAGATGAAGAAAAGAGCACTTGCCATGAGTATGGCAGTCATGATGGCAGCAGGGGCATTGTCCGGCTGCGCCAGGCAGACAGGAACAGAAACGAGCAGCGCCGGTTCGACCGCTGTGGAAGCTCAGACGACTGCCGCCCAGACTGCTGAAAGCTCTGGCAGCCCGGCAAGCACCACCATAACCTTCTGGCATTCAATGGGAGGTGTAAACGGAGAAGCCATCGATACTCTAGTAACGAAATTCAATAAGGA
The DNA here is from genome assembly GCF_900105615.1 of Lacrimispora sphenoides JCM 1415. Lineage (NCBI taxonomy): Bacteria > Bacillati > Bacillota > Clostridia > Lachnospirales > Lachnospiraceae > Lacrimispora > Lacrimispora sphenoides. Next base: position 1,729,646 of record NZ_LT630003.1, on the reverse strand, counting down.
AAACACTTCCGGCATTACCGTAGAAGCTCAGTATCAAGGCAGCTATGACGATGCTATCAACAAGCTGAAAAGTGCTCAGATCGGCAATATGGGCGCTGATCTGGTCCAGATTTATGATATCGGTACCCGTTTCATGATCGATTCCGGCTGGGTCATTCCCATGCAGGAGCTGATTAATGAGGATCATTGGGATTTAACTCAGGTGGAACCAAACATTGCAGCCTATTACACCGTAAATGGAAATTTGTATTCCATGCCTTTTAATTCCTCTACCCCGATTCTCTATTATAATAAAGACATCTTTACGAAAGCCGGCATCACGGAAATTCCTGACAGCCTTCCGGGAATTGTAAAGATCGGTGACGATCTTATTGGAAAGGGCGGAGCAGGAGTGGTAATATCCTTAGGTATTTATGGCTGGTTCTTTGAGCAATTCACCTGCAAGCAGCAGGCTCAGTATGCCGACAATGGAAACGGAAGAGAAGAAGCGGCAACGGCTGTAGATTTCGATAAAAACGGAGCCGGTGTCAAGACCTTAGCAGCATGGAAGGACTTAGCGGATAAGGGTTATGCTCCTAATGTCGGACGAGGCGGTGATGCAGGGCTTGCTGACTTCAGTGCAGGCAAAGCGGCTATGACTCTTGGATCCACTGCATCTTTAAAGCAGATATTAAATGATGTGAACGGCAAATTCGAGGTTGGGACCGCATATTTTCCTAAGGTGAGCGACGATGATAAAGGCGGCGTTTCTATTGGAGGAGGTTCCTTATGGGCATTAAATAATGAGGATCCGGCAAAGCAGCAGGCTGTATGGGAATTTGTGAAATTCCTTGTTTCCCCGGAAAGCCAGGCCTACTGGAATTCCCAGACTGGTTATTTTCCTGTTACGGTTGCCGCTCACAATGAAGCTGTGTTTAAAGATAATATCGCACAATACCCTCAGTTTAAAACAGCCATTGATCAGCTTCATGATTCCACCCCTCAGTCCGCCGGAGCACTTCTCAGTGTATTCCCTGAAGCAAGGCAGATCGTGGAGACAGAGATCGAGAACATGATCAACAACAAGGGGACCCCGGAAAATGCAGTTGCTAAGATGGCAGAAAGCATTAATAAGTCCATTGAAGACTATAATCTTATTAACAATTAAATTCAGAGAGGATATTGACAGATGAGAACAAAAGTTTGGGCTCACAGAGGCGCTTCCGCTTATGCGCCGGAAAATACACTGGAGGCTTTTGAACTGGCCATCAGGCAGAAAGCAGACGGAATTGAACTGGATATACAGATGACAAAGGATGGAAAGCTGGCAGTCATACACGATGAGACCATTGACCGCACCTGTAATGGCACCGGTTATGTAAAAGATTTCACCATGGAAGAACTAAAAAGGTTTCGCTGCAGCAAAATCCAGCCGGAATTTGGCACCTCAGTCATTCCTGAACTGATCGAAGTATTGGAGCTTGTAAAGCCTTTTGATCTCAATGTTAATATTGAGCTGAAGACAGGAGTCTTCCGCTACAAAGGTATTGAGAAGGAAGCATTAGCACAGGTGAAAAAAGCTGGGTTGGAGGAACGGGTCATCTATTCCTCCTTCCATCACCCCAGCATTGTGAAGGTGAAGAAATTAAATCCCAAAGCATTAACCGGACTTCTTTTTTCAGATGGTTTTATTAATGTTCCAGGATACGCAAAATTAATAGGGGCAGATGCACTTCATCCATCTCTCAACCACCTCCGGACTAAAAAACTGATTAAGGAAGCAGGAAAGAAGAAGCTTCCTCTTCATGTATGGACCGTGAATGATAAAAACATGATGGAATACCTTGCAGAGCAGGAAATCGAAGCAATCATAACCAATTACCCTGATATTGCAAAGGAAATTGTAGACAAGAAAGGAAAATCAAATGATACGATTAGTAGCATCTGACATGGATGGAACTCTTTTAAACCGATATGGAAAGGTTTCCTCCTTAACTATTGCCGCCATTGAAGCTCTTAAACGGAAGAACATCGGTTTTGTTGTCTGCACCGGCAGAAATTTTGCCGATGCCTACAGCCCCCTAAAGGAAGCTGGAATTTCCTATGATATTATCTGTATGAACGGTGCTGCTGTTTTCGACAGTTATGGAAGACAGCTGCGAAAACAACCGCTGTTAAAAGGCCAGGTAAGCCGCATTCTTGATATTTGCCGGCCGTTTTCAGTTCTTTATGATTTTATGACAGAAGAGGGAAGTTACACTACCTCCACCATGGAAGATTTTCGAAAAAGCTTTGAGGATAAGATTTTTCTTCCCATGGTTTCCGATGAGCATACCTATGAGACCATTGTAAAACGGTTTCAATTTACAACAGAAGTAGTGCTGCTTGGATCTTCATGGGAGATATATAAAATGTCTGTTGTCCATGAAAATCCGGAGATCTTAATGCAGATCCGCTGCACTCTGGAAAAAGAAGAAGGAATCTCAGTTGCTTCATCAGCCCCCTCCAATCTGGAACTGACTCACATAGGTGCGCAAAAGGGATCTGTCCTGATGGAATATGCGGCAAGCGCCAACATCCATCCCAGGGAAATCCTTGCCATTGGAGACAGTGAAAACGACCTTTCCATGCTCAGCCTTCCTCTGGGATATACCATAGCCATGGGCAATGCCTCGGAAGTGATAAAGCGCAGCGCACGCCTCATAACCAGAAATAATGATGAAGATGGGGTTGCAGTCGCCATAGACTCTTTGATCCTTTCGGAAGCAGCCGCAAATTATTGATTCTTTTACCAATCTTAAATAGATCAAATCTTATTCTCTTTCTTTTAGTCCCCAGATTACAGGTACAAATAAACCTGGCTGCGTTACGGCCATTGGCCGTAGTTCAACCAGGCAAAACTGTTTTGTCAAATGTTGTAAATCCCCTCACGAACACCCTGCTTATCAACCTCAGCCTAAACCGGTGCAGTTGCTTTTATTGTTTCAACAGTACTTTTCTGGAGCAGTTCATCTATCATCTATCATAATTTTTTATAGTGGTCAAGGTAACTATTTTGTGTTACAATAAATAGCTGATTGACTGATAAAATTAAGAGAAAAGCAAGATATCATAGGCATATTTCTGATAGAATAGATGGGATCTGCCAAAGAAAATATTGGAAAGGATTGATTACTCGATCATGGATTATGAGGATGAATTAGACCGTATGCGGGACCGCAAAAGCCGGGAGGGCAGTAAAAGGACGAGGAGCGCAGATAAAACTCCTCCGACAGGGAAAAAACGCCAGCCGCAGACGGTAAGAGGAGATAGAACCTATTATAGTACAGGTGACGGAAGAAATCCGCGAGTCCGATATAATGGACCGCAAAACGGCGCCAAACATAAATCGGATAAAAAACGGAAACGCAAACACAAGCAGCGAGTCATATTAATGGAGCTTGTAATTTTGGCGCTGGTACTATTTGGCGTATTTTTTCTGTTTAAACAGCGCACCCATCAGAAAGGTTATTGGACCATTGCCGTTTTTGGCGTTGATTCCCGGGACGGAAAGCTTGAAAAGGGAGCTCTGTCCGATGTAGAGATGATCTGCAACATCGATAAGGCTACCGGTGAGATAAAACTGGTATCGGTATTCAGGGATACATATTTAAAGATTGACAGCAAAGGAACCTATCACAAGATTAATGAGGCCTATTTTAAAGGCGGCCATAAACAGGCAGTGGATGCTCTAAATGAGAATCTGGATCTTAACATCGACGATTATGCAACCTTTAACTGGAAAGCAGTTGCTGATGCCATTAACATACTTGGTGGGGTCGATTTGGAAATTACAGATTCAGAATTCGCCTATATCAACGGTTTTATTACGGAAACTGTTAATTCCACCGGAATCGGCTCTTATCAGTTGAAAAAAGCAGGAATGAACCATTTAGATGGCGTACAAGCTGTGGCCTATTCCAGACTCCGTCTCATGGATACGGACTTTAACCGGACAGAGCGCCAGCGCAAGGTGATAAGCCTTGCAATGGAAAAAGCGAAAAATGCTGATTTTGGAACATTAAGCACTCTGGTTTCTACCGTATTCCCACAGGTATCTACCAGCATTGGCATGAATGATGTTCTGTCCATAGCCAAAGGAATCAACAAATATCACATAGGAGAAACAAACGGTTTCCCATTTTCACGCACTACCATGAAGATCGGCAGAATGGATTGTGTTATCCCTACCACATTAGAGAGTAACGTCAGCCAGCTTCACCAGTTTCTTTATAATAAGGCTGATTATTCTCCATCATCAACGGTGAAAAAGATCAGCGACAAGATCGCCCAGGAAAGCGGCATGAAAGATCCTGGAAAGAATGCTCCATCCGGCGGAAGTTCAGGAGGCAAGAAAAAAGATACTTCGTCATCAAAAGATACCGCTCCTGCAAAAACGGAAGCTGCCACTGAAGAAAGTGTGAAAGAGACCACGGCAGAAAGCACGAAAGAAGCGATTCCGGAAACAACCGAGCAGGAGAGGACGGAAGTTCCCACCAACGATGACGGAAGCCTGGTTGGGCCTGGGGCCAATATAAAGGAAACAAAGGAAGAAAAGAAACCGGAGAAAGAAACGGAAAAGGAAAAGGAAACAAAGCCGGAAAAAGAAACCGAAGAAAATCCGGGAGTACAGGAAGGACCGGGATCTGGCGGAGAGATCGGTCCTGGAGTATAAGGAGAAAGGAAATTATATTATGATTTTATCTGATAAAACAATTCTTCGGATGCTAGAGGATAAAACGCTTACGATATCACCAATGGAAAAGCACCAGATCCAGCCTGCCAGCGTAGACATCAGACTTGGGAATACGTTTTGTGTCGTAGAGGATACTAGCAATGGGATTATTTCCTTAAATGATGAAATTCGATATAAAACCATTGAAACGGATCGGTATTTGCTTCTGCCCGGACAGTTTGTACTTGCTACCACCATGGAATATTTCTCTTTGCCAGATAATCTGACGGCCTTTGTGGAGGGCCGCAGTTCCTTAGGAAGGCTGGGGCTGTTTATTCAAAATGCAGGCTGGGTGGATCCGGGATTTAAAGGCGAAATCACATTAGAACTTTTTAACGCAAACAGATGTGCGATCGAGCTATGTGCAGGCCGCCGTGTAGGTCAGCTTGTTTTTGCACAATTAGATGATCATGCTTTAAATCCGTACAACGGAAAATATCAGGGTCAAAAGGGTGCAACGGCTTCAAAAGTTTTTATGGATATGGATTTGTAACGAAAAAGGAGACCAAGGCCAGCCGAACTTATCGGCGGCTTTGGTCTCCTTTTTTGATGATAACTTTCATCGTTCCTATTTCTAGCGATTATTTGTCCCTACCTTAATATCTAAAATATCCAGGAAAAACATGAACAGCGGAATGCCAAAAAGCAGACCCCAGACTCCAATATAATGTTCGCTCACCATTAGTATAATAAACACCAAAAATACGGGAATCTTTGTTTTTGCAGACATTAATTTAGGGTTCAACACATAGGTTTCCAAAGAATGGAGAACAACAATCATCACAATAACTTCAACGATTTTTATGGCGCCTCCAATGTTAAATGCGATAATTGTAAGGGGAATCATGGATATGATCACCCCGGCAACAGGAATCAGTCCCAGTATAAAGATCATGGCTCCAAGCCCCAATGTCTGCGGAAATCCCATAATTGTCAGGGCCAGCACAGACAGAAAAGAGTTAATGCATGCAATTACGATCTGCAATTCTATTACTTTACCGAAAGAATTTAAAAACTTTTTCCCATAGAACTTAAAGTATTCATACAGGAAGGAAACTTTGCTCTGTTCCATGTGTCCAAAAAACGTAACGATTTCATCCTTTTCCAGTAAGAAAAGAAAGCTTATCAAGAATGACATTAATAAATTGATACTAAAAGTACCTGCTGTAGCTACAAACCCCAAAAGATGGTTTTCCGCTAACCGGATATAAGCGTCGATCTGATCCTCTGGAATGATATTCATCAGATTAATGTCGAATTTTGACTGAACCTGGCTCAAATCAAAGGTGGAAATCAAACCGATGATATCAAATAGCTGCTGGGTAACCTTTGGAATATAGACAATACCGGATATCGTGAAAAACAATACAATTATAATGTACATAAAAATAGTAATCAGTTTACGGCTGATTTTCATACGGGAATTTACTTTATCATAAATAAATTTTTGGAGCTGACCAAAAATAAATGTAACTATAAAAATAAGTAAAAGCTGATTCAGCATGCCTCGAAAGAAATACATAAACAAAACCAGCAATACGATACTTAAGATCTTTTTTACAAGTGTATTATTGATAATTCCATCAAACTTTTCCATTCTGTTTACCTTTCTAACCTAAAACATATATTTATAAATTATGTGCTATTTATGTCGAATTTAGGCCTGTATTCCAATTATAGTATAAGAATAAAACTTTGAAAATACCTGGACACAAATTTTTAAATCTATAATGACTTCTTAACAGCACCATGGTGTTAAAATCTTATTTATAACATATAACAGTTTTATATATTGACATTTATCGATATGAAACTTATAATGTTTTCTTAGCTACTAAAATTGGGGGAATATTATGAACGCATCTATAACAAATTGGAAACGAAATTTTTATACTATATGGGCAGGCCAGGCATTTTCTCAATTTTCAAGTTCTGTCCTTCAGTTTGCGATTGTATGGCATTTAACAGATAAAACCGGTTCCGCCTTGGTTTTATCTGCCGCAATGATGATGGGATTCCTGCCGCAAGGAATCTTAGGTCCTTTCATAGGTGTGTTCATTGACCGTTATAATAGAAAGATGATTATGGCAGTCTCAGATTTATTCATTGCTGCGGCCAGTTTTATCATGGTTATTGCGGGGAAGATGGGCGTTTTATCCACAGAACTGATTTTATTGGTTTTGCTGATTCGTTCCATAGGATCTGCCTTTCATACGCCTTGCCTTCAGGCAGTGACGCCTCAGATTGTACCGGAAGATCAACTGACACGATGTTCCGGATACTCACAGGCATTAGAATCTGTTTCTCAATTATTTAGCCCTGCGTTAGCGGCAGTTCTCTATCAGTCATGGAGCTTAAGCAGTATCATCTTCCTTGATGTTATTGGAGCATTAATTGCAGTATTCATGCTTGTGATATCAGTAATCCCGGAATTAAATCATAATGAAAGCATAGGGAAGATACATATTATAGAAGAGGCAAAGGAAGGTTTTAAAATACTTCGTACCAAAAAAGGAATGCTGGGCCTGGTTTTAATAGGTACCCTTTATACCTTAGCAATGATGCCGACCAGTGCATTGTTTCCGCTGATGAGTATGTCATATTTTCATGGTACCAGCACAAATGCAAGTGTTACTGAAATTGTATTTTCCATTGGGCTGCTGATTGGCTCTTTGATATTGGGCAGATGGGGAGGAACTAAAAATAGAATTTATACCATAATCGGTTCTTTTCTGTTAATGAGTTTTAGTTTGTTTGTCTCTGGGTTCTTGCCGCGTGACGGTTTTTTAATATTTGCAATATGCTCCTGGTTAATGGGAATATCCGGCCCATTTTATTGGGGAATGTATACACCATTGCTGCAAAGCAACTTTGAAGCGAAGTATTTAGGGCGGGTAATATCATTATCTAGCAGTATCCGCTTAATAAGCGGCCCAATAGGACTTTCTGTTTCCGGAGTTTTTGCAGAGAAATATGGGGTGGAGAAGTGGTTTCTGATTGCAGGAGCACTGGTTTTATTTGCCTCATTTTTATGTCTGGCCATACCTTCCATAAGAAATTGTGATGCAAAACTAAATGATAATAAGACAGAAGATTAAATACAGCTGTTAGATTAGAATCATATAAAAATATTGACAAATTTAAATCGGAGTATATAATGACATCAAATTGATATATATGAATGTGTGGAGTGATTATGGATAAACACAAGAAAACTGCTAAAATATTCAAAGCGTTCTGTGATGAACAAAGACTTGCAATATTAGAGTTATTACAAGACGGAGAAAAGTGCGCCTGCGAATTGCTGGAAAAACTGGATATTACCCAGTCAACCTTGTCCCACCATATGAAAATTCTTTGTGAGTCCGGGATAGTTGTAGGGCGTAAGGATGGGAAATGGATGCATTATTCAATCAGTGAGTCCGGGGCAGAGCATGTGAAAAAGCTTATAAATGAAATAACATTGGTAAACCTCAATAAGCCAAATAGTTGCTGTTAAATATATCACTTATTTTTTAAACGAAAAAGCATAGATTGAATGCCGAACAAGAAACTAACAAACTCGTCATCTTGTCCGGTATTCAATCTATGCTTTTCCTATAATCATTCCGCATAGGATTATTAACCGTATGGCAGGAAATTCATCAGGCTTTGAAATCTTGCCTGACATATATCAGTTCACTCATGATTCAAGATAATTCCGGATATCCTTTGTTTCATGGTCTTCGTATTTTACGATATTTCCTTCCCAGGTTCTTAATTGAACATAGCCCGGTCCCCGGGATACAATGTAATTGGGAAAGATAGGCGTTTTTCCCAATCCCTTGGGAGCATTTACTATAAATGTGGGGATCGCCATACCCGAAGTGTAGCCTCGTAAGTATTCCATGATCTCTATACCGTCTTCAATGGATGTATTAAAATGAGCGGTTCCCTGAACATGTTTTGCATGAAAGATGTAATAAGGTCTTACCCTGCATTTGAGCAGCTCATGATTGAGCAACCGCATGATGTACTTATCATTATTGATTCCATTTAACAATACGGCCTGATTTCCCAGAACGATCCCGGAATCAGCCAGTTTTTCACATGCAGCTTTCGATTCTTTCGTAATTTCTATGGGATGATTGAAATGCGTATTTATATAGATCGGATGATATTTTTTCAGCATGGAACATAATTGGTCTGTGATCCTTTGAGGCATGGTTACCAGGCTCCTGGTTCCCAGGCGGATGTAATCAACATGAGGGATCTCTTTCAGCTGCTTTATTATCCACTCAAGGTATTCATCAGAAAGGCACAGGGCATCCCCGCCGGTGATCAACACATCCCTGATTTCTTCATTTTCCCTTATATAATCAATGGACTCCAGAATCATGCTGCGGGACCGATGAGCATCCTCCTCCCCGATATTCCTTCTTCTCTGGCAGTGCCTGCAGTACATGGCACATTCATTGGTCACATTAATAATTAACCGGTCTGGATATCGTCTTGTAATGCAACCTGCTGGATTTGTAAATTCTTCCCCCATGGGATCAAGATCCATGCAGGTATCCTCTAATTCTTTATAGGTTGGAATTGATAATAACCGGATAGGATCATATCTGTCATCTGGATCTGCCAGACTTAAATAATAGGGAGAAACCGCCCATCTGAATTTTTTCTCCACCTTTTTAATGCGCATTTTTTCTGTCTCGCTTAAGAAAATGATTTTACTTAAAGTTTCAACATCCGTTATTCTATGAGTTAACTGCCATTGGTAATCTTTCCAATTTTCTTCTGTGGCATCCAGTACCTCTAATATTCTGGTTTTCCTCTTAATAAATTCTTCCTCTAAATCCATTCCTTTTGGAATTCTCTTGCGTGCCTCTAAAAAATCTTCGATCCGCCCCTTTAATTCTTCTGCTCTTTCAATTGATACCTGTTGTTTTTTGCTTATTCCCATATAATTTCTCCTTACATATATTATTCACTCCGTAAAAAACAAACTTCCTATGGAGATTTTTGCATCGAAAAACGAAAGCTTCTTTCCTTTTACGAAACAATCAGCGGTATGTTTAAATTTCACTTAATTGTATTTCTGCGGGATGATTGGATACTACATGTGGTTTTTCCGCCAGGCAGCTCAAAACGCTTTAGCTTGTTGGAAAATGAAACGTTATTGGTATTCATAAATTTAAGATATGATGATGGATTATAATGTCAGATCAGGTAAAGCAACAACTCAATTATACCAGTAAAGTTGTTGCTTCGTCAACCGTATGAATAAACCTATCCCATAAAACTCAAGATTTTATTTCATTTGTATGATGTATTTAAATAATAAATTAGATTATTTATACAGTTACCTTTTCCGCAAATAATACATCTTTTACAAAAATATTATAAAATTAAATTTATAATTATTAAAAACATTAAAATATTACAATTATTTTTAAAATAGTTCATTTATTATAGTAAAAAAATTCCATATAATTAAATAAATTTTTATATTATATCTCTGACTGTTTTTATGGTAAAGGTGGGACAACTTACCAATAGGTTCAAGATCACTAATATAATTATTTTAATAAAAAAGGAGGAATTTTGTGTGAAGCAAAAGATTAGGAACAAGTGGAAGCGGGTGACAAGCATGTGTCTGGCAATGCAGATGGTCATGACAGTTCCAGCTGCCGGACAGACATTACCAGTAATATCCGGATCAGAATTATTAAACACACGGCATTATGCTGCGTCCATTAATCCTACAGTGGGAGGGGGAAGTCTGTCACTATCTAAATACAGTGATACGACTTTAGCATGGAACACCATGAATGAAGAACTGATACCTGGAACAACCATGTTCTGGGAAGGGGGAAACCAATTTCGAGGGGGTGAAATTACAACAGAACTGTCAATGAAGTCACTTTCGGAAACTTACGGTGTACAAGGAGTAAAGCTGGGGAATGAGGTTCATGGCGTTAAATCATGGTTTTTATTCGGTGACGAAATCCTTTGTGCCGGAGCAGGCCTCAAGGCACAAACAGGAAGCAGCGGGCAGCTCATAACCGTTGTAGATAATATTCCTGTTTTAAAAGATACAAAGCTGGCATTGACAAATCCCAACAACGGATACCGAAATGTACTGTCAGCAAGTACAAACCAGTGGAGTTCCCTCATTAATACACCGACGAAAGGGATTCATACCCAGAGAAACTGGCTCAGCGCATCTGACTTGAACAATAACGAACTGCAATGGTCCTATGTGTTTGGAGACGGCGAGACCGGATCGTTCCTGACTACTTCAAACGTATACTATCGACTGAACACGAAACAGTCTGATACGGCTCAATTGGCCGAGTTTTTTATTGCTCCCGGAGAAACCTACCAGTATACCATGGTCGCAGGGAAAACAACCGCTGATTATTCAAATTCAAGTCTCTACAAAACCGATGCAAGGCTTCTGATAAATACTCCGCAGATACAGGCTGCTTCCAGTATTACAGAAGGGCTTATATCTGTAAACAAGTGGTCTTCCGACAGCATCAGGCTGGATAATCAGGTAGTGTCCTTAACGATGAATGAGAGTATGTCACTTACCGTAAAAAAAGATCCTTCTAATGGTAATATAACACTAAATATTGCAAAGCCTGAGAACCAAACCGATGGTTATCTGGAGGTAACACTGGAAACCCGGGGAAAAGGCATACTAACAAATTCAAACCAAAAGGCATTGGCAGATTCCTCTTTTGGCTCTAATATTTTCCTTAAATTCGATGCTTCCGAAATGGGATCTGAGCCAGTGGTTCTGACGATTGAAGGAAAGGCAGCTGAAGCAATAACAGGAGATGAGATTGTTTTGGTAAGAGGAGAAGACGGACGGGTTGAAAAACCGGCTGAATTATCCGGCAGCATTCGTTGGGAAGTTAAAATACCAAAGCCCGACGGAAATTATGTACGCAATGCGGGAAGCAGTAAGATTAAGAGAGAGTTGTTAGAAGGCGAAACAGATGGAACAAGAAAAGCCGGAGATGCTGATGGTAGCCACATCGCTTCTGTTAAAAAGCTTTCCGGTGAAGACGCACTGCTGACGGCAAATGAAAAAGGAAATGTCACTGTACTGGCAACTGATGAAAACGGAAAACAAAAAAAGTGGAACGTAACAGTTCTATATGAAGATCCGGCAAATCTACCCCAGACAGAACCAGAAGATTACGAGACAATCCGCAAACGGTGGAAAGATTCTCTCATCGGAAATGATTTAACTGAACTTGATGGAGGCAGAGTGATCCTTGACGACATTCAGGCTCAGGCAAAATCTGCATGGGAAGCGTATTCTTATAAAGGACAGGATTCCTGTGCCGGAATCCCCTGGCTTAAGGATGAAGGAGCTGAGGGTAACCCGGAGATTCCCTATGAGAATGATGCGGTAGAGTTTCGTCCGGCTTTTAAAAAGGTGCTGGCAATGGCAAAGGCATATGCAGCAAAGGGGAACCTTTATTACCAAAATGATGAGCTGATAAAGGACATAAAACAGATCATGAACTATCTGTGTTCCCAATGTTACTCACCAAAGACCCAGACAGATAACTGGTGGACGTGGGAAATCGGCGTTCCCAAAGACCTTATTCCAATACTGGTCCTTATATATGACCAGCTGACAGAGGAAGAAATCAGCCTTTATACCGAGGGACTTTATTTCTTTCAGCCGGATCCATATCATGAAGGCATCATTGGAACCGGAAGCACCCATGCTCAGGGATACCGGACGGCACAGGGAGCCAATATCATTGACTGTTCCAGGACCGCCTTGGGACTGGGAATTATCAGAGAAGATAATGAGCTTGTTTACATGGCTCAAAAAGCTTCTTCGGAGACATTTATAATCCAGAGCTTAAAAGACAGTACCAAAATTGCGGATCAGGGTTACACCAGCGGTTTTTATGCAGATGGTTCTTATCTTGACCATTCCCATGTGCCATATTTAGGGTCCTACGGAATTGAGTTCCTGAAAGGCGGGGCAGGAATGCCGCCTCTATTTGCCGGAACACCTTGGGAATATCCCAGAGAAGTGCAGGAAAACCTGGAATTCTATTTGAAAGAAGGGTTTTTGAATGGAATGTATGATGGTCTGATGCTGGATTCTCTGAAAGGTCGTTCTGTATCAAGACCTGCCGGCAGTAACCGGGATGCAGGAAGAGAAGCAATGATTCTTATGATCCAGCTTATGGATTCCGTTTCTCCTGAAGTGCAGGAAGAATTAAAAAGTTCATTAAAAGCCTGGATGGAGATTGATCCCGGATTTATAAAGATCTTAAGCGGAGCAGAGTATATATCGATAAAGGAAAAGGCCCTGGAAATTCAGGGAGATGATTCTATTGCCACCTCCATTGCTCCGATACATAAAAATCTGCCTCTCATGGACCGGGCCATTCACCGGACAGACAAGTTCCTGATGGTACTATCCATGTATTCAGAACGTATTCAGAATACGGAAATCATGAATCATGAAAACCGGTATGGCTGGCATCAGGGAAGCGGTATGACCTACTTATACAATCAGGATACCATGCAGTATACGGAAAATTTCTGGAACACTGTAAATCCTCTCCGGTTGGCGGGAACGACTCTCGTTTCCAAGAATATCGGTAACGGTCAGCCGGACAGCTCAGGCTTTGCCCAAGGCGGAGATTTCCGTTCAAGAGAATCCTGGGTCGGAGGCAGCAGCATAGAAAATGACGGAATAAACGGAATGTCTTTAACCGGAGAAGTCCGGGTCAAAGAGGGAGAAGGTTCTCCTGCCGTGACGTATTCCCCTAATCTGTCTGCTAAGAAATCCTGGTTTATGCTTGGGGAACAAATCGTATGCCTTGGAGCCGGCATATCTAATTCCGGAGAAGAATATCCGGTGGAAAGCATTATTGAAAACAGGCGTTTAAAACAGGATGGCGACAATGCGCTGATCATCAACGGAGAGCCAAAAGATCTTATGACTGAGTCCGCATCTTTAGTAGATATTGTAGACGGAAAAGTGGATGTGTCAGGAACAACGCTTTCCGATGTTTCATGGGCTCATTTGGAAGGGAATACGGACGGAAGCGATATCGGTTATTATTTCCCTGCCGGTTCTCAAACCATATCGGTAAGAAAAGCAAGGAATGCCGGAAACTGGTCAATGGTTGGAACATCAAATGGAAAAGCGGAAGAGAACTATCTGGAAATGTGGTTTGACCATGGAAAGAATCCTGAAGATGCCACATACGAGTATGTACTTCTTCCAGGAATGACCGCTGAAGAAACCGAACAGTATTCCAGGGAGCCACAAATCACGGTCCTGGCAAACACTTCACAGATGCAGGCTGTTTACGACAGATCCGAAAATACACTTGGAGCCAATGTATGGACAGATGCTGCTTCAAAAATTGGTGACTTCTCCATAAAAGGTGCTGCATCTTTCATGGCAAAAGAAGATGAGAATGGAATTCTGACTGTCTCAGCCTCTGATCCTACGATGAAAAATACAGGTACTATTGTAATCGAAATAAATAAACCTGTGACAGAAATTCTATCATCAGACGAGAATGTAAAGGCAGAACTGACAGAATACGGAGCAAAGCTTACCATTCAGGTAAAAGGAACCAACGGCTCCAATTCTTATGCAACAATGCAGTTGGCAGCTTCCCTGTATCCGCAGGCCGTTACTCTTGCCCCCGGACAAAGTATGTCCTTTGCAGTCAATGATTACACCAATGATGCGGGGATTATTACCTGGAAGGTCACAGGAGATAAGTCTTTAGAATCAGGTACCGGCATCGATGAAGAGGGCTGTCTTGATATTGATGATTTTGAAGAGAGCAGCCGGTTAAACGTGACCGCTGAACTGGAAAATGGGTTAAAGCTTCAGGCCTTTGTTTCTTTGGGCGGAAAAGTGGGACCAGAATTACCGAAAAACATTCAAAAAGTCCAGTCTCTTATTGAAGACGCAGTAAAAGAGGCGATAAGCAACGATGATTACAGTGATTACAAGGTACAAAAAGCCATCAGGTCAGCAGTCAATGCCTTAACTGCCGTTTCGAATGAGGAATTGGCAACGTATTTAATGGATCAATTGATCGCATTAGAAGAACTGTATAAGGCTGCGATGGCTGCAAATGACTGCATGATAGACAGCAGAGTGGATTCCACTGAAACAGAAATTACTGGTATACAGATTGCAGGGGCTGCGTTAAGCATACCCATTAAAATCACAGGAAACAGTGCAACTCCTTCCAGTGCAGTAAGAGCGACTGCCTCCAATGCAAGCAAGGCATCTCCCTCAACCGCTTTCTTGATCTTTGAAGATGAGGAAGATGATCAGGAAATCCGTACTGCAATTATGTCGGTCAATGACGGCAATGTATCGGAAACAGAAGAAGAGTTCCGAAAAACCTTCGGGCTTCAGCTTCAGCTGGAGGATAAGTACGGAAATAGAAAGCCTATATCGTTAAATGCTCCGGTGAAAGTGTGGATGGACATTCCTGATCAGGGAAAGGACAGCAGTTCCATTACTGCGACATTTAAGGGGTCAGGTGGAGAAACCAGACAATTACCCATTTATTGGAATCACAAAACAGATAAAATATCATTTGTGTTAACGGATAACGGAACAGTGACCTTAATCATTAACAGTACCACAGGAGGAGAAGAACACTTTCAAGTGTCCATAGATGACAGTCTGGAAGGCGGCAGCATTACTGCCAATCTCTCTGAGGGAAAAAAGGGAACAAAGGTAATTGTAAAGACAGTTCCTGATATTGGATATCGTTTAAAACGTCTATCTGTTAACGGAAAGACAGTATCACCGGACAAAAACGGAAAATATGAGTTCCTGCTCCTGCAGGATACATATATTACAGGTGAATTCCGGAAAACGAATCTGGACGGAGAGGGAAGCCAGGACAGAAATCGAAACTCTGAATCAAACATAGTTAGCTCTGTCTGGAAAAAAGTGAACGGAAAGTGGTACTATTTCAATGATAAGGGCAATATGGCAACAGGCTGGCTTCTGGTCGATGGAAAATGGTATTGGCTGAGCTTAGATGGAGCCATGCAGACAGGCTGGGTCTTTGATCAGATGGACAGTTCCTGGTATTATCTGGATTCATCCGGAGCCATGGCAGAAGGCTGGAATTGCATAGATGGGAAATGGTATTATTTAACCACACAAGCAGAAGGTTCATCCGGCTGGGCAATGAATCAGGAGAAATGGGAATATAAAAAGCCAGAAGGTTACTCACGCCCGCGTGGATCGTTATACATGAATGGAGTGACTCCAGATGGCTGGCTGGTTGACAGCAATGGAGTATGGAATCAATAATTAACTAAATCAATGGATGCTGCTTTGCTAACGAATGTTAGTTACGCAGCATCCATTTTTGAATCAGTATGCAGCTATTCGTCCAATATTTACACCATCAAAGGCATAATATCCCAAGCAGCCGCACAACTTGTTGTGAAAACATATCACCATTTAACATCCATGCATATTTCTAAAAACGCCTCCAATGAAGGAGATAACCATTTATCTCTATGGTGAACAACCTGAACGAACAAACTTAAATTTTTCCCTTTCCAATCGATCATAGAAAGTTGATTGGATGCTATTTCCTCATGTACAGCATATAAGGGTAAAACTGCTATTCCAAAGCCCAATATCGCAAATTGCTTAAGGTCAGATATGCTTGCTGTTTCCAACATGATTCTAAATGACTCATTTGCTTCTTCCATAACCGCCTGAAAGACATTCTTCCAGCAACTGCTGTGCGATACTAAAAGCATGGGGTGATTTGATACATCGCGGGGAAGTATATTTTCTACACCATCTAAAGGGTGAATAGGTGAAACAAAAAGTCCCAATAATTCTTCCTGGTATATTTTAACTGTTAGCTCAGGGACATGCCATGGCTTGTCCAATAATACAGCCACATCGATCTGATTTTCTTTCAACCACAATTCTAATTCATCCGTTGATCCGATTTTTATATGAAATTCAACCTCTGGATACCGTTTGCGATATTCTTCTAACAGTTTAGGCAATTTGACAGAGCAAACGGATTCATTTACTCCAATCGTTAAAATACCATGCGGAGATTTTATAAAAGATAGAGTACCTTTTGCCTTTTCCCATGAAAAGAGTAGCTGTCTTGCATCAACGAGGAATTGTTCGCCTTCGGGTGTAAGGCAGACCTTTTTGCCCAACCGATCAAATAATTTTACGCCCAACTCTTTCTCAAGAAGTTGTATTTGGGATGTAATGGTTGATTGAGCATATCCAAGCTGATCCGCCGCCTTTGTGAAGTTACGCAGTGTCGCTACCGTTACAAATGCTAAAATTAAACGCATGTCCATAATGATAAATTTCCCATCTGATTTTTCGATTGTATCAATAGAAACAATTAATTATACCGATTGAACAAATCGTGTTATTATGTTATCACAAATTAAAAGTAAAATGCAACCTTAGTTGTGATTTATGATATGCCAGATAGGAGGTAGTACTGTGAAAGAAATATTTAATCGCAGAAGTATTCGGGAATTCAAAAATATGACTGTGGGGAAAGAAAAAATAGACAAATTGTTACGTGCAGCTATGCAGGCACCATCCGCAGTCAATCAACAGCCATGGGAATTTATTGTCGTTGAAAGTAAAACAGCTTTACAGAAACTTTCCAAGGCTATGCCAGATGCAAAACCAGTTGCTCACTCAGGGGTAACGCTGATTTTGGCAGCAAATAGCAATACATTCAGATATGAACCAGATTGGGCGTTGGATATGAGTGCTGCAGCCCAAAATATTTTATTAGAAGCTGTTCATTTAGAACTTGGAGCAGTGTGGATGAGTATTACATCTGTAGATTCAGCTATAAATTATGTACGGGAGATGTACGAACTGCCATTAAATATTATACCTTTTGCATTGATTGCTATTGGTTATCCCAATAAATATAAAAATCATTTTATAGATCGTTATAATATTGATAAAATCCATTACGAAAAGTGGTAAATCTGCAATTGTCAGAATTACACGAGATTAAAGGACATTCAAGCCTGGCAGCGGCAAGAAATTTGGGGAAAAACATTCAATAAAGTGAATCTATCGGCCGATAGAGAGATTGTAACGAGTATTTATATTATCAAACAAGAAATTAGATCTTCTTACTGTTAGGGTTTACGTAGTAAACTGCATTATCTTTTATAAAGTCATTAGACTAAGTTTATGCAATTATGGTATACTTAACCAATGGTATTAATAAAAAACGACTACATGTGTTGTACATAAAAGGAGGTAAGTAACATGATTCAGTGTAACTATGAAAGAATGGAAGATAAGATTGAAACCTTCAGCAGGTTTGGAGATACTGGAAAGGGTGGAATTACCAGATTTTCCTTATCGGATGAAGCCCTGGCCGCCAGAAAAGAATTCGTAAAGCGCATGGAGGCAATCGGTGCTTCCATCGCAACAGACGATATGGCAAATATATATGCAACCATTGCCGGAACAGAAGATTTACCTGCCATTGTCTCAGGTTCCCATATGGATTCCGTTCGCCAGGGCGGGAATTATGATGGGATTCTGGGTGTCTTAACAGCAATGGAAGTAGCAGAAACCATAGTAAAAGAAAAAATACCTCACAGGCATCCGATTACGGTTATAGTATGGACCAACGAAGAAGGCGCCAGATTTGAACCGGCAATGATGTCTTCCGGTGTTGTTTGTGGAAAGTTTAACAAGGAAACCATGCTGGCTTCACAGGCAAAAGACATTCCTGGGTATACCTTCGGAGAAGCTTTGGAGAACAGCGGATTTAAAGGAAAGGAAGGAAACCGGCTGGATCCATCTAAAACAAAGGCTTTGGTGGAACTTCATATTGAACAGGGCCCGGTATTAGAAGCAGAAGGGATAGATATTGGCATAGTCGAAGGCGTCTGCGGTATGATCAATTATGAATTTACATTTACCGGGCAGGCAGGCCACGCAGGAACGACACCTATGAAATATCGTAAGGATGCCCTTTATGCAGCAGTTAAAACCATTCAATATCTCCATGATGAACTGGACCAGTTAGACAGCAAACTGGTTTATACCACGGGAAAAATTTCTGCCCATCCGAACATTCACACCATAATACCGGATGAAGTGAAATTTACCCTGGATGCGAGACATCAGGATTCCGAAGTGCTCAAGCAGGTACTTGCAGTCATTAAAAAGATCCCAAGTGTTGTAGAGCAATGCGAAGTGAGTTATGAGGAAGCATGGTCACGTAAGACCGTGAGCTTTACTGCTGAACTGGTTGATTATGTGGAAAAAAGTGTACGGGAATGGGGCTATTCCAATCGTAGAATATACAGCGGCCCAGGTCATGATGCCCAGTTTGCTATAGATCTGGTTCCTGCTACCATGATATTTGTACCAAGTGTAGGAGGACACAGCCATTGTGAGATCGAATATACTCCGGTAGAAAACTGTTTAAAAGGGGCGAATGTACTTTTAAATACGATTTTGCATATTGATAAGAATTAAATCTTGACCCTTTGAAAAAACCCCAAAAGTCAGACCTGAAATCTAACGGCTGCCCATATCGGCGTACAACAGTTTAAACTGAATAACCGGAATATATCTTTGAATTGCAAAGGTAAAATAATTATGGTAAAATATAGAAAAATTCCAGAAGAAAGAAGGCATACAATTATGGACAAGGAAGTATTAAATTATGTTGTTGAAAAAACAAACGAATTAATAAGTGCTTCATCATGTAGCAGTGAGGCAAAAGCAGCAGCTCAGACCTGGTTGGACGCTATCGGAACTGAAAAGGAAGCCGAAGAAACCAAAAAGTATATTGATGAACTTGAGGCGGATATTATGCCGATTGACGGTTTAATCGGTTTTGCTGAATCTGATGCTGGATTTCAGGTTTTTGGAGCAGACATTTCTAAGAATATCGCGGCACATGCAAAGGAAATCAAGTCTGCTGGAGCGAAATATTGCGATTGTCCGGCTTGTGCGTCTGCAGCAGCGATCCTTGATAAGAAAGATATCCTTCTTAAATAAGAAAACAGTGTTCAGGATGATTGGGATTGATTTTACTTTGGTAATGCTCTTTTACTATAATAAAACGAAATAGAAGGATGATTGGATGAGTGATATTAAAGTTATTATTATGGATGTTGACGGAACATTATTTAACAGTAAAAAGATGATTACCGCTAAAACAAAGGAAGCATTACGAAAGGCTCAGTCGGCTGGGGTGAAACTTATTCTTGCTTCCGGACGACCCACGGCAGGATTGTTTCAAATAGGAAAAGAATTAGAAATGGATCATCACCATGGATTGTTTGTTGCTTATAATGGCAGCAAAGTAATTGATTTTGAAACTATGGAAACTCTTTTTAATGAACCGTTGGGTATTTCGGATGGAAAGGCTGTTTTAGAACACTTAAAGAAGTTTGATGTTTATCCGATGATCGATAAAGATAATTATATGTATGTGAATAATGTATATGCAGATCCAATACAATGGAAAGGTTGCTCAATTAACATTATTGAATATGAAGCAAGAGGCGGGGGCTATTTGCTCTGTGAAAAAGAGGATTTATCGGAATTCCTGGATTATGAAGTAAATAAGATATTGACGGCCGGGGATCCATCTTATCTGCAAGAGCATTATAAAGACATGATGGATCCGTTTAAAGAGAAGCTTAATTGTATGTTTACAGCAGATTTCTATTTTGAATATACAGCAAAGGGAATCGATAAAGCCAAAGCTTTGGATACTGTGCTAAAGCCAATGGGCTTTCTTCCGGCGCAAATGATCGGATTTGGAGATGGAATGAACGATATATCCATGATTCAGTACACTGGAATAGGTGTTGCAATGGAGAATGCTGTCCAGGAACTGAAAAATGCAGCTCAATATGTTACTGCATCGAATGATGAAGATGGAATAGCTGAGGCTTTATATAAATACATGCCGCAAGTGGTTTTCTAAAATGAGCATGAAAGACAAAATATAAAAGCGGCTATATTAAATCAGAATATTACTTAGATAGAGAATTACTCCTTTGAATATTACAGAGGAGTAATTCTTTTTTCATATGATCAAATGTATATCAAAAAAATGATGAAGCAAAGTTCTTATGCCCTTTTGACGCCCTTTTAGGATATTATATAGCTGAAAATCCATGAAACAAATGAAACAATCATGAAACAAATGTAAAACTTATGACTATATTGACAAAGATATTTTATTATCTTATGATCAAATTGTTAATTATGATATAATTATTCGTTTGAAGATGAGAAATATGGTAATTATATATAACTATTGTTTCTGAAACAAATTGAAAGAGGTGAAAGTAATGCCATTGACAGTTAGAGAAATTGCAAAAATTGCAGGTGTTTCTCCAGCTACTGTTTCAAGATATTTTTCCGGTAGTGGTGTTGTGAGTAAAGATGCGGCCAGAAAGATTGAACATGCTTCCAAAGAGTTGGGGTATACACCAAGATTTAAGAAGTGCAAAGATAATGGCGTCATAGCTGTTTTGATTCCTAATTTACAACTAGGCTTTTATGGAGAAGTGTTAAAAGAATTGATAGAAGAGATTCCAAAATATAATTACAGAATCGTATTTATACCAACCATACCGGACAGTGAACACTATAAGATATTCTTTAAGGAAATGAACATTGTAGGCGTGATATATTTTGATGAATTCATTGATCTTGATATTATTAATTACATCGCTTCCAAGAAAATTAAAACTGTGATGTTTGCCGGAGGATCTCTTGACAGCAGGTCAGAAATGGTTCATATCAATGATATTGCAGCTGCCTATGAAGGAACTAAATATTTAATTAGTCTGGGGCATGAAAAGATAATTATTCTATCAGATTTTTTGAAAAATATCGGATCTTCTTTTCAGAGGTTTACTGGTTGTAAACGCGCACTTGATGAGATAGGAGTTGACTTAAATGAAAATGAAATGTTAGGATGCGGCACTGTTACTTATGAAACTGGTTATCGGTTAACAAAACAATTCTTGGACAAGAAAACAGACTTTACCGCTATTTTTGCTTTTAGTGATGAGATGGCAATGGGAGGAATATCTGCTTTGCATGATTTTGGGCTTAGGGTACCGGAAGATGTATCGGTTTTGGGATTTGATGATATTGCCATGGCAAGCAGATTCATACCAAGATTAACCACGATCCATCAGCCGATCAAAGAATTTGTTACGAAAACCTTAGAGGCTTTTCAGGATTTAGACAATGTAAATGATAAAGTAGAGATTACACTGCCATATAAGATTGTAAAGCGTGACACATGCACTGTAAATAAGGGAGTAAATATATATGAAAAATAAAAGAATAGGGGCATTTGTATCTGAGATATTAAGACTGATTTATCTGATATTCTTCGTGTTTATCTCAATTGGACCATTATTATGGATTATAATGTCTTCATTTAAGACGAACAAAGAAATTTTATCATCTGCATTCGCATTACCCTCAAATTTTAGTCTGGCAGGTTATCATGCAGCACTTAAACTGGCCCCTATCTTTAAGTTTTACAATAACAGTTTATTGATTTCCATGGCTAGTACAATTCTTAATATACTTGTAGTATCAATGGCAGCATATATATTGGCAAGATGCCGGTTTAAAGGGAAAACATTTTTAACATTATTACTTTCCTCCTCGTTATTAATACCTACTTCCTCCTTATTAATGCCAATCTATATTATTATGACAAAGATTGGTCTGTATGATACGAAAACAGGACTAATCATTGTATACGCAGCATTAGGGCTTCCCTCCTCGCTGTTTATTATAAAGAGTTATTTCCAGAGTATACCGGTGGAATTGGAAGAAGCAGCTTATTTAGATGGAGCGGGTTTTGCTAAAACTTACTTTTTAATTGTATTTCCAATTGCTAAATCGGGATTGGCAACTGCAGCGATACTACAATTCTTAACTTCATGGAATGAATTCATGTTCGCATTAATCTTAACAAAAAGTACATTGGCAAGAACATTACCATTAGCACTCAATTATTTTACATCTCAGTTTTCATTTAATTACACGGCGATGTTTGCAGCGTTAGCTATGGTGATCATTCCAAGTATATTAATTTATACTCTGCTGCAGGAACAAGTGACAGATAGTATGGTAGCCGGTTCAATTAAAGGTTAGGCTGAAAAAAATCACTTTGATTTAATGATCCGCTTGTTTACAAAAGTAACATCATACAAGTAAATGGGGCTTTGGCACGATGGTGTCTCAAATATAATGTATCAATGAAAGGGGATTTATTATGAAGAAAGATCTTAGGAAAGTAGTAGGGGTACTATTAATCGGGGTTATGGTCATAGGTATGCTGTCAGGATGTGGGGCAAAAAACAATGAAACCGGAAACAAATCCAGTACCGGCAATACACAGGTATCGGATAGCGGTATCGAATCTGGCAAGATAATTGAAATTAATTTTCCTACCTCCTGGGTTGGAGTAAGTTCAAGTACAGAATGGTTCAATGATCGTTTGAGCGCATTTAATGAACAATATTCAGATAAATACAAGGTTGTAGTAGAAGAGATTGCCGGTGATCAGGCTTATGTGGATAAATTAAAAGTTTTATACTCCTCCAAATCCTTACCGGATGTCATTAGTACAGGTGGTTACAACTTAATTGATTCTATGAAAGATCAGCTGGTTGACTTAACGCCTTTTGTTGACGATCAATGGAAAAACTCTACCAGTGAAGTATGCTGGGATGTAAATTCAAGAGACGGACATATCTATGGAATCCCGTATTCCAGACAGGTGATTGGATATTTCTATAACAAAGAGCTTTTTGAAAAAGCGGGAATCAAAGAACCGGCAAAAACCTGGGATGAATTCTTTGGGCAGTGTGACAAATTATTAGCAGCAGGTATTGCGCCAGTATCAATGGATACTGCCGATTCAGGCTGGCTGACTTCATTATTGTTGGGTGCTATGATTGCCACTAATGACGAAGGCGAAAAGTTTATGAATACGTCACTTCCTAAAAACTATAATACTCAGGAATTCATAGATGCAGCCGGAATGATTCAAAAATTGTTCCAGAAATATACAACTCAGGATGCGATTGGCGGAAAATATGAGAATGGTGCAAGTAACTTCTTTATGGAACAGACAGCAATGATAGCAAATGGACCTTGGATGGTTAGTGATTTCTATGATACTTCCATGGTAGAAGAAGGCTTTGCTGACAAGATAGGAACAGCAATGTTCCCGGGAGATGTAATGTATAACAGTGGAAAGATTGGTTTTAATATTGCTTCTAAATCAGAAGATCAATTAAAAGCTTCTCTTGAATTTGTTAAATTTATGACATCAGCGGAAAGCCAGCAAAAAATGTTGGAAATGACAGGAGAAATTCCGGCTGAGAATCATGTGACTTCCGATACCATTTATCCACTTGTAAATGATGTTGTGGAAAATAGTAACCAGGCAGCAAGAAATATCAATGATTTTCAAAGTTTATGGTATGCTAACGTGGTTGATGAGATAAGCATTCAATATCCACTGCTTGCCCAAGGACAAATAACTCCGGAAGAATTTGCAACCGCATTAACAAAAACAGCAGAGAAAAATTAATTGACAATATCAACTCTTTCCTCTGCCTTTACAGGCAGGGGAGAGAAGAATAGAGGTGACAGAGATTGCGTGTAAAAAAAAGAATGATGGTATGTTTCTTATTACCTTGTATCCTGTTGTTTTCTTTAATTTATCTAATACCCATGGGAATTGTATTTGTAACCTCATTCTTTGAGTGGAAATCTGGCGGGGTTTTTCATATTATTGGTCTTCGTAATTATATTGAGGCCTTTGTAAATGATACGAGAATGCATCAGGCATTAAAAAATACTGGAATATGGGCTTTGCTTCAATCAACTGTCCACGTAGGAATCGGTACCATTACCGCATTTATCCTATCCCGTAAAATAAAAGGCTGGAAGATCTTTCGAACTATATTCATGATACCCAATGTGATATCAGCAGCTGCCTTAGGCGTTATCTTTTTAAATGTCTTTAACCCCAAATACGGACTGCTTAATTCCATGATCAGTACTATTACCGGTAATGAATTTTCTAAAAATTGGTACTTTGATCAGAACTCAGCATTTCTTACCGTGACCTGGAGCTGGTTGCTGTATGCCGGTCTGGTTATGATACTTGTTCTGGCAGGTGTCATGTCTGTTCCTGATGAAGTAATGGAGGCGGCGAAAATAGATGGGGCTTCCGGCTTACAAATTGATTTTAAAATAAGGCTGCCACTGGTACGGACAATTCTTGGTACTTGTATCATTATATCAGCTACCAGTATGTTAAGAGAATTTGAATTAATTTATCTAACTACCAACGGCGGACCTGGTGATACTACCCTTAATCTGCCTCTATATCTATATAAAACATCTTTGACAGATAACAATTATGGATATGCCAATATGATGGGGGTTTTATTGATTATCTTAGGTATCTTTGCTGTTTTTGCAATTAATAAATTATTCCGTATGAGTGAGTCTGATTATTAATAAAAAGGATAGGAGAATAAGAATGAAGATTACAGTAATAGGCGGGGGAGGGGTTCGCTCAATGTTTCTTGCAAAGAGCCTGTCCCAAAATGCAAAAAGATTAGGAATCACTGATCTTGTTTTCATGGATAATAATGAGAAAAAATTAAATATTTATGGAAAGATGGCAAGAGAAGTTGCAAAAAGAATTGATCCTTCTCTTATATTTGCTCTCACAACCGATCCTGTGGAAGCAGTAACAGATGCCGACTATGTCATTACTACCATACGTGTTGGAGAAGATGACATGAGAGTTAAAGATGAAAGAATAGCCCTTTCCCATGATTTGTTAGGGCAGGAGACAACAGGTGCGGCAGGTTTCTCATTTGCAATGCGTTCCGTTCCTGCTTTGGTAAAATACTGTGAGCTAATAAAAGAACATGCAAAAAAAGAAGTAAAAGTATTTAATTTCACCAATCCAGCAGGAGTAGTTTCCCAGACATTAAGGGATATGGGATTTGATTTTACTTATGGAATCTGTGATGCACCTAGCGGTTTGCTGCATTCCTTTGCCAAACTGTACGGTGTCAGTCAGGATGAAATAACAGGAGAATGTTATGGACTTAATCATCTTTCCTTCTTTAAAAGCATTCAGTTAAATGGAAAAGAGATTATGACAGACCTGCTGGCAGATGACCGTGTTTATGAATCTACTGATATGCGGTTTTTTGATAAAGAATTAGCTTTACATTTGGGTTGTATCTTAAATGAATATTTATATTACTTTTACTACCGTGAGGAAGCCATAGCCAATATTCTTGTAGCAAAAGTAACCCGAGGTGAAGTGATTAAAGACATTAATCTACATATGACAGAAGAATTATCTAAGATGGATATAGAAGGTGACTTTGATAACTGTTTAAAAGTTTATGAACAATGGTATGACAGAAGAGAGAGCGCTTATATGGCTAATGAAACAGGGATTAAAAGCCATAAACCTCCTTTTAAGTTTGATATTAACGAGAAAGATAATGGTGGCTATGCTGGGGTTGCTTTAAAATACATTGAAGCAGAATTATCCGGAGAGCCAAAAGATATGATTCTTTGCGTTCCCAACAACGGGGCTATTGAAGGATTAAAGGATACGGATGTGGTCGAAATCAGCTGTACCATTACCAGAGATGGTTATATTCCTCACAAAATTGAAGAACCGGGTGAACTTCAAATGGAGCTGATAAGAAGAATAAAGTCTTATGAAAGACTGGCTTCTTCAGCCATTCGAAACCGGGATAAAAAAGAAGCAGTGGATTGTCTCATGCTGCATCCGCTGGTAAATTCTTATTCCCTGGCCAGGGCCTTAATGGAGCAATACCTAAGTATCAATACAGAATATATTAAGGGGTGGAAGTAGAATGGAGCACGTTTCAGGAGTCGGAATGGTTAATGTGGATATCCTTTATTCAGGAATTGAGAGAATTCCCAATGAAGGGGAAGAAATATATTCCAAGGGATTTGATATTCAGTTAGGTGGGGGAATTCCGGCAACTATGATTAACCTAGCACGCCTTGGAGTTCCTACTGAGCTATGTACTTTCTTAGGAGATGATATGTTTTCCAATTATGCAAAAGCCCAGTTAGAACACTATAATACATCATATCATAATATTTACAATGGAAACGGTATGCCCCTGGCCATAACCTCTATCATCACAACACAAAGGGATCGTACCTTTATCTCATATCGTAATCACTTTACACTTAATAAAGAAGATCAGGATAGGATATACGATAAACTAAAAGGTGCAAAAATAGCAGATATGCAACTGGGGTATTTAGAAGTATATAAGCGGTTAAAAGTGGATGGAACAGTACTGGTTTTTGATGTGGGCTGGGAGGACGGAATGTCTTTAGAAAAATATTCAGAGTATCTTAAGCTTGCAGATTACTTTACGCCAAATCAAAAAGAAGCGTTAGAGATTACGAAAACAAAGAATTTGCAGGATGCCGCGGATAAACTAAAAGAATATTTTGATCAGGTTATTATCAAACTTGACAAGAACGGTTGTATGCTTGTAGAAGGTGATACTACACATATCATTCCGCCGTTAGAGAATATTAAAGCGGTAGATGCTACAGGAGCAGGAGATGCATTTTTAAGCGGTTTCATTTATGGTTTATATCATGACTATGACATGAAAGATGCCATACTGTTTGGTAACATTACCGGCGGATTATGTGTAGAAGGGATTGGATGTTTAACGCGCTATGTAAATGAGACGGAATTATTAGAGATAGCAGAAAAACATCGTAAAAATATTAGGTGAAATAAATAAAAGATAGAAAGGTGGACAATTTATTTGATATTCTTAAAAATCTAAATGATTCGGTTGAGAGCATTTAGATTGCGGTCTTGCAAATCTTAGCTTGACTTTCCTATTTGCAACAGACCGCGATTTGACAGTACCGAAATGCTGTGATATAATGATGGCGTTTCAGTAAAGGAGAGAATACTATGAACTTCTATTTGACCAATCAACTTGTTAAGAAACTCAACTCTGTACAATTCATGCCGGTGAAACATTGTACAGAGTATAGCGTATAGATGACGCATTAAGATTTCATCGGAAAGCAGGGCAATATTCATACTGATACAATTAGTATGCTATTGCTTCTTTCCGTGTGTAAATTTAGCGTATAAAAGGCTATGGGCAATGTTTTGTCCGTAGCCTTTTGCTTGTATGGGATACAATAAAACCCCCTGTTATACAGGGGGAAGGTATAAAACTTATAGTTATATTAAAAGCCTCCAGCTATAATAAATGTGGGTTCGCAAGCCACAAATAAAAAACTGGAGGTATCCAAATGGATAAGAATACATTAACACATACAACTTGGAATTGCAAATATCATATAGTTTTTGCGCCTAAATTTAGAAGAAAGGCAATCTATGGAGAGTTGCGAGAAGACATCCGAGAAATTATTAAGATGTTATGTGAAAGAAAAGGGATAGAAATATTAGAGGGAGAGTTGATGCCAGACCACATTCATTTGCTGTTAAATATCCCACCGAAATATAGTATTTCAGAAATAATGGGATATCTAAAATCAAAAAGTACTCTTATCATATTTGAAAGACATGCTAATTTAAAATATAAATATGGAAGTAGAAAATTTTGGTGTAGAGGATATTTTGTGGATACAATAGGAAAAAATGAGAAGAAGATAAAAGAATATATTCAAAATCAGATGCAGGAAGATCTGCTGTATGATCAAATGAGTATAACGGAATATATTGATCCGTTTACCGGAGAAATGGTAAAAAAGAAAAAATGAGCATGCCCCAGAAGGGGCGGCAGAAGATCCCAAGGGGATAATGGATAAAGGTGCATAGAAAATAGGCCCGAAAGGGCTAGCAAGAGAATGTGGTACAAAAGGCGAACCTTTCTATGCGCCTTTAGGCGTAGGTCGGAGTAACCCCCTTATAGGGGGTATGTCAAACCGCCGGTTTTACCGGCGGTACTGATTTTAAAATATCGGTTTTTATAGAACTGAGAGGCAGAAGGCAGATACACTTATGTGTATTGTCTTCTGCCTTTTTGCATTTTTACACATGGCTGCTGATTTAATAACAGAAATGAAAGGACTTTGATTAACATGAGCTTACTAGAAATTAACGGATTATCACATTCTTTTGGAGATAATCTACTTTACAAAAATGCAGAATTAACCCTCAACAAAGGCGAACATATTGGTATCGTTGGACAGAACGGAACTGGAAAAAGCACTTTGATTAAAATTTGCACCGAGCAGGTAATGCCGGACGCCGGACGAATTATCTGGCAGTCCAATATCTCTGTCGGTTATCTCGGCCAGTATGCGGAAATAGACCATAGCTTAACTATGAAAGCATTTTTGAAGTCAGCCTTTTCAAGACTATATGAGATTGAGCATGAAATGGGCGCATTATATGAGATGGCCGCAAACGGCGATATGAGATACTTGGAGCGTGCAGCTAAACTTCAGGAAGAACTTGAAAGGCATGATTTTTATTCGATCGATACACATATCGAACAAGTGGCAAACGGATTGGGATTGCTTGCAATTGGTCTTGCCCGTCCGATTGAGCAAATGAGCGGAGGTCAGCGTGCAAAGGTCATTTTAGCAAAATTACTTCTGGAAAAACCAGATGTCCTTTTGCTTGATGAACCTACAAACTTTTTGGATAAAGAACACATTTCATGGCTTGCCGATTATTTATCAAGATTGGAAAATGCTTTTATGATAGTGTCACATGACTTTGCCTTTTTAGATAAAATCACAAATCGTATTTGTGATATAGACAATGATACCATTACAAAATATTATGGCGCTTATTCTGAGTTTTTGAAAAAGAAAACTATGCTGCGTGAAGATTATATTAGGCAATATTCAACACAACAAAAAGAAATCAAAAAGACAGAGGAGTTTATAAGAAAAAATATTGCCGGGCGAAAATCAAAAATGGCAAGAGGCCGCCAGAAGCAGCTTGATCGCATGGATAAAATGGAAGCATTAGCGCAGAAGGATATAAAGCCCTATTTTTATTTTCCAGAATTACCTTTGACGAATACAGAGCATTTAGCAGTTAAACACTTAGCAATTGGCTACCATTACCCTGTATTATCTGATATTGATTTTAGCATAAAAGGCGGGCAAAAGGTAGTGATTACCGGGTTTAACGGAATAGGAAAGTCAACGCTATTAAAAACTCTGGTTGGGCAAATTCCGTCCTTGCAGGGTTTATATAAATACTCTGAGCAAGTAACTATTGGATATTTTGAACAGGATCTCTCATGGTCTGATGAAACAAGAACACCCATTCAGATTGTTTCAGATTCCTATCCGAATCTGGTAATAAAAGACGTTAGAAAAAAATTAGCCAGATGTGGTATTTCGAGCAAGCACGCGATGCAATCAATCGGGACATTAAGCGGCGGAGAACAGGCAAAAGTGAAAATGTGTCTATTGACATTAACACCATGCAATTTTCTGATTATGGACGAACCGACAAATCATTTAGACGTTCATGCAAAAGACTCCTTAAAAACAGCCTTGATGGAATTTCCGGGGACCGTTTTACTGGTTTCACATGAAGAAGCATTTTATCAGGATTGGGCACAAAAGGTCATTGATATAGGAAAACGGTAAAAACATTTTGAATCTTCTAATCTGCCCGGCAGCAGAAAAGAAATAAAGCTGCAGGGCAGATAGTTTTCTGCGCTTTTATACTATTTACGTTTAACTCACACCATTTTGTATCCAGAAATGCAAAAATATAACTCAACACTGGAACGTACATATTGACTCTAGCCAACATATCGCCCCATCTGGTATAATAAAATCACTAATAGAAAGGACGTGAACGGATGCAAAAAATGTTAGAAAAAACACCGGATATTCTATTGTCAAGGGGAGCGAAGCTGGAGGATGAATATAAAAAGGTATATCCCGAACTGGCACCCTTAGTAAAACAATGCTTCTTAAATACGATGGATACCACTGTAAAAAGACTGGATGATGAAAGCTTTTTTGTAATCACCGGGGATATTCCGGCTATGTGGCTGCGTGATTCCGCAGCGCAGGTAAAACCCTATATAAAATATGCCGGTATGGACAGGGAGCTGTGTCAGATTATCAAAGGCATTATTCGAAAGCAAGCGGAGATGGTCTGTATCGATCCTTATGCGAATGCGTTTAATGAGAGCGCCAACGGTGCGGGACATAAAGATGATACAAAGTTAAATGACTCTGTATGGGAAAGAAAATATGAAGTGGATTCCTTATGTGCCCCTGTTTATCTTTCCTGGCAGTTTTGGAAAGATACAGGAGAGGCGGATATCTTTGACGAGAAGTATTTAGAGATGCTTCACAATATTTTAAAAGTATTTACTACGGAGCAGCACCATGAGACATCTGAGTACTTTTTCCGAAGAAGTGACTGCGTGGAAACCGATACACTTCCTATGGAGGGAAAAGGGAATCCGGTCGTCTATACAGGGATGACCTGGTCTGGATTTCGCCCTTCGGATGACCGGTGTGTCTATGGGTATCTGATTCCTGCAAATATGATGGCAGTGACCGCGCTTACCTATGCAGAGGAAATATGCAGAACGGTTTATCAGAATGAGGAACTGGCCAGGAACTGCCAAAAGCTCTTGACGGAAATCAGAGAGGGCATAGAGAGATATGGAGTTGTCCATCACGAAAAGTACGGTGATATCTATGCTTATGAAACAGACGGTATGGGACATCATATTCTGATGGATGACGCAAATTCCCCCAGTCTTCTGGCGATTCCTTATCTGGGCTGCAAAGATGCTTCGGATGAGATTTACAGGAATACCCGCAGATTCATCCTGTCAGAGGACAATCCTTATTTTTATACCGGTACATACGCCAGGGGCATTGGAAGCCCGCATACACCAAAAGGCTTTATCTGGCACATCGGATTAACGATGCAGGCACTTACTTCCGCTGACAGGGATGAGATACTGGAATGTCTGAGAATGATAGCGGCTACCCATGCCGGTCTAAACTATATGCATGAGTCCTTTAACCCAGAGAACCCGGAAGAGTTTACCAGGGACTGGTTTGCCTGGGCTAATTCAATATTTGCAGAACTGCTGGATCAATTATCAATTCAAGGGTTCTGGTCCTGAACAATTATGGATGAATTATGAATATCTGCACCGGGAGGAATACCTGGAATGAAATTGGAATGGATACATTCGAAGCCTATATTTATACAGCTGGTTGCTTTTTCTCTCCTGATCAGCCTGATACCGATATTGATTGTCGGTACTTTCTTGTTCAGAATGCTGGAAAATATGGTGATAAGTGAGATGGAAGACTACCATGCCCAAATCACTTCCCAGTATACGAAAAATATTGAGGAAAAGCTGGAACAATACCAGAAGAGTTTAAGATTTATCTCCAACAATACGATGATATTAAGCACATTGGCAGATAAAAGCCAAAACCCTTATGTCAGGGGAGAGATTATCAGCGAAGAGGTAACAAAATCTCTGCTGTTGGAAAAAAACAGCGAAATCAGAAACTGTATGGTTTACTCCATGGTTAAAGAGAATCCCGTTTATGGAAACAGGGCTTCTATGATAGAAGAGGCCGGCAGGGAAATATGGTATCCGAAAGAACAATCGGTAGATGAGGGGTGGTTTTCATACTTTGTCCTGGGGGATAAAGAGCCTCTATTATCCATAGTGAAAAAAGTAGAAAGACTGGACACGGATAGTCTTACCAGAACACAGCTGGGAATTGTAAAACTGGATGTTTACATGACAAAATTGTTTGCACCGGCCGCTTTAAGCCATGACAGCAATGCAGCCTATGATGTAATTGCATATAGCGGGGATTCGGAGATACTATATTCCACAAATGCAGATACTGCTCCGGTTTTACAGGCATATTTAAAGAACCATGACAAAGAAAACTCAAAGAGCGGTTCCATTCAGGAAATCAACACCTATGTGGTCGAGCAGAAAGACTTAGACAGCTACGGAATGAAGCTTTTGTTCCTTTTTAACAATAAGGAAATACTGGAAAGAAGAGCTGAAATCCAGTGGCTGGTGCTCCCGTTAATAGGTGTTCTGATCCTGATCATCATCGGCTGTTCGTATGTGTACAGCCGAGGTTTTTCCTCCCGGATTGCCCTTCTGCTTCAGAAGTTCCGCACAGCAGAAACCGGAGATCTGACCATACAGGCTCCTATTAATGGAAAAGATGAGATTGCAGAACTGGATCACCAGTTTGATCATATGCTGCTTAAGCTGGATAAACTAATCAAAAAGAATTATATCCAACAGCTGGAAAATAAGGAAAACCAGCTTTTGAATCTGCAGCTGCAGATTAATCCTCATTTTCTATATAATACCTTGGAGACGATCAGTTCTATTGCAGCAGTGAAGCAGGTATTCGTGGTTTGTGATATGTGTCAGAGGCTGGGGGAGATTTTCCGGTACAGCCTGGGAAAAGATTATGGTGAGATCGTAACACTGGAACAGGAGCTGGCCCATATTAAGAACTATATTTTTATTCAAAAAATCAGGTATGGAAATCGTTTTGAGGTTTTCTACAATATTGAGGTGGATGACCAGAAGTATTACCTTCCCAGGTTTATCTTGCAGCCGATTGTGGAAAATGCGATTGTTCATGGTTTGGGTGAACTGACCAGTACAGGAACTTTTGAAATCTTCGCTTATGAAAAAGATGATATGCTCTGCATCTGTATTGAGGATGATGGCGTGGGCATGGACAGTCAGGGTGTGGAAGCGTTAAGTGCATATATTAACAGCACCGAACCGGATAAAAAGAAAAATAAAAGCATAGGAATCAAGAATGTAAACCAGAGGATTAAATTGTTCTGTGGGGAGCAGTATGGAATAATCATAAAAAGTCATCCGTATCAGGGCAGCCGGTTTACACTTCGTCTTCCTGTAGTCAAAGGAGGTGAGGCGGATGAGACATAATTTACTGATTGTAGATGATGAAGAATTAATACGCCAGGGATTGCGGGCACGGCTGGAGTATCTGAAAATTGATACTCATGAAATATTTGAAGCAGCAAATGGTATGGCAGCCTTGGAGGCTGTGGAAAATCATCCGATTGATATCGTGATTACGGATATAAGGATGCCGGACATGGACGGGCTCACCCTGATTCATGAAATTAAAAAGCTTCAAAAAGACATGCAGTTTGTAGTCTTGAGCGGTTATGCAGAGTTTTCTTATGCAGAAACTGCAATTCGCCTGGGAGTAAAAGCTTATCTGCTAAAGCCTCTGTCCAATGAAGAATTAAAAAAGACGTTTAAGAAGCTATATCAGGATATGGAGCGGGATTCCAAAATCATAAGCGCCATGTGGAGGCAGACGAGAATGGATCGGGAAAAGCAGGAATACCTTCAGGAAAAGGCAATCAATGCATTGCTTTTTGACACTTCAGCTGAAACCATGGATTATAAGGATTTAATCGAAGTCTGCGGAATAAATGCCGGTGACTGCGGCAGAGATGTGTTTATGATGCTGTCTGTTATTCATATCAGCGGGGAAACCTATGACAATATGAAGTTTCGCCGGATGGATTGTGATTTAATACGGTTTTCTGTTCGAAATGTTCTCCTTGAACTGGAATCTTCCTGCGGAAAACAGATTGTGAACAGCCTTTCTGACAATAATCAATTGTATGCAATCTTTTTTATGGAGGACGAAAAGAGGCTGAGGAATGAAGTGGAGCGTATTTTCCTTGAGATGAGGTCTGTTCTGGAAAAGAGGATGAATATTTATCTGACGTTAGGGGTGAGCAGATACACGCTTTTACTTGGTAGAAAGTCAGCTTCAGAAGCACTTGGAGCTTTGAAACAGAGAATCATTTATGGAGATTCCAATCTATACTTCTATGAGGATACCGGGATCTTCAGCGAACAGAAATTTCCGGTTTCTCAGATTCATCTGCTTGATTCCTATTTGGAGAAAAATGAAATTCATAAGATAAAAAATCTTTTGCAGGAAATTTTTTCGGAAGAACTGATGCGTAAGTATGGGACGCCTTATCTGAGAATTATGTGGGTGCGGATTTTAAACGTAATTCTTAAACATTATGATAAGAAAAGAAAGGCTTCCAGTATGGAAAAACTGTTGATGAGTTTTAATCTGCCGGATCAGATTCAGTCGGCTTCTGAAATCCAGCAGCGTATTACCGATATCATTATGGAGTGTGTCCGTGCAGAAGCTGTGAACGACATGAATGCCAGGAGCAAAATCCAGATGGCGGTCCGGTATATTCAGGAACATTACAGTGAAGATATCGCAATTAATGATTTAGCAATGAGCTATGGTATGAGTCCAAATTATTTTTCGTCTGTATTTAAAGCGGAGACCTCACAGTCTGCTGTGAATTATATTACGGAACTAAAAGTCAAAAAAGCACAGGAACTGCTTGAGAATTCGGAACTCAGCGTGGTGGATATCGCAAAGCGGACCGGATATGAAGACAGTCAGTATTTCTTCCGTGTATTCAAAAAACACACAGGTATGACTCCTCTTGGTTATCGGGAACAAAACAGGATATAAAAAGAGAAACACCGTTAAATTTTGTAGAATCTCTACTAAAAAACGGTGTTTTTTCTATTATATCAACCGTATCAGGTTTTCTCAATTCCATTGCGTACCTTTAAACTTCAGTTTTAACCCCTACCATCGGGAGTAACTCTATCTGCGTTAGTGATATGCGCCTGACCCCATAGTCATAAGTAAATTACCGGACTTACACACACCAGGTTTTCTAAAATAACATCTTTTTCGTAAAGCTTTGGAATAATTATGGTATCCTTTCCGAATTCAGTTACCGGAATCCGGTCATACACATGGCAGGTTAAGGTGGCTGAACCAGATTTCAGAGTGATGATATAATCATCCGGCAGGGCAGGAGTGTATCCCGTTTTTTTTGTCTGGTGTAGAGAAAAATGAATCATGCCGTTCTCCCTATGGATTTCCAGCAAAGGACCTTTGCATACCCAGGTTTTTTGCGTATGTATGGCATCAGCCAGTTCCTGGCTTACGTCACCGTCTTTTTCACCCTGAATGTAGGTGGCGTAATGTCCGGAAAAAGAGCCGTTGCCATGCAGATCCATGCCGCAGGTAGCAGACAGTTTTTCGCCGGAAAGCACCAGAGATTCCCAGAGCATCACAGCCTTTTCATTTACCTCATGAAGGGGTTCGGGATTATTGAAAATCTCGATAAAATCACAGCAGGAATAGTCAGTAACAGTCATTACAAACCGGCAGCCCTGGGCAAAAGGCCATCCATAGGAAAAGGGATGTGCGATACCCACCAGTGCACCTTTGGCGCGGACAGCAAAAAAGAGCAGCTCCGGTTTGTGTTTGTTGATATTCTCCCAGGGTACATACTCCTTTAAGTTCAGGCAGAGAATGTGCCCATAGTAGGTTGTATATTCCATGCCCGGAATAAATGATATGGGCAGGTGCGTTTCTTCCAAAATTGCCTGAATTTTTTTATGTCCGGATATGGTATTGTGATCGGTGAGAGCAAAAGCATCCACTTGATCATCTGCCATAAGCTCCGTCAGTTCACGGCAGGTACAGGAAGCATCCGATTCGTTGGTATGATTGTGTAGTTCCAGTCTTTTATACATGTCAGCTTCCTCCTATTATCGTACCCGCACAGTCAGGGTGTAATCCGTGTTGTCAAGGAGCACGGAAAAAGCCAGAATTGTAACCTTTAAAACGCCTTCAATGGAGGCCTGCGGTATGCAGCCTTCTGTAGCTTCTTCGGGAGTAAAGTGCATATGCCTGGTGGTCAGCTGCCGGTGGATGCATCCGATGAAATCATCGTTTAACATTGCCAGGGTATGAATCTCAGTTTTCATCTGGTCATAGATGGCATCCTCAAGTTCTTTCGGGGAAGATAGGGTTAAATCATAGGCTTCTTTACAATAAGCAAGCAGCCTTTGTTTCAATCCCGGCGTTATATCTTCGGGAGAAAAGTGCCTGGGCCCGAAGGAAAATTCGATATCCAGTTCTTCATAGGTTTCCTCCAGACAGACGGTATAGGAAATCTGCCCGACAAAATCTTTTGACAGTTTTCCCTGGACCTGATAGACCGTTTTCATATCAACCATAGTCGTATATCTCCATTTATATTTTTTGTTGATTCCAGTCAAGAATAAGCAATCATTTTTGGAATGTCAAGAGTCGGAGAACAATCGTAGAAATATCCAGTTTTTTTGAAAGTTGAGTGCATTATGAGAAAAACAATGTTTTGATATACTACATATATTGGAAGACAATCAAGAGGCCCAGGAGAAGGGCCGGAAAGGAAGCTTTATTTGGAAAAGAGAACTCTGTATAAAGAGGGAAGCTATAAAAAAGGGAACCTCCATACCCATTCTACCTGGTCTGATGGGGTGAATACGCCAGAGGAAGTGGCGGAACATTACCGCGGTAAAGGGTATGATTTTCTGGCGATCACGGATCACTGGGTCTATGGAATCCATCCTGGGCTTTGCAGGGAAGATTTTCTGGTATTCCCGGGCACAGAACTGAATATAGAACTTCCTGCGAGAAAGGATCATCATCTGGTTGGGCTGGGCTTGCCGGAAACCAATAAAATCCCGGAAGGTTATACGTTTCTGGAGGAGCGAAAGCGAAATGCCTTAAGTACCCCCGAGAGGATCATAGAATATTTTGGGCAGAAGGGAAATGTCACATTATATGCACATCCGTACTGGTCGAAAGTGGACTCTGTTGATATCAAGTATCTGCAAGGCATGATAGGAATGGAAATCTATAATCATGGATCAGAATTTGAATCAAATAACGGCAGCTCGGAAACGTACTTTGACCATTTCCTCTTCGTGAGAAACAGGATTAACTGCTTTGCCACAGACGATGCACATGATCTGGAAGAACATAGTCTGGGCGGTTTTGTTATGGTTAAAATCAGGGAATTTACTCACAGAGGGATCATGGAGGCATTGAAAGATGGCAGCTTTTTCGCTTCCAGCGGTCCTCTGATCGAGGACTTTTATGTAAAAGATCAACAGGCAGTGGTAACCTGTGCAGCCTGCCAGGACATCTATTTTCAGACACCTCACCGGGGCGGCCATCTGCACAGTGATGCAGAAAACTTAACAGAGGGGAAGTTTGAACTGAAAGGCGACGAGGAATATGTACGTGTGACACTTAAGGATTCCCATGGGAAAAAGGCGTGGAGTCAGCCAGTATGGCTCTGGTTATAGGGGGGCTTAAGATGCTGAAACTCGTAACATTCAATATAAGATGTGATTACGATCAGGATAAGGGCAATAGTTTCCGATATCGAAAATCACTGATCCTGGAACAAATACAAAAGGAAAAACCGGATCTGGTCTGTTTCCAGGAGGTGCTTCCTCATGTGGCAGTATGGTTAAAGGACGTATTAGAGGATTATTATGTGGTCGGATGCGGGAGAAGTGAAACGCTGGAGGACGAACAGGTGGCTGTGGCATACAAAAAGAAACGGCTGAATCTGATCTCCATGGAAACCTTTTGGCTTTCTTTACAGCCTTACCGGCCAGCCAGCAGATATAAAGAACAGTCAATCTGTCCCCGGGTATGCACTGAAACGCTGTTTGAAGATCTGGAGGAAAGACAGGTGTTCCGTCTTTTAAATCTTCATCTGGACCATCAGGGGTTACAGGCAAGAATTCTTGGACTGAGGCAGGTACTTAAAAAGGCAGAGGAAGCAAAGCTGTTTCCCGAAGCGCCTGTAATTCTGGCAGGTGATTTTAATGCAGAGCCGGATGACGAAGAATTTCTTGAGATAAAGCAGCGTCCGGAATATCGGAATATCACAGATGGGATTGGAATTACTTATCACGGCTTTGAACCGAAAGATGAACCGGAACGTATTGACTATATTTTTATCAGAAACTCAAAAGGTGAAAACACAGGCCTTAGATGCCGGTCTGTGGATAAATGGGAGGAGAAGGAAGATGGCGTGTGGCTGTCGGACCACTATCCTGTCTGCGCTTTGCTGGAATGGATCAAATGAAAAAGTCATAAAAAAGGGGGATATTTTATGCAATATGAGCCGCCAAAACAGCCGCTGGGAAAAAGGCTGCTTCGCTACTGGCCGCTGTATGTGATGCTTCTGCCTTGTATTGTTTACTACATATTGATTTGCTATGTACCCATGGCAGGCTTGGTACTGGCCTTTAAGGATTATTCATTTAAGAAAGGAATCTGGGGAAGCCCATGGGTGGGGCTTAGGTACTTTA
Source organism: Lacrimispora sphenoides JCM 1415 (assembly GCF_900105615.1). Lineage (NCBI taxonomy): Bacteria > Bacillati > Bacillota > Clostridia > Lachnospirales > Lachnospiraceae > Lacrimispora > Lacrimispora sphenoides. The sequence continues at coordinate 1,690,489 of NZ_LT630003.1, read as the reverse complement.
AGACGTTCTTTTCCAGCTATGACGCTCCAAGGCTGGTAAAAAACACGTTAACCGTGGGTGTGATTAAATGTATCCTGGAATTTCCGTTTGCCATAATTCTGGCACTGATGTTAAATGAGCTTCGCAGCATGAAGTTCAAGAAGGTTACACAGACGGTTACATATCTGCCTCACTTTCTTTCTTCGATTATTATCGTTACGATGCTGCAAAGAATTCTGGCGCCCAATACAGGTGTGCTGAATCAAGCAATTTCAGCATTGGGAGGAGATGGAAGTACGTTTTTCCTGATGGATGCAAAATATTTTTTCCGCATTCTGTTTTCCATGGATTTATGGAGGAATATCGGTTGGGATTCCATCATCTATCTTGCGGCAATCAGTTCGGTGGACACTTCTTTGTACGAAGCGTCGGAAATGGATGGCTGCGGCAAGTTAAAAAAGATGTGGCATATTACACTGCCCAGTATACGCGGAACCATAGGCCTTCTGTTCATCATGGGAGTGGGAGGACTGCTTTCCTCCGGTGTAGAGCAAATCTGGCTTCTGCGCACACCCGGTAACATGTCACTGGCGGATACTCTCGATGTCTTTGTACTTCGAACCGGTATTCAGGGCGGACAGTTTGGTTATGCGACTGCAATTGGCTTGATACAGGGATTTGTAGGCCTTGTATTGGTCGTAGTATGCAATAAACTCAGTAAGAGGGTTACTGAGGTCGGACTTTGGTAATGTATTTATAATTATATTTTTAAGGGAGGTATTAAACATGAAAAGGGAAACCTTAAAACACTGGCTGGCAGTGTCTATGGCCGGAGCCATGGCGTTGACCACGCTGGCAGGATGCAGCAGCCAGGGTAACAGCAGCAGTACTGCAAAGAGCGAAGGAAGCAGCACAGATTCTTTAAATAAGCCAGATACCTGGATTGCAGACCGTACCATTACGGTTCAGGCCTATGTGGATGATATCGGAAATACGCTTCCGGATGATATTAACAACACGGAAACAATGAAGAAGATTACGGAGCTGACGGGCATTAAACTGGAGGTCCGATATACACCCGGAGACAGTGACTCAAAAGTAATGGCTTCCCAATTTGCATCAGGAACCATCCCGGATGTGATTGTCAGCTATCTGGATGATTCCACAAGAAAGGAATTCCCATTGCTGTATAAGGCTGCCAAGGATGGCATGTTTGCAGATGTTTCCGATTATATGAAGAACAGTAAGGTGTATTCCAAATATTATGAAGATGGTTACCTTCCGCAGGATACCCATGATAATATTGTGTTCAGAAAAAATCTGGACGGTGTCTATATGTGGCAGATGAATATCGACGAGATTGACCGTTCTCTGGAATACAACGCGGATGAAGAGTATGTTGGCGGTATGTACATCCAGTCTGCCATAGCGGATGCTCTTGGTATTGATCCGAGAACAATTAATACACAGGACGACTTTTATAACCTGCTGGTTAAGATTAAAGAAGGCGGTTTTAAGGATGATAACGGCAATGATGTATATCCATTGGGGCCGAAATACTGGGGTGGTTCTGCAGATCCCCTGAAATTTATCACCGCCGGATATCATTGGGGTGTCAGTGATAATTATAATCTGGATACAGATGGAAAAGTTAAACACATTGCTGAAACAGATTATGCTTATGAGCAGATTAACTTTGTTAGAAAGCTTCTTAACGAAGGACTTATGAATCCTGAGTTCTTTACTATGGACTCTACCCGTGCAGAAGAAGTTTCCAGAAATCACAGCTCGGCAATCATGGCAGATGTTCATAACTATGAAGAAATTGTATATGGAAGTGATGACTGGGTACCTCTTGGGCCGTTGAATGATATTCAGGGAGACAACAAGGAAGTGGTACACGGAAAGTCTCACCGTGGGTGTATGGCAATCTCTGCAAATGCTGAGAATCCGGAAGAGATCTTCAAATTCTTTGACTGGCTGTCTACAAAGGAAGGACAGGTCATCGCCCAGTATGGTGCTGAGGGAGTATCCTATGACATGGTAGACGGCTATCCGCGGCTAAAGGATGAGGTTGTCAAAAAGTTGAATGATGGCGATACCGATTATCTGATTAATATCGTTGGTTCAGGTCTTGGCGGTTCAGGAAATTACTTTTTTGAATTTGTGCTGACCAATAAAAACAACATTGATAACTTTGGGGAGCCACGTCCCGGTGCCTCCGCAGGTGAGTCCGCTTTTGCAAGAAGTGTAACGATTGCCAGGGATTATCCGGTGGAAAAGAAACTGGTTCCGGGGCTTGATGCCACGGCATATTTATCAGCAGATGAACTGGCGGATGTTAAGATGCAGATGGAGCTTCTGGACTGGAAGGAAACCTTCATACAGACATGCTTCGCAAAATCAGATGATGAGGTAAAATCCATTATTGAGTCCTTCCGCGCACAGCTTAAAGCAGCAGGTGTGGAAAGATTTGAAAATCATGTAAAAAAAGTTTACGATGAAAATCCGGAATCAGTAACATTTTATAAATAAGATATGGAGGGGGCGCAAAATGCAAAAATTCAATAAAATGCGGCTTATGTCTTGTATGAAGAACTCATTTTGCGGCCCCCGAAGAAAGAGGAAAGGATTGGGCAGAGAATGAAAAAAATTATAAAGACAAACCCAATGGACCTGGCAATGCAGATATTGATTTATATTATAATCATTGCACTTTGTCTGATTATTCTGCTCCCGTGTTTAAATGTACTGGCTCTTTCTTTTAATGATGGAAAGGATGCCGCCCGGGGCGGTATCTGGTTCTGGCCAAGAGAATTTACATTAAACAATTTTAAAGAGGTATTTAAAGACGGGAGCATCATGAATGCATATAGCATCACTTTGGCGAGAACAGGAATCGGAACTTTTTTAAGTCTGATGGTCACTACGATGGCAGGCTTTGTACTGAAACAGTATGATCTTCCCGGACGTAAGTCCATCACGATTCTGATTACCTTTACCATGTTGTTTGGCGGCGGTATGATTCCTACTTATATCCAGTATAAGAATTTGCATTTGCTGAACTCTTTCTGGGTATACGTAATTCCCAGTCTGGTGAGTGTAACGTACCTTATAATGGTGAGAAGCTTCTTTGAGGGGATACCGGACAGTCTGGAAGAGTCAGCAAAACTTGATGGATGCGGTTATTTTCAGATTTATACAAAAATCATGCTCCCTTTAAGTAAACCGGTGATTGCTGTGGTGGGACTTTATACGGCGGTGAATCACTGGAACGATTGGTTTGCCGGAGCATTTTATATGAGTAATACGAAGTTATGGCCGGTTCAGACCGTATTGCAGCAGATGCTGACGAAAGCCATGAGTTCTCAGCGTGAGGTTACTTCCGTGGCGCAGGCACTGGCCCATAACACGGCATCCGTAACTTCGGATTCATTAAAAATGGCAGCAGTTGTGGTAACAACAGTACCGATTCTCTGTGTCTATCCTTTTATTCAGAAATATTTTGCCCAAGGCGCTATGATTGGCGCGGTCAAAGGGTGAGTATCCAGGGGAGTGAGTATGAACGAAAAAAGATGGGATTTATACGTTTACGGTGATGTAAATATTGATATTGTAATACCTGGTGTAGAAAAGTTCCCTGAACCGGGACAGGAGAACGAGGTTCCGGTTATGGAGACTTTTGTAGGCGGCGGAGGCGCCCTGTTTGCATTGGGTGTGGGTAAACTGGGGCTGCATCCGGTGTTCCAGGGGGAAGTGGGGGATGATTTCTATGGAACGTTCATCCGAAAGATATTTCGGGAAAATAATATAGACGATTTCCTTCTCCGAACAAGCAAAACACAAAAGACAGGCATTTCTTTAAGCTTTACAAACAAAAAAGACAGGTCTTTTTTAACCTTTCGCGGAACGAATGAAAGAATTAATATTGATACCGTGGATGTAGAGAAGGTAAATGACGCTTCTCATATTCATGTGACAGGATATGCGGGTTCGGCAAATCACGAATCTTATCTAAGATTCCTCCGGCGAATCAAAGAGGAGACACAGGCTACGGTTTCTTTTGACTTAGGCTGGGATTCCACAGGGGAATGGAAACGTGAGATTTATCAGCTGTTTCCATATATTGACGTACTATTTATGAACGAAACAGAAGCCCGGCATTACGGGCGGAAAGATGATGCCAGAGAGGCCGCGCTGGATTTTGCAGCGTATTGCGGACTGGCAGTGATTAAAATGGGAAAACAGGGTTCCATTGCCGTAAAAGGGAAGGATATTTATGAGGCAGCCGCTTATACGGTAGAGACAATAGATACCACCGGAGCCGGAGATTCCTTTAATGCGGGATTTCTGTATGGATTTTTAAAAGGAAAATCACCAGAGGATTCTCTGCGGTACGGGAATGGCTGCGGTGCTTTGTCAGTAACTGCACTTGGAGGAAACACAGGGTTTCCCACAGAGAGCAGGCTTATGGAGTTTATACAGACTTATAAAGAAAGGAGGATGGCAAAATGAAGATTGCAGTGATTGGAGGAGCGGGCGTACGTACCGTTATTTTTATAAATGGTCTTTTGAAGCGCTATAAAGATTTAAATATCGATGAAGTTGTTCTCTATGACAACCAGGAGGAAAAGCAGAAAATTATTGAAAAGCTTTGTAAGCATGTGGTAAATCGGGAACAGAAAGATTTGAAGGTATGGGCTGTATCTGACCCGGTGGAGGCTATAAGGGGGGCAGACTTTATTGTAACGACCCTTCGTGTGGGGGGAGATTCATCCCGGGTAATCGATGAGACAGTCGCACTGGACCTGGGAGTTATTGGTCAGGAAACCACTGGAGCAGGGGGATTTTCCATGGCTGTGCGAACAATACCGGTGTTGTTGAAATACTGCGAGATGATAAAAAGACACGCACCTGAGGCGTGGATTTTTAATTTTACGAATCCCTCGGGTCTGGTAACTCAGGCGCTGCATAGTGCCGGATATTCCAGGATCATCGGAATCTGTGATGCTCCAAGCAGCACAAAATACCGCATGGCAAAGGCACTGGGAGTGACGGAAGATGAGCTTTACGTGGAGTTTTTCGGATTGAATCATCTCTCCTGGATTCGCAGCGTAAAAAAGAAAGGAAAAGAAATCTTGCCGGAGCTTCTGGCTGATGACGGGTTTTTAAAGCATATACAGGAATTTTCCATTTTTGATCCGGAACTGCTGCGTTCGATTGGATACTTTCCCAATGAATACCTATATTATTATTACCATAGGGAAAAGGCACTTGAAAATATAAAAATATCGGGAGCAACCAGAGGAAAGACGATTGAAGCCGTCAATATCAGAATGATGGAGGAACTGCAAGCCATGGATATGGATGGGGATCCGGAAGGAGCGCTGCAGGTTTTCCTTTATTATATGCAGCTCAGGGAAAACTCCTACATGAGCATCGAAACCGGTCTTGAAAAGCGGCCGCTGATTGAAAAGGGACAGCTTGTGGTTCCTGAGGGTATGGGATATGCCGGTGTTATGCTGGACTGCATCGAGGGAATGCAGAGGGAAGAGGGAAAGTATCTTGTGCTTTCCATCGAAAATAACGGAAGCATTCCGGGGCTTTTAGATCAGGACGTGATTGAAACCACCTGTCTGGTATCCAAGGATGGTATTTGTCCGGTTAAGATCGAAAAGATGCCGGAAGACTGTTATTTATTGATCCGCCTGATTAAGAGGTATGAGAAACTTACGATTGAAGCTGTGAAAACACAGTCAAGAGAAACTGCCATCAGAGCGCTGACGCTGCATCCTCTGGTAAATTCTTATTCATTGGCAAAGCAGCTGGTGGATCGATACGATGAGGCGTATGGAGGAACGAAGAATGCCATTTGATTTTCACAATCGGGACAGAATTAAAAATATCATAGAGGAGCTGGAAAGCCTTAGATATAGAGACAGAAAAGACCTGGAAGGGTTATTATTATGGGAGGATCATGGAACAATAGGCAACCGAATTCCCCAAGGGGCAGGACAGCCGGTGGAAACTGGTTTTTGCTGGAAGGGATGGGATCGCTATAACTGGCTGACTGCTGACGTAGAAATTCCCCAGGAATGGAAAGCTAAAGAGGTACTGGGATTGTTTGACTTCGGTGCCCGGACCGGAACAGGAAATAACGGGGATTTCGAGAGTTTACTGTACTTAAACGGAAAGCCTTATCAGGCAGTGGACGGAAATCACCATGAAGTATTTTTGGAGCCGGCAGTAAATGGCTATTCCCAGGAGCTGAAATTTCGTCTGTGGTCGGGACTAAGCGGCGGCGGAATTCCTGAGGAAAAGATGATGGAAATCCGTCGGGCGCAGATAGGAATTCTTGATCATCCCACAGATGATCTGTATTATCTGGCAAAGTCGGTACTTGAGACTTATGACTTGCTGCCGGTGGGAAATGAGTATAAAGAATGGATCTTAAATATTCTGGTCCATACTTTTACCAAGATTAACTTTACTGAGCCCGGAAGTGAAGAATTTTACGAGACTGTGAAAATAGCCTGGCAGTTCCTTGACGCAAAGATGGATGGCAGGGGAAAGCCGGACGTGAACGTAAGTCTGATCGGACATACGCACATCGATGTGGCCTGGCTGTGGCGGCTGCGCCATACAAGAGAAAAGGCTGCACGCTCATCTTCTACCGTAAACCGTCTTATGGAGAAGTATCCTGAATATCGGTTTCTTCAGACACAGGCACAGTTATACGAGTTTATCAAGGATGATTATCCTGATATCTATACATATATTCAAAAGCGTGTGAAAGAGGGAAGATGGGAACCCTCCGGAGCCATGTGGGTGGAGTGTGACTGCAACTTAGCTTCCGGAGAATCTATCATTCGTCAGATTCTTATTGGAAAAAATTTCTTCAGACAGGAATTCAGTTATGAAAGCGAATACTTATGGCTCCCGGATGTGTTCGGATACTCCTGGGCACTGCCCCAGATTTTAAAAAAATCGGGGATAGATACCTTTATGACCACAAAAATAAGCTGGAACGACACCAATCGTCTGCCTTATGATACCTTCCGCTGGAAAGGAATGGACGGAACTGAAGTGACGGCCCATTTTATCACAACAACAGATCCGGGAGAGGACTACTATACCTATAACGGCAATACCAGTCCGGACGCCATAAAGGGTGTGTGGGAGCAGTATAAAAATAAGGATACCAATAAAGATCTGCTGATTTCCTTTGGATTCGGTGATGGGGGAGGCGGCCCTACCAGAACCCAGATAAAACAGGCAGAAGCCGCCGGCAAGATTCCCGGTCTGCCCCATGTAAAGATGGAGATGCCTACGGAATATTTCCGCCGTCTAAACCGGACATTGAAAGAAAATCCGATGGATGGCTATATTCCCGTGTGGGATGGCGAATTGTATCTGGAGTTTCACAGGGGGACCTATACTTCCCAGGCCTACAATAAGAAGATGAACCGGAGAATGGAATATCTTCTTCGTGATACAGAGATGCTTTCCGTACTGGCCGGGGTAACTGCGGGAGTACCTTATGATTATAATAATCTTTTAAAAGTGTGGAAAATTGTGCTGTGTCATCAGTTCCACGATATTCTTCCAGGCTCTGCTATTAAAGAAGTGTATGAGGACTGCCATGTAGAATACGGCCGGGCCCTGCAGCTGATTAAGGAAACCATGGAAGCGGTGAATCAGACGCTTTATGTACCGGAAGCAGGTTGTTATACGGTGTTCAATAACTCGAACTGGGTGAGAAGCGGAGCAGCCTTTCTCCATATGACCGATGCAGAGCTTTCTCATTATAAAGGGGATATGGTGATAGATGAAGACGGTCAGGAAGTAAAAGCAGTCTGGAAAGAAAAGGGGGTGCTTATATGGATTTTCCAGATACAGCCATTCTCATTTTCCGCCTTCCGCCTGGTGACCCCAAAAACCGGGCATACCGGTGCGGAGCTTACAGATTCTAAGGTAGGAGCATCTCAGATTGATACGCCATTTTACACGATTTCGTGGAATGAAAAGGGTCAGTTGAACCGTATCTACGATAAAAAAGCGGAGCGGGAAGTTCTTCCGAAAGGGAAATGCGCCAACGTACTTCAGATGTTTGAAGACAAACCCAGATGTTTTGACGCCTGGGAACTGGAGCCTACCATTGACTTAAAAAGAGAGACAGTGGAGAACTGCATTGAAGTCAATACCAGAAAACACAGTCTGGGTTGGGAGGTGGAGTTTACCTGGCTGTATCATAAATCCCGGATTCGGCAGACGATGTGCCTGTATGAAGGAAGTCCGCGGATTGATTTTAAGACAATCGTAGACTGGCAAGAACGTCAGAAGTTGTTAAAGGCCAGCTTTCCTGTGGATGTACGTGCGGTAGATGCCCGGTTTGATATTCAAAATGGAAATATCCGCAGGCCGATTACCAGAAATACAACCTGGGAAGCTGCTATGTTTGAGGTGGCAGCTCACAAATGGGTGGATATCTGGGAAACCGGTTATGGAATGGCCGTGTTGAATGACTGCAAATATGGCCACGATGTGAAAGAGGATACCATCCGCCTGACTCTTTTAAAATCTGCAGTAGATCCTGATTATACGGCAGACCTTGGAACCCATGAATTTACGTATGCAATTTTGCCTCATGATAAGGAATGGTATGAGGCGGGCATTGAGCAGCAGGCATTTGATTTAAATAATCCGCTGACCGGAAAGCCGGGTCAAAACAGACTGGGAAGTGAAAGCTGGATTTCATTTAATCAGGAGAATCTGGTTGTGGATGCGCTGAAACGAGAAGAAAACGGAGAACGCATCATACTTCGCTTCCATGAGTTTGAAGGAAGAAGATGTGATGTGAAAATCAGCAGCAGACTGCCGGTGAAACAATGGTGTGAGTGTAATCTGATGGAAGAGGAAACAACATTTAACCCGGGAGAGATTCAAGTACCGCTAAAGCCTTATGAAATAAAGACTTTGCTGCTGGAACTGGAATAAAGAAGGAGTGTGAACAAGAGAATTCAAATCACCCGCAGCCCTATCCCCAAAAGCAGAAATATACGTCCGGAACACTGTTATCATAAGCTTCTGGAGCGAAGTTCAGTCGCAGACTTTGCCAATTATGCGCCGGGAAAAGGCGCCGGAGCCAGTGTGACTGCCTGCTTTCTGGAGAAGTTTGTGGAACCGGGAACCCGGTGGATTCATCTGGATATGGTGGGACCATCTGTGATACGCTCTGAAACTGAGGAAATGAGAGAGGGGGCCAGCGGGACCGGCATTATTACTATAGTGAAATTTCTGGAAAAACAGTGAGAAAGGAAACGATAGATGGATTTTGTATTTTATGAAACAATATCAAAAGAAGTGTTGGAGAGCTATCTGTCACGTGGTGTAACTGCAGCAGGATTATTTGAAAGCAAAACCCTTACGGATGATCTGCGCGTTATCAAAGAGATGGGCGTAAAATTTCTGGGAAGGGCATCCGGTATTTGGTATATGCCAATGGAGGATGAAGTGCATTTTCGTCTTTCCAGAGAACTGGCAGAAAAAGTCCATGCTGTGGATCCTGAGATTATTCTTCAGGCATGCGTGTTTGAGTGGATTGTGGAGCGGATGGAGGAGATCCGGATACCGGACTATGTATTCAAAGCTTTTGGGATGAAGCCGGAAGAGAGAACCTTTCGGATGCAGGAGGCATTGTTTATGGATGAATCATCCGGTTATATAAGCCGCAGAGAAGATCCGTCTAAAAATGGAGGTATCCCGGATCTGTCCCGCCGGGAAGCGCAGATGTGGTTTTATTACCGTGCAACCAGATATATTGACTGCGGGTATGAAGCTTTGCATATGGGACAGGTGCACCTATACACAGCGCATGATCCGGGTATGGAAAAGATAGCGCAGCTTTTTGCCATGATACGGGAATATGCCAGAGTACATGGGAGAAGGCACAAGGTGCTTCTGGATGCCCATACCCATGGCGTAAATATCCGTGGAAAGCTGCTGTTTGACTATCATGCAATGCCTTTTACCAGAGTTCCTCTTCTGGAAGTACCCGGAGAGAAGCTGGTGTTGGTGAGAGAGGGCTACAGTGAAGGGGGAGAAAACCCCAATGGTTGGTCGGCAGACACCATGCCTTATTTGATGGAGTATGATAATTGGGGCGGTTTAGTGGTGGAAGACCGGGATTCCAATTCAAGAGAAGAGCTGGCATGGAGAGATTGGTGGGGATATGATCAGATTGCCTGGTTTGCCAATCAGTCAGAAGAGAGCCGAAATCACTTTCTGGAGTATACTTACAAATGGACAGAGATTAATAATCCCAATGCTTACTTTGAACTGCCATTTCGCCGTATGCTTGGAGATGGGGCAGTCACAGGAATAAGAGCTGACAACGGAGAACCAGACCGTCAGAAATTTTATCAGATAAACCGGAAGAGTTCCGATTGCCCCATGGGGTTCAGTCAGGAGGAGACAGCGAAGCGGTTATGGGCCACTGAACATGAATTGAGAAAAAAAGCGTCCAATCCTGAGATGCTCATCCGTTATGGAGCCGGAGAAGTCTATGATGAAAGGACCGGAATGAAGCTGCCGGAGAAAATTGTGGTATATGGAAGTTTTCAGCCTCATGTGGGTGCAGTAAAAAATGATTCTAACAGCGAAGTAACCCGGATGTATTACATAGGTAACAACACCTATACATTGTCTGTGGTGATACCGTTTGCAGGGACCTATGATTATTCGGTAGCGACTTACGGAACGTTGTCAGCTACCTATCAGGAAGACAGATATCCCAGAAGCGGCTCAGGCAATAAGGCACATTTTACCACGGAGAAAGATAATATGGCAGTGCGTTTTAAATATCGGTTTATTTCAAATGAAGTTACAGTAGAGACGTTTGATTGAATTATTTTGCCAATTTAAGTAATATGGATCCTTGTACGTATTGTAAAGGAATGCGCAGAAAAGTACATCATTTTTTATAAATATCATTGGACTAGGATAATGCCAAAATTGTATACGTAATGAATTGCAGCGAATGGAAGACGACAAAACAGTAGGGCCAGGAGGGTTTTGTCGTAGATATTTGAAAAACGACAAAACCCTGAAAACGACAAAATGTAATGACATAGTTTTGTCGTTTTTTTATTAACATTATAAAAGATAGAAGAGGGGATAGGGAAAGAAAAACGACAAAACTGCTTGATGTTATATGCGACACAGAAATAAAGATCAACAGCGAGAATACCAGCGCCTCCTTCATCTTGAGATCGGAACGCTGGCCAAGAAACTTCTATAAAATAGTATTGTATATTAATTGAAAATATGGATTTATTATGATATTATGATTAAAAAAGGAGGTTCAAGTATGAAGGGGTTTTTTAGGGTTATATTTGCAACAATATTACTTGCTGGTATGTTGATTATTCCTGCAAGCGCCGCTGAAGATCAGGCTGTTAACTGGGGAGATACAAATTATCAGATAATGGTGCCAGGTTTTATTGAGGGAAGAGATATTACAATTAACGGCCAAACCACACCTGCAATTGTTGTTCAAAAGCCAGAGAAAAGTAGTGATAATAAGTATCGTATTTTTGATATCGTAACAACTGATACAAATGCAACATCCATTACTTCAACTGTTTATAATTCAAAAGAAGAATATGCAGGCGATTTAATGACAGATCTTGAAAATGGTCGTGTCAGCTACGTTCCAGTTTTATCAGACGATTTTGAAAGTTTATCTAAAGAGCCTATGTATTTTGGATTCTCATATCGGGATAAAGATTGGAATGAAATTTATAAATTCCCAATTTGGATAGTATTTGAAGACAAAAAATAAGTTATTGTTGATTGTTTCAGTTTCTAAGATCAGTAAGAATCAGTATAAAATATTATAAGACGGGGCTATTGTTAAAGTAGATATATCTACGGTAATGAATAGTCCTGTTCTTAATGTGCCAAAGTAGTAATGGATTAACAGTAGTGAATTGAGCCTTGTCCATAACCGAAAAATTTCCGACAAAACTCCGGAAGTCCTGGAACCTTTATAAAGACAGGGCCGGAAAGGTTTTGTCGCAAATATTTGGGAAACGACAAAACCCCCAAAACGACAAAACTAATTTACATGGTTTTGTCGTTTATTTACTTTCAAAATATATTACTTAAGATCGGTTCAGTAGATAAAAACGACAAAACTACTCCATGAAGTTAGAAAGTCAATGCCGCCAAACTATTAAGACTAAATTATCGCCATTGACAATCATAGACATCAGACAAACAAATGCATCTCTATGTCTTCAGGTATGCCTGTATAGGAGATATCACTAGATCAGGAGGGGAGTACTATAACCTTTATCGGTCAGCCGGATGCTAGATGCTATCAGGTATGAAGATGGCCAACAATGCTCATATCATTAAAAAAATAAAATTATATTGACATTTTAAATTTTACAGCATACAATAATATATAGAAAATATTCTATGTGAGGTTGTACTATGGAAGAAAAATATATTCAGAACGCCAAAGTCCTTAAGGCTTTGTCCGATCCAAAACGATTACGAATTGTCGATATGCTTTCTTGCGGTGAGCTGTGCGCATGTAGTATTTTGGAGAGATTTCATATTACCCAGCCAACTCTATCCCATGATATGAAAGTGCTGATGGGCGCTGGTTTAGTGAAAGCAAGGCCGGAGGGTAAATGGATTTATTACTCATTGAATGATGAACACCTAAAAGCTTTTTATCAGCAGTTAGGGGAGATATTTACTTCAGAACCCGATTGCATATGCCATCGTAAAGGTGGTGATATATAGATGCATCACTGTCACCGCAGCTGTCGGTGTCATGTTCCTTAGGGGAAATTTGGCACCGATAAAAAAATTGTCGTTATATAGAAAAAATTCAATATGACAGGAGCATAATTATATGAAATCAGATAAACAGACAGACATAGGCTTTTTTCAAAAATATCTCACCGTATGGGTTATTCTCTGTATGGTAATAGGCGTATTAATAGGAAGGTTTTTGCCAGCTATCCCCGATTTTATGAATCAGTTTGAATATGCCAAAGTATCTATACCGATGGCAGTTTTAATCTGGCTGATGATTTACCCTATGATGATGAAAGTAGATTTTCAAAGTATTAAAAATGTCGGCAAAAATCCTAAAGGATTGTTTGTCACATGGATTACTAACTGGTTTATTAAACCATTTACCATGTATGCAATCGCCTCACTGTTTTTCTTTGTGATTTTCAAAGCATTCATCTCGCCAGACTTGGCAACACAATATCTGGCAGGCGCGGTACTTTTGGGAGCTGCCCCATGTACTGCAATGGTTTTTGTGTGGAGCAGTTTAACGAAAGGGAATCCCGCTTATACCGTCGTACAGGTAGCAACCAATGACCTTATTATTTTAGTAGCCTTTGTGCCCATTGTAAAATTCTTGCTCGGCGTTTCCAATGTAGCTGTGCCGTGGGATACTCTGATTTTATCGGTGGTGCTGTTTGTTGTAATTCCACTGGTAGGTGGAATGCTGACCCGTACACTGGTAATCAAAAAGAGAGGGGAAGAATATTTCAACAATACTTTTGTTAATAAATTTGATGGTGTTACAACAATAGGACTATTATTAACGTTGGTACTGGTTTTTGCGTTCCAAGGCGAAACCATAATCCGCAATCCTCTACACATTGTCTTAATTGCTATACCTCTGATTATTCAGACGTTCCTTATTTTCTTTATCGCTTACTTTGCCGCCCGACTGCTGAAGCTGCCCTACTCCATTTCCGCTCCAGCTGGAATGATCGGTGCGTCTAACTTTTTTGAACTATCTGTCGCTGTGGCAATCGCCTTGTTTGGCACCAGCTCCGCCGCTGCGCTTGCTACTACCGTTGGGGTCTTGACTGAAGTACCCGTGATGCTTTTTCTTGTAAAAATTGCTAATAAAACTACCCACTGGTTCCCAGAATCCAGTGCCAAACAATAATTTGAGCAAAGACACATTGATAAGGAGGATTTATATGGTTGGCGAATTGAGCATTAACAACATGAATGATGTATCAAACAACCAGCAGGCTGTTTACGGGTTAAATAATATGAACAGTACTACAAATGATATAAAAACTCCATATAGTTTAAACAATATGAATGGAGTGTCAGAGGATAATACTAAGATGTACAGCATTAACAATATGTGTAGTAAAAGCTGATACGGGTCTTGACCAAAGTGCCGTCTGGTTAACAATAGTAAACTCACAAATAGTATTCAAACACGACCAGCCGCCAAAAGCAATGATTATAGATGGTATCTTGCGTACAATTAATGGGAAGTTCTCGAATGAAAGCCTTCCCTACACACTGCCTGCTAATTTGGAACGCTTCTTCATGGGACGCGATTCTAAAATAAATTCAATGAAAGAAGGTAATTTTATGAAAACAATGCAAATTTTTGAACCTGCTATGTGCTGCTCAACTGGACTTTGCGGAGTAGGAGTTGATCCCGAATTACTTCGTATATCTACTGTACTTGATACGTTAAAAAAGAACGGCGTAAACGTTGATCGCTTTAATCTCAACAGCGCACCAATGGAGTTTGTTAATAATAAGGTTGTGAATGACTTCATCAATGACAAAGGGCCGGACGGCTTGCCCGTTACCGTGATAGACGGAAAGATTGTATTGACCGGGAAATACCCCACCAATGCGGAATTTACGAAGTGGTTAGGTCTGTCCGTCGATCTGCTGGGAAAACCAGTGGAAAAGGCACAGGGAAATGATGGCTGTTGCTGCAAAGGAGGTTGCTGCTAAAGTGAATTTATTCGATCCACGTACTATTAAACTTACAAAATACCTTTTCTATACCGGCAAGGGCGGCGTTGGTAAAACCAGCGTTGCCTGCGCCACCGCTGTATCGCTGGCAGACAGTGGAAAAAGGGTGCTGCTAATCAGTACCGACCCGGCATCTAATTTACAGGACGTCTTTTCTATGGAGTTAACAAACAAGGGGACTCCGATTCCCGACGTGCCTAATTTAGTTGTGGCGAATCTTGACCCAATTAAAGCCGCAGCTGAATATCGGGAAAGCGTAATCGCACCTTATCGCGGCAAACTACCTGGCGCTGTTCTCGCTAACGTGGAAGAACAGCTTTCCGGTTCCTGCACCGTGGAGATCGCGGCATTCAATGAATTTTCCAATTTTATCACAGACGGCAAGGTACAACAGGAATATGACTATATTATTTTTGACACCGCGCCCACTGGTCACACTCTACGTATGCTCCAGCTTCCGTCCGCATGGAGTGATTTTATCAGCGAGAGCACTCATGGTGCGTCCTGTTTGGGCCAGCTTTCCGGCTTGGAGAGCAAAAAAGCGATTTACAAGCAGGCTGTGGAAACTCTAGCAGACGGAAACCTGACTACATTAATTCTTGTGACACGCCCCGAAACAGCACCGTTTAAAGAAGCAGCTCGGGCTTCCGGCGAGCTTTCCTCACTAGGGGTCCGAAATCAAATGCTGGTTATCAATGGTGTACTGACTGAATACAGCGACTCACTTTCTTTGAACCTGTTTGAAAAACAGAAGACTGCAATTAACACTATGCCAGAAAGTTTACAAACGCTTCCGCTTCATATGGTGCCCTTACGTGCCTATAACATCACAGGGCTGGAAAATGTGCGAGCCTTACTGAATACTGATCATGTAATTGTACACACCGAAACGCTGAACGCCGTTCATGTTCCTTCGTTGAATAATGTGATTGATGAACTGGCAACAAGCGGTAAGCGTGTTATTTTCACGATGGGTAAAGGTGGCGTAGGTAAGACAACTGTTGCTGCTGCTGTTGCATTGGGTCTCGCAAAGCGTGGAGAAAAAGTTCATCTTACAACCACCGATCCAGCTGCACATCTCAAATTTGTACTGGATGAAAACTGCGGCATTTCTATGAGCCATATTGACGAGGCCGAAGAGCTGAAAAAGTACCAGTCCGAAGTAATAGGTAAGGCCCGTGCGTCTGGTATGAGCGATGGGGATATAGCCTATGTTGAGGAAGATCTGCGTTCTCCCTGTACTCAGGAAATAGCAGTGTTTCGTGCATTTGCAGAAATAGTTGATAAAGCCGATGATCAGGTAGTGGTAATTGATACGGCGCCTACTGGTCATACCCTTCTTTTGCTGGAATCCACTCAAAGTTACAATCATGAAATCCAGCGAACAAAAGGTGAAATCCCGGAATCCTTGCAGAAGCTTCTACCAAGGCTGAAATCTGATGAAACCGAAGTTCTTATTGTAACTCTGCCCGAAGCAACACCTGTTTATGAGGCATTGCGTTTGGAGGACGATTTGAAGCGTGCAGGAATATCCGCTAAGTGGTGGATTATCAATCAATCCTTGTACGGCACAGACACCACCAATCCAATGTTGGCAGCAAAGGCGGCAAATGAGGTTGAATGGCTTAACCGTGTTGATAAACATGCTGATGGTAAATTTGCGTTAATTATATGGAGTGGCGAAGAAATCAAAGGCGACCGTTTGTTAACGCTTTGAAAGGACGGAAGATATGGTAAAGGTAGCGTTTATTTGTGTTCATAATTCTTGCCGTAGTCAAATTGCAGAGGCATTAGGCCGCCATCTAGCGGGTGATGTTATGGAATGCTATTCAGCAGGGACAGAAACCAAACCACAAATTAATCAAGATGCTGTGCGTCTAATGAAACAGCTTTACAATATTGACATGGAGGCGACGCAATATAGCAAACTCTTGTCGGAAATCCCGCCCGTGGATATTGTGGTGACAATGGGATGCAACGTCCAATGCCCATTCCTACCATGTAAGAGCCGTGTGGATTGGGGGTTGAGCGACCCGACTGGAAAGAGTGACCTGGAATTTATTGAAACAATCCGCATTATTGAAACAAAAATTAGAGATTTAGCAAAAGAATTATGTTGATAGAAAATAAATAATTTAGGGGCCGGCAGTAGCTGGTCCTTTTATTTAGTATATCCACCAAGGATAATGTATACGGCCCCGCTCAAAATACGTTACTAAAGAGAAAAAATCCTATTCTTCTTGTGTTTCTGCGTTTAACACTAAGTACCATAATCTGTCCCTATTGTAGTGGAAAGAAAGCCATTCCAGGCAAAACCTCCTTTAAAGCACTGTATCCTGATATGGCTGCAGAATATTCTTCAAATAATGAATTAAGTTTAGATACTATTTTATCAACATATTCACCACTAGTTGAATGGGATTGTCCCGTTTGTAAAATGTCTTGGAAAGGCTCAGTAAGAGATAGAGTGAACAAATAATAGATTGTCCTTATTGTAATGGAAGAGAGGCTATACGTGGAAAAACTTCATTCAAAGCATTACATTCTGATTTGATGAAGGAATGGAATTTAGGTAACTGGCTCTTTATTGATCCAGATGATATTATAGAAAATTATTCGGGTAGTGTTTGGTGGACTTGTTCCGAGTGTCAAAATTCATATGCTATGAGTCCAAAAAAGAAATTATATTATCAAAAGAGAAAAAGGAAGCCTTGTCCATATTGTAAAGGATTGCGCAGAAAAATGCATCATTTTTTATAAATATCAATGGATCAGTATGATGCCAATGTGGTATACTTAATGAATAGTATCGAATAAAAAAACGACAAAACCCCATGATTTTAGTTTTTCGGTTTTCAAAACTCCGGAAGTCATGAAACCCTTATAACTACAGGGCTGATAGGGTTTTGTCGCTGATATTTAAAAAACGGCAAAACCCCGAAAACGACAAAACAAATTGGCTTAGTTTTGTCGTTTTTTTTAGTTAATTGTATGCTTAAACCATCTAAAAAGATAGAAAAATCGACAAAACTTTTCAAAGGTAAAGAGCGTGTTATGAAGTTATTTTTTAGCAAAACTGTGTTACATTTTTATAATGATTAATTATAAAAGCAAATATAAAAATCTCTCAAGCTGTATACCACTCGTATATTGTGACTTTTAAGAAACTATAAAAGGACTTATGTGTTTATAAACCTAGTAATTATTTACACGTTTACAAAAGTTATTTATTTACTTATTGCTATATTTTCAAACAATAATTTGATATAATAGAACCATTGATAGGTAAAATATGGAAATAACATCAGAATCTGAGATAGTTAATATGCTATAAGTACATTGCGGATTAAAGGACCAAAGAAAGGATAGATACGAAATGAAGTTGACTTTTAGTAAAATTCATAGAGAATCAATTTTTAATGCGGATTTTGATAATCTGAAGGAAGATAGTGGAACAATTGAATTTAAAATAAAAAATACGTCTGGTGGTATAGCGGTAGTATATGCTCCAAATGGAACTGGAAAGTCTAGCTTTACTGAAGTTTTAAAGAGTGAAGAATCTACAGCTGCTGTAGATTTTCTGGCAACAGATGATTGCGGAGCGGTAATAGACCCATCTAGTAAGGTATTTCATATTGTTGCTGATCAAATTAGTAGGCATATTATCTTAGGAGATGAGTCCCAGTATCTTGTCGGCACAGACATAAGAAGGGAATACGAACTTAAGAAGAAGATTAGTGATGGTTTTGATTCGGTTTTTAAAGTCTCTTTGCCTGGAATTTATAAAAGCAAATATGGTGTAACAAAGATTTCGGATTATTTGCTTGGTAGTGTTCAAGCAATCAATGAAACTGGATATTCTTTTATCAAGAGTATTGTCAATATGCGCTATCGAGGAAAAGATATCAATCACGAAGATTTTATTTCTTACATAAAAAATCTCGCTAACAGAGAAGAACCATTGGAGCTAGATGAGGAAAAAACAAAATTTGTTATTCAAGATTGTTCTAAGGTCAAAGTGGTTCAAAGGTTATTGGAAGTTGATGCCAATACAATTATTCTAAGTAGCGAGGCCCCACTTATTGAACAACATAGTGATGCAATCAAAATCTTGGATAAGTATCATATGCTTCATTCTTGTGTTGTTTGTGATAATGAGGCTTTTGATGGAGATGTGTTACTTAGTCAGAAGAAAAATCGTCAAAGACTGATATATGATAGCTTGGATCAGAAGACTAAAAACCTGCTAGATAAAGTTGCAATGGATTTGTCACTAGTTAATAATGACCCTTTTAATATTAAGCAAATTGTATTGACTTTTATTTCAGGAGGAGATCTAGATGAATTGATTCAATTGCAGCGAATACTTACCACATATGTGAATAATATTGCATCAGCAATGATTTTTGATTTGGTTAAATGCTTCGACAGTACAACCATGGTTCGAGATTTTGATGAACTGTCAAGACTGAGAAATGTGCAACCATCTTTGGACTCAGATGATTTGCTTTATATTCAGGATGTTATTAGTGAAAATATCGATCGCGATATTCGAGTTATTCGAGACAACGATAATGAAAAGAACTTTAAGCTGATGTTAGGGGATGCACCTCTTCTTAATGTTGAAAGGCATGAGATGTGTCTTAGCACGGGGGAACAGAATTTCATCTCGCTGACATTTGAATTGTTGCTTGCAAAGAATTCAGGTAAAGAATATATTGTCCTTGATGATCCGATATCTAGCTTTGATTCGATATATAAAAACAAAATTGCATTTTGCATTGTCAAGTTCTTGGAGTCGAAAAAGCAAATAATTCTTACCCATAATTTAGAACTAATTAGATTGCTTGAATTTCAGCTGAAAGGCTGTTTCAATCTATATATGTTAAATAACATGGATGGTGCACGTAATGGATTTATCCGCGTAAAAGAGGAAGAACAGAAATTACTTATAGATCTTTCTGAACTCATTAGTTTTTTCCAAAATAACGATGGTTCTTTAATAAATGCAATAAAAGATAGACGCCAATATTTAATTTCAATGATTCCATTTATGAGAGGATACGCTCACATAAGCTTAGATCCTAACGACTTTTATGGAAGACTATCAGAAGTAATGCATGGGTATGGGACGGCAAATGTTGACTTAGTCCCTATTTACAAAGAACTGTTTGGCTGGGATTTTGGAGGAACTGAAGAAGTATTGGCATCAGATATTTTATCTTTAGACTGCTCTAATTTGGATTTCTTTGATACGGTGCAATACCCTTTATTAGCCGATGCATTAAGGCAGTCTTTGGTTTATTACTATTTACGAATGACTGTAGAACGAAAGCTGATTGATATCTTTAATATCAATATTCGACCAGGCAAAATTCTAATGTTAACAGATATTATCCAGAAAGCATTCCGCTGTAATGTTGGGGATCCTGAGTTCGAAACAAAACGTGCAGACAGAGTATTCTTTGCTTCACGTAAAACTCTTCTTAATGAATTTAATCATTTTGAAGGAAATATTAATATCTTTCAACCAGCAATAGACATAACATCTTCTCGCTTGCAGAAAGAGATTATTGATATAAAGAATAGGCTTTCTGAAATTGAAACTCGATATTCCGCTTAAAAAGGAGGGCTGTAAATCAATAGCCTGGGAAAGGAAACAACCTTCAGCACATGTAGGCATTGTGTTTAATGTAGCTTAGAATTACTTGATAAGAGGACTATCGTCTCCACCAGAAAATTTTATAAGATCGATATGGTTTAGGAAGTCATTATAAACATTATCGGAATCTGACATAATATTTTGTGTTCCGGAAAATGGTTTGATTGTAAAAAGCGTATCACAAAAATCAAATAAAAGTGATAAATACATAATACCCAATGAATTGATCTCTTATTATCAGGCAGGTAAGAGCTTAGTTTTTTACAATCATCGATGTAGAGAGCAAGAGCAGGTATATTTACTGAGCCCGCTTTCGGTGTTCTGTATTTCAAAAGGTTTATGTGACACTTCACCATATGGTTTTAAAAAGCAAGCAGTACTTTTGCCTTTAGATATATATCAGAAGTAATAGACCAAAACGTATTTATAAAAATTAGGAGGTTGATGTTTATGAAAATTGATGAGAAGTTGTTGACAATTGGGGATATTTACGCTGGAAAACCAGATGCTAATGATGAAATAAAAGAGCAAGGATATGATGAGTTTGTTAACAGTTATATCGAACCAACAGGAATAGATGTTGAGGAAATAGCAATCACAAAATACGGCTCTCCATATTTTGTGATGGGTGATAAGGGAACAGGAAAAACGGCGTTACTACATTTTCTTGAAAACTATGTTAGGACATTAGATGATGCAGCGTGCTCATCCTTTGTTTTTTTTGAAAGCGGATACTCGCAGGTAGATAGAGCAAAATTAAATACAATATCCCGGGCTATCTCAACACCAATCGCTGTGGATGCATCTATAGCTGCATCTGGTAAAGAATTAGAGTGCGACTTTACGTACATTTGGAGATGGCAATTTTATCAAAAGATTATTGATGATAATAATAGTTTTAATAATAACCTTTTCATAGACGATAACGACTGGTCTAAATTTTGCCATGAGATATCAAAAATCGACAAAACTATCTATGGTGGGAAAATGCGTATTCCAGCTAAAATTTCATTCTCAGCAACTACCAATCCTCAATTTGGAACCGTAGAGCCAAGTGTCGGTATTGAACCTTTGGATTTATCCAAACCTCACTTTAACAATACGGCAAGTTATGGCGACTTCATTAATATCATTCAAAAGGCGGATGAACTTATTTTAAACGTAACAAGAACGGATATACCATACTATATTTTCATTGATGAATTGGAAGCCTACAGAAGTGACAGTGATGTATTCTATCGGGACTTACGAATGATTAGAGACCTTCTTTTTACCACGAAGAGGATGAATGACACATTTCGTGAAAGAACAAAATTTGTTTGTTCTGTTCGATTGGAGATACTTAATTCAATAAATCGTTTTGTACAATCCAACCAGTTACACAAAATTATGCAAGGATATGATAAGCGGCTTACTTGGGAATATACGAATACAAACTCGTTTAAGCACCCAATTATTAGCATACTATTAAGACGGATAGAATTGGCAGAAGAAAAAGCTGGTATTGTCAATTCGACACAGCATGAGCTTATAAAAAGATGGTTTGTGCCACAAGTTTACAATACACATATATGTACATATATTCTTGATAATACGTGGCACAGACCTCGAGATATAGTACGGTTAATCCTTGCAGCTCAATCTAAAAATTCAAAAAGATTCTACTCGTTTAATCAAAATTCATTTGAAACATTCATGCACGTCTACTCTAAACAATGCTTGGTAGAAGTGCAAGAGGAGATGCGTGCCCTCTATACTGCAGAGGAAATAGATTGTATTGTTCAGTGTTTTCGAGGATATAAAACTACATTTTCATATGATGAAATCAATGAGCGAATAGGAAAACTGTTTCCCAATACCTTCTTAACCGAGAAACTGGTTACGGTTCTTAATGATTTATACAGGATTGGCTTTATTGGGAATTACTTGAATAAAGATACTGCAACCCAATGGGAATATAAGGAGAAGTATTCTTTATTGATTGATTCACCATGGAAAATGATTATTCATCCATCTTTAAATGTTGAATTGTCTATAAGTGGGAGAAAAGACAAACAGTTTAACATTTACGCTAGTGACAATGTAACACTAGAAAACCCGCAACCTCTGTGTCAAGCAGATATTTCTTTAAAGTGTATAGAGTGCGGTGACGAATTTATATTTTCGGCAGGCGAACAGGAATTCTATGCTCAACAAGGTTTCTATGTACCTAAACGATGCATAAATTGTCGAACGGCTCGTAAAAATGCCACTCGTGCATCAAGAGAATATTCTATTGTTAAGTGTTCTTCTTATGGAGTAGATGGCTAAGGTATCTTTTGAGCCGATAGAAGGATGCCCCGTTTATTGTTGGGACTGCTTAAACAATAACCACTGACTGTACATTTTCCATAAACTCAGAATTAAGCTAAAATTTTCAACTGCCCATTATATTTATAATGCGAAATTATCTTTTCTGATTTGATTCTAATTATAGTAATATTGAGAAGTTTGATTTTTAAACAAGTGAGAAAGACTGATGGTTTAATATCAGAGATAAGGCTGGTATTTCAAGACAACCATATTAGCAGAGGATTGGTACATGTTTCATTCGTATAGAAAAGACAGTTTGCATTTGCGGACAGCCATATTAGCCTCCCACAAAGAGAAGTGTATTTACTGTGGTCGCACGATACAACAGCGCGATATGCATGTGGATCACATTATTCCATCCAACATAGGGGAGTGCCATGATGACGAGGTTAAGCAATATCTTTTGGAACTGGAGAAAGCCGGATTTATCGTAGATTCTATTGAAAACTATCTTCCGTCTTGCCCGGCGTGCAACATTGGAAAGAACAACCGCGTTTACACGGCTGCTAATTTGCGCTTCTTCCATGAAAAAGCAAGAGTACATGTTGATGAAATATTAAGGAGAATTGATGCCCTGAAAGCAGAAACGAAGGAGTTCTTCTATGAGCCGGTAGATACAGAGCTTTGGGAAGAGCTAGATTTTTCGTACCAACGTAACATATCGCATGCTATCATGGGTTACCGTTTGACGCCAGCAGATGTGGAAGCGTGTCCTAAGTTTCCGCAAGTAGAGAGAATCGAAAAACAGTTGACAATTGTAGATCATGTAGTGGTGCAAGGCGAGACCGGTTGTGGAAAATCCATCTCCGTTTATCAGGCAGCTTATGACTTCTATCAAAAAAGCTGGAAAGTCTACCGCTATAAGGCAATAGAAAATCTTAATGTTCCAATGATTCAACACAACACGGAACCTTCGCTCTACATCATTGATGATGCACAGCGGCTTTCGGAAAAAGCAATTGAGGTAATCACTGAACAGGCACGTCCAAACACAAAAATTCTATTTGCAAAGACAATTTCATCTGCTATACAGCACGATACAATCCTGCTGACAAATAAGGATGCCGTAAGAATTTTGCGCGACAACTTTCTTTCACGGAAAAAGGAAATTACATCCATTGTTCATCAGTGCGATAACCAGATCGGTATTAACTTTATGGATTCACCAATTGAAAGGCGTCTGGAGGGAGCTGAAAAAGCGGCCACACCATGGCAGTTCAACTACATTCTTCGCGGTGGTTGGCAGACGATGAAAGAACAGTATCAAACGATTTGCTCACATCATGACTGCGGTCTGCTGGCTGCGTCAATTGCAGTATTTCAAATTATGAAGTTGGATAACGGCGTGAATTATCGCTGGCTGTGCAACTGCCTGCGGCGTGTTGACAGTTCTCTTGTATGGGATGATAGTGATTTGCAGTATCTGGTGAGTCAAAAAATCGTACTATCTGTAGATGATGTACGCATTGTCCATATGGAAAGCGCAAAGGTAATTATTGCACAATTTCTCCAAGATACCTCAACAGAAAAGAAAAAGATGCTATATGCAGCTATCGAGACATCTTTTGTGGACAAGGAGATTATGCCGCTTGGCCTTGTTTGGCTGTGTAATGGACTGCTAGGTTACACTTTCGCTCATCGTTATGATGAGGCCTTTATCAATGAAAAGATGATATCCTCGGCGTTAGAGTGCCTAAAGGATGTGCAAACCTCTCACGAACGCGCTGGTATTACGTTCTTCATGGAAAAAGTGTTTGCAGTGGGATACGAAAAGAACGGGCAATGGTATTTGGATAAACATGAGACCTTGCTCCTTGACTGGATCGCCCATGCCGATAGTAAGACGGCATACTCGTATTCTTGCCTTATTAACACGATTTTTAACACCGACAAAAAGCGATATCGACAGTTCACACAGAAGGTTGATTGGGCGCAAACCATACAATCCATGAGGCAAGAGAGAAGACCCAACCTATATGTATGGGGGCAATTGTTAAACCGCTTGACATTTGCTCTCCCCAAGCAGGGGGATGCGTGTATTCAAGAGATACTATGTCCGGTGTTGGTGGATATGCGCTCCAAAACTGCCATATCTAATATAGCTGATTTGTCAGGATTCCTATGTGCCATCGCCCATCTCGCCCCTGCATGTGTACACGATACAGTAAGGAAGCTACTGCCTGTTTATAGAGAATATTTTAAAAAAGATATGATATCTGCAATTTATCTCTTCGATTTTGATTTTTTTCTGTACATATGCGGAATGAGTTTGTTGGGTGGACATAGAGCCACAAAAGAGGAGCGCAGAACGGCGGCAGCTTTGGTGGAGGTGTTACCGGTAGCAGAATTTGCAGCCGCAATTTCAAATAGTATTCCGCGGGATTGGAAAAGCATTCATGATATCATGTGCCTTGTGGGACAATATGACAGGCAGAAAGCTAAGAAAATTGTCGCCACAGTTGACATAGTCAAACTTTCGGATATGGCAAAAGACAGTTGGTGTCAATATTACGAGATTACAGACATTTGTATTGGACTCCATATTGGCGATAGGAAAATAGCGCACCGTTTTATAGAATACAATCAGGATAGGATACAGGTCGTGTACTCGCCTCTTGCGATGATTGCGCCGCAAAGTACCATCAGCGTATTCGAAGATGGAGTCCCTGTGGAGTTGCTGACTGGACATTGGTGGAAAATCAGTTTCTGCGCCTTGAGGGAGCTGATCAAGACAGATGAAGCAGTGGCAAAAGAAATTCTTTCCTCAAATGCATCTGCAATTATCAAACAACTGAATGCTTCTTCTGCAATTGACTTTGATGATGATGGTTGCTTGGTATTTTTGCAGTTGACACGTGAGTGCGATAAAGATATCTTTGAAAATATTATTTCCGTACTAGATCCCCTAGCAATTTCCGATAGGTGGGATAAGTCGTATATAAATCCGCGGCATAAAAAACAAGCGCAAGAAAGATACCACCGATTTTTAGACCTGATCAAGCAATGACCACAGCGATCAGTCGTGTACTATGATTCCATCTGAACTGTCAGTTGTGTTTATAAACCGTTAATAAGCCAGTCAAAACAATAATGGGCAATTCAATGGGGATGCAGTGTTGAAGTATCAAAGGATATCAGACAACATATAAACTTTTTAAGAATACGAAGTAGCTTCGTAGGAGTAATATATGAAAAGTATAAAATAATAGTCGGAGGTGCTTTTTTGAAAATATCAAGACTGATAATTAAGAACTACCGGAATTTAAAGGAAATTGACATTCATTTAAGTGATACTGTAGCTTTAATTGGTGAAAACAACTGCGGTAAGAGTAATCTTTTACGAGCAGTAACGCTTCCATTTTTAACTGATGAATCAAGTTTTACTGGAAAGAATTTAAATTGGATAGATATTAATGATATCGCAAGAAGGGAGTATTATCAGTATATAATCGATAATCAAACAGCCATAACAAACGGAATAGTATCATGTACAGAATTCATTACGCATTTACCCATTGTTATGGTGGAGGTCCATTTGAAACCTGATAAGACAGAGGGATACTTTGTAAAAGATTTGAGTTTTTCCGTAGAAGATGGTCAAATGCAATATGGGCTCAGATACGAATATAAGCCTTCAAAGATTAACGATATTTACAGTATTGTAAAAAAGGTTCTATCTGATGGAAAGATAGATGCAAAGTCAATAAATAATGTAAAGATGAATTTATTGCCTACAGAGTATTACTCATTTTCTGTTTCGGTTCCGAGTAAGGGATCTGTTACATACGATGTTCTAAAGCTATATAAGTATATTGCACTTGAAGCGGAAAGAGATGAGTTTTCAAGAACAAAAGAACGGTTGGGTTCAAGGTCGCTGGTAAAACTGTTACAAAAAGGCTTAACAAATGAGGACAAACTGAAGGTCGAAAAAGAATACAATCATTTTTTTGAAGAACTCAAATCTATAAGTAATATGGACAGAGTGATTAATTGGCAGGAAGGGTCAGAATTAGCTGATGCCAAGGAATTCTTCTCACATATTAGCATACTGCCTAATATGCCACCTATGCAAAGTATATTAAGTAGTATTCGTTTAGGCTATTCTGATGAGGAACTTTCATTACAAGGACTTGGATACAGAAATCTAATTTTACTTTTCGTTCTAATAAATTCACTGGTGGGAAGGCAGAATGATGTTGCTCTGAATGTGTTTGCAATAGAAGAACCAGAAGCTCATCTGTGCATAAATAATATTAGGCTTATGGTGAGTTTCCTAAAGGTGTTTACAGCAAAAAACCCCACAATGCAGTTATTCTATTCCACACATAGTACTGAATTCATAAATAAGATGAATTTGAAAAATGTTGTGGTTATGCACAATGGAGAAGCGTTTTCTTTTATGGATGAACTGGATGATTCAGGAAGAGATTACCTTACAAAGAATCCGAACCTGGATTTGTTCAAGTTGTTCTTCTCAAAAAAATGTATTCTATTTGAAGGAATCTCAGAAGAAATGCTCCTACGTGCTTATATAGATTCAAAGCAAGAATTAAGCGATATAGAAGTGCTTTCCTTCCACAAAGGTTTTATTGAAATAATAAAAATATGGAAGAAAATAAACAAGAATAATTCCAATAAGCTGGGAATTATTCGTGATTATGATAATCAAGAAAAGGCGAAAAAGCAACATGATAAATATGATGATGGAACAAGTATCTGTATTAGAACCACTTCAGAGTATACGCTGGAACCAGAGATTGTAAAAACGGGAAACAACTTCACTGTTCTGAAAGATAAATATGGTGAGGGATTTGGTTGGAAAGATATGACGCCAGATCAAATGGAAAAGGCATGGAGAGAAGCAAAAGCCTCAGATATGCTTACTATTTGTAAAGACATTGCTAATGGAGAACTCTCCGATTTACAGATGCCAAAGCACATACAAGATGTCTTTGATTTTCTAAAATAGAATAAAATGTTTGAGGTGATGCAAATATGCTGATTGGTATAGCTGGTGCCGGAGCAGGAAAAACCACTGCAATGGTAGATACTATAGTGAGACTCCGTGAGGGAACAGATAAAAGTAAGCATATTTTTTGCATTACTTTTACAAACAATGCAGTGTCATGCATTGAACAAAAATTGCAGGATTATTATGGAATTATCCCGAACAACATTATTGTAAGTACAATTCATTCCTTTTTATATAGGGAATTCATCAAACCATATTATTATCTGTTATACGGAAAGCAGTATGAGCGGATTTCTATAGCCCCCTTACCGCCGAGCCCAGGATATAAAAATGCAAAGATTAGCCGGTTGGAAGAAGGAAACATTTTACATCAAACTGTAATTCCAGAGAGAGCAAAGTGGATTGTAGCGAAGAAATCAGACGATAGAAAAGCCGTGAGTG
Source organism: Lacrimispora sphenoides JCM 1415 (assembly GCF_900105615.1). Classification (NCBI taxonomy): domain Bacteria; kingdom Bacillati; phylum Bacillota; class Clostridia; order Lachnospirales; family Lachnospiraceae; genus Lacrimispora; species Lacrimispora sphenoides. Next base: position 1,662,251 of record NZ_LT630003.1, on the reverse strand, counting down.
ATAAACGGAAGGTAATCAAGAATATATTCAAAGAATACTGTGGTGGAATTTGTATTGATGAGGCGCAGGATATTAATTCGGATATGCAACTCATTATTGAGACACTAAACGAATTGGGCATTCCACTTATCTTGATGGGGGATCCCAAGCAAGACCTAAAAGGACACAAATGCTTGAAGAGTCTTATTGAAAAAAACAAGGAAAGTGTTGATTACATAAGTGTATGTCACCGCTGTCCAAAAAAACATTTAGTGCTTTCAAATTCAATAGTAAGTAAGAAGGAGCAGCAGTATTCTGAAAAAGATGGAGGACTTATCGCTATATTGTTTGAAAATGACAAACCATATAGCGAACTGATAAAGGAAGAGAATTTTGACCTGAGTTATATTTCGAAAAAACATGGAAAGTATGAGACACATGGTAAAGAAACTTCGAAAAGTATTCACATTGCATTGTCGGAAGAAATAGAACGTGAGATGCGTAAACTTCATCCAGATAAAACTGAGCTCGTTATGCTCAGAGCATCATATTATTATGCAGAATTCTTATTGGAAAATTATGCTACAACTAATGACAAGATGAAAGCCATGAATGAAACATTCAAACATGAAACACTAGGCAAAAAGGCTTATGGTGTCATTATTAATATGCTTCCTGATAACTCAATTACTCAAGACGAAGAAAAGGTTGTGGTCAATTCCATTGATAACATAAAGGGGCAAGAAGGAAAAAATTGTGTGTTTATCTTGACTACAGATCTAGCAGCATATCTACTTGGCGAAAAGGCAGATGATACAACGACAAAAAATAGACTTTATGTGGCTTTAACCAGATCACTGGATAAGCTCACAATTTTTATCACAAAGGAAGTAGAAGCAAAATATAAAAGAAAGAACTTAGTTAGTTTCTTTGATAAAATCTTAAATTCCTTGAATGATAAATAAGAATTTAAATTATGAATTAAACAGAGGCTATGAATTTATTACATTTCTAATGAAAGAAGAGTAGCCTCTGAATCAGCCCGGACCCACGGGTAGCACTAAGATAAAGCTGAGAAGTTACTGACAGTCCATAAAATTATCGCTAAAAAAAAGAGGCTTACCCAATAATTTTATTTGGCATAACTTATCTGGCATAATAAAATCTATTTATATTTGAATGAAAATAGGCTTGATAATTTCATTGATATGTGATATATTTGCAACATGATACAAATATATCACATAGGAGGCCATATATGATAAATAAGCCAATAACAGTAATAAAAGAATTGTTAACAGATGGTTTATCCAATGGAGCCCTACTATTTATGGGGCTTGTAAGTACCTTTTATAAGAAAACAATGATGGGAACAGTGATAGCTGGTGGCTTGTTAATAATTATGATTATGAGTTTTCTACTAAAGAAGGTTAAAAGTGAGCCTTGGGATGAAATGACTATGGTCTATTATAGTCGGGCCAGAAGAATTACGTTTAATATGATATGTATAATAATAGCGATAGCTGGGTTGCTATTATTAATAATGAAAAAGGAAATTATTATAACTCCAAGTTTAATCTTTGTTATTTTGGGTTTTGTAGGATTATTTCAAACCATCACTTACATTTGGATTGAGCGTAAAAACTCCATAATTTTAGAGGCATGATTTTATGTCTAAATTAATAACTCAAATTAAAAAAAATAGGGATCTAGTTAACTTAAGTCAAGCTGAACTTGCTTCAATTGTGGGTGTACGAAGAGAAACTATTATCCGTTTAGAAAAAGGACAATATAATCCGTCTTTGAAACTTGCTATGGATATTTCAAAAGTATTTAATGTTCCAATTGAAACTATATTTTCCTATGAAGAGGAAACCTAATAAAATTAAATCGTATAACGAAAGCATCTTTTGGAGCATAGATTCATCTCAAAGGATGCTCTCTTTTTTATTCTTTTCATATCGATCGGGATAATACAGATTGGAAGTAAATTATTGAATATTCTACGTGTGAGTCCATCGTTTAGTTAGAGAAAGTCAAGAAATATTTTCAATATATTTTCTGAGCAATAACTTTCATTTGCTTTTTTTGCAAAATAAAATCGCTTAGCATAGAAAAGAAATCCTGTTGCTCTTGTGTTTCAGCATTTAGCACTAAATCCAGCGTTTCCTCAATATCCATATCTTTACATAGTTCATATAATCTTATTGCCGCTTCTGTTTTAGACATAAGATACTCCCTCATTTCACTTGAATATATAAAAGTTATTAATTAGCACAAATCTATATTTAGATTTATATTATAAAAAACTTGAACTGTTCAGACAATACTGATATGATATTAAAAAACTAATATAACATTTATACGAAAATAAGCATTAACTCTCCCGACCAAAGAAGTTATTAATGCTTACTGATGGTGACTTATATAATTATCACTGATTTGCATCTTACCATAAAATGCGCAAAAAATCAAGTGACATACTCTGCAGATCTTACTGCATACCGGCTATAAGTCTATATATTTCTATCATCATTTTTTGAAAATTTCCCAATAAAGCCGAGGTAAGGAAAATATGAGTAGTATTACTCACATTAATCCTATGGAAGGATATCGCTTTGCTATTTATAGGCACCGCCTAATTATACACGATGACCAGCTAATTACCAGACAATTTATCGTGCTTAAAGATCCAGATAATATTATTATTGCATTTACTACTTTCCATAATCATATTAAATCAACCAGATGGATCAAATCAATATCTGATGACAGTAATAACCGGTTTGCATTTGTTATTGCTTTTTTGAATCATGTTTTAATAAAAAAACATACTGTAAATCGAATTGATTGCCTGACACAACTGACGGTACCAATGATTCAGGACTTTTTTACAAACTATAGTTTGAATAGCAGTCATAGTAAAAGTACAGTTGAACGTTGTGCTACATCTATTATTGATTTTTTAACTAGTTATGTGAAAAGCTATGAAACTGAAAGTATATTGAGAGTATCTGATTTTACAAAAGAAGAACGTTATCAAACCCGTCATGGAGAAATAAAATTTAGGCTCGCACCTGCTTTTGAGGTCTTATATAACCATAATTTCAAATCTATTTTTCGAGATATACCAGATGCTGTGTTACATATTTTTCTCGCTTATGCTGCACAACACTATAAAGACATCTTTTTCTTAATGGTGCTGAGTGCCTTTGCTGGTTTGAGGCCGTCAGAAGCTTGTAATGTTCGCCAGGAATGCAGTCCTCTAGGAAGTGGGCTTACAATGAGGAAAACCAATGGAAAAGTTACTCGTATCGTTATAGATCTGACAGTGGAAAAAAATTTACGTTCCGATCTATTACCAGTAGGACGAATCAAAAAGGAAAGAAAGCAGCAAATTTATCCAAGATTTTTATCAGCATTTATGGATGCATATGAACTACATAAACAATACTTATCTACATGTAAATTTGAAACTGACTATTGCCCAATGAACATTAATTACCAGGGTAAGGCAATGACCTATGGCAATTATAGAATAAAATTCAGACAACTCTCACGCGATATCATACCTTTGCTATTACAATCAAATAGTCAGGAAGTAATTGAATATGCGCATGATCTACAGGAACACAATATTGCTCCGCATATCTTGAGACACTGGTTTACGGTAAAGTTATGTACTTATGGAGAAGACGTGGCTGGCCTTCAGTACTGGAGAGGTGATAAAAGCCCGGAGAGTGCACTGACATACTTACAAAACAAAGGGGAATTACAGAAACAATTAAGGTATATTAATGATGAGCTTTTTGACTTTCTAAAATACAGTTCTGATAAAATGATACCAAAAGGGGATTTTGATTATGAATAGGCATGTCAGCTTAAAATCCTTTTTGTTAGAGCAAATGAATAGACGGAATATAGCGGAAGATGAACAGCAAAATTTCTTACGAGATATAGTTGCCCTGCTAATTGATAACGAATGGTATGGAATAGAGATTAGCGTTTCTAATGTAGGAGATGAGACAGAGCTTTTATTTTCTGATAAAAATGTTGCAAAAATGGAGTCTAATATTCAATTTTTCTTGGAACATTACAGAAAAACAATTCCAGAGAAAGTAGAAATATTATTACGGCTTTTAAAAGAAAAATACCCACTTACATCAGGTGTATTAACTTCATTTTATATAGAGTATGACCTTGATGAAAATGAGCAGTACATGATTAATGACTTTTTACTATATACTTTAGAGAAAGATATTTATTTATATAATAATCAAGAAATAGACAAACTTGTTCAAACAACTTGTGAAAAACTGCCACTTTATATTGGAAAACAGTTGATCTATTTTATGTCTTGGTTACGTAAAAAGCATAATACTAATTTCACTCTTGATTTCGAATTAGCGCGTAGAAGATTAAATACAAATAAAACAAATGCATATGACAGCGATACGATTCTACAAATGGTCTATTATTTATTTAATCCATCATATATTCAAGAAAATAATCTCTTTATTCATGCTGCTAGAAATCCGGGGATTGCTAACTGTTGGATATATTTAGCAATACATTGTATTAGTGCGCTACGTGATACCGATATTATCAGAATTCCTCACCCCAGACTCCGGCAGATGCCAGATGAAATATTACAGTCTATCATCGATGATACATTTGATACAAGATCTGCAATAATTGCTGTAAACAGTGTATTATGGCAATTGAAAAGCCGACCAATAACACCTTCGAAAACTGCTTCCTCTTCAAATATTTCTGATATTAAATTGATGATCCCAGAAAGCAGCATGGAGTTATTCGGAATGATGTTTATAATTTCTGAGTCTCATCACCAAAGGAAGCAAAGTGAATCTGCATTTATTACACCGGTGAAAGATTATGAAGCAATTACCAGGTATTTAGGAGAGGATATTGGAAACCTATTCTTGGAAAATGATTTCCGAGCAAGAAGTGCAAATAAAGCCTATATGCAAGCTATCGAATTATTAAGTGATACTGTTTTGGAGGGAGAGATATCAGATACTCAACAACCACATGCAAAAGGCTATATGTTAGCAGCCTTGGCGCGCTCCCATAAAGGCTCTTATGGAGAATTTTGTAAGACTACGGAGATTTATTTAAAGGATGCAGTATTTTCTGGATATTCTGCAGAACAGATAGCACAAGAACTTTTGGAAAGAGGAGTTTGTTCTTTTGTTGTATCCATGCTTCTTAACATTGTGACGGAAGGCAAATATAAAAAACTGAATGTCTCTAAACAAACCCAGTTAATTAAAGAAGTTGGCCTATCAGTATTGGAATCGGATACCTTTATTACAGCATTGGACAGTTCTTTTGAATCTGCAAAAAGCATTGTTAGCAGAATACTTCCAATAGAATCACAAGAGAGAAGAGATGACGAAATCCTAAAAATCCTCCACAATATTGGTTCAGGAAGAGCGGCTTCAAAGTCTACCGACTTTTTGTGCTTAATGACTGCAATGAATAGGCAATGTCCATTCAAAGACTCTAAACAGTGTATTGGATGTCCATATGAAATCACAACCAAAGCATCTGTATATACTTTAGTAAAAGAATTTCAACGTTTACTTGCCTTACGGAATCAAGCAATTAGTGACCATCTTAAACAGAAGTATACCTTACTAATAAAAGAGACGGTTGCTCCATCATTAAGTGAGATGTTTTCAATTATATCTGCCGAGTATGGCGACCAGGCATTAACAGAATATATTCAAATGATTAAGGAGATTTTAGATGAATTCCCTGGCTAATAAACAAAACGAGACGCTATACGAACCTATACTTATTGAACAAGAGTTGGACTCCTCCAGTATACAGTCCGCCATGGACTTATTTGAAATTTATAAGCAGAAAGGCGTTATATCTAATTGCCAATTTCAAGATGAAAGATGGCAGTTACATGATGAATATTCAAACGTAGGAATTCGTTTTAACTTCTCGCAATTGCTTTATAAACGAAAATGGGAATCAATCTTTGGAATTCCATTTGCTCAATTTATCCAATACAAAAAAACTTATATTATACTAACACTTGGAAAAAGAGTACTGATTACATTGCAAAACATCGTTAATGATATGAAAATGCTTTTAAAATATGTTTTTAATGATGACCTTGATTCTTTTCCAAACTATAAATTGCCTTATCATATTACTGAATTTCTAATCATGTTGCCATGTGTGGACCCTGATCGGCGAGATGAAGTAATCGGTTACATTGAAGAACTTGTGGATATTAATTTCAAGGAATACTCAATGAACCGAAGAAGCTTGTCCCAGTTCCAGAGCTATTTTCGATTTGATAAGTTATTAAATGAATATTGGGTAAAAAATATCAGTACAGAGGAACGTCTATTTTTTTATCCTATTTATCTGTGGTGGAAAATAACCGGAGTTATTCCCCTTAGACCCAGAGAATTTCTTTTAACACCACGAGCTTGTCTGATGACTGTTGAAAATGGAAAGACTCAGATAAAGTTAAGACGAAATAAGCTAAAAGGTTCCGGAGGAAAAGTTCATTATAACATCAACCAAGATTATGTGGAGGTATTGTATACAATCCCTGATTCACTTAAGGAAGAAATTGTACGATACATTGATCTAACAGAAACATATGAAGCAAATGCTCTCGATACATTATTTCGTACAGATCCACATTTTGCAAAATTCAGGCAACCTAAACATAAAAATAACCGCTTTTACACCTATACAAACTTAAGCTGTTGCTTGCGTCTGTTTTATCATGAAATAATATCAAAAATGTTGCACTTTCATGTGATAAAAGGGAATGATACAACTGAATACATTCTTGGAGATAATGACATTGAGTACATTTATCTTGGAGATACCAGGCATATTGCAATGATCAATATCATAGCAGAAGGTGGAACACCTACTATGGCAATGCTCCTTGCTGGACATGCCAATATAGAAATCAGCTCACATTACTATGCCAATTTAAGTAATATGATTGAATGCCGTACTTATATGAAATATAAATCAATGCTGGAAAAAAACAGTGAATACACCTTAGGTACTAATTATTATCCGTCAGCAAAAATCGAACAAAGAAATATTTATGTTGAACTTGAAAATTCCGGCCGATGTTATTCCGTCGCCTTTGCTAATTCTGATATCTCTGATTGTAAAAAAGTAGTAGGGGATAACGGAGAAATTGGCTACTGCTATAATTGCCCATATTATCGCAAAAATCATATGTCATATTTTTTAGATAACGATGATATTTATAAATCTAGAATAGATAAAGAACTTCAATTTTTTATCAACAGCCTTGAAAAGTACCGGAAAAACATGGGATATGAAGAAGATGTAAAATCTGCTTATATGCGATTAGAAGCCAGTTCTAATCAGTACGAATCTTATTATATGCAAAAATTGGTAAAAAGCTGGGAAGAGGAGAGGAGTAGTAACCATGGCACGTCCAAAGAAAATCACTGAAAATATAATACCTATAATTGATGAATACTGGCTTGAACGATGTGATAGAAACCCACAAAAGCTAAAATATGCAATGATAGCCTCTTATCTTGAAGAAAACGGATTATCAATAAAAGAATACGACCTTAGACGTAACAAGGAAGTAGCCAACTATATCAAAGAATTAAAAGGGAGTAATCAAATTGTCCAATCTTTAGATAATAATACTGTTGTATTTCAAAGTCTTGATATTAATGACTTCCTTAAACGAAACAATGATATTTATAGTTTACGGAGTGCTTTGGCAGAAAGAGATGCTTATTACTCTGATATTTGTGATTATGCAGTTGACAATATAAAAAAAGCTCAGTTTGCCACTAAAGAATTAAAGAAATCAAGAGAAATAAACAGTAAAAACGAGAAGAAAATTGAGCAACTACATAATACTCAAAATGAATTACTTGAAGAAAATCAGAAGTTTAAAAAGAAACTGGAAACAATGCTCAATGTACTGAAAGTACATGTATATCCGGAAATTGCAAATGAGCTATTACGTAAAAATAGATTATTAGATGGAGGGGATCAGATTATATCTCCGAAAGGATTCAAAAATGTTATTCAAGATCAAGATTCTATACTTATGGCCATAAAGAAGAATGAAGAAAATAAAACCAATTTTTCTGTTCTAAACGACTTGTTTGATAAAATTTAGGAGTAGTACAAAATGAAACTAAAAGAAGTAAGCAAAATTGCATATAAACAATGGCATTTTGAAAAAAATAAAAGATTAAATTTGGAAAACATATCATCTTCATCAAAAGAGGTTGTTTATTGGCAATGCAATAATGAATTAAAACATGTTTGGGCATCTCATATATATACGAAAGCACAAACTGATATTGAATGCCCGATTTGTATTAATATTAAGATGTATAAAAATGGTCCAGAATTATTAGCTGTTGAAAGGGGGTTCAAGAGTAGGCGCCGAAACATGAATTATGTCATTAATACTTGGCATTGTAAGAAATGTAAAAAAGTTTGGTTTACAGAAAGTAGCGATACAATTCCTACAGATACTTACTGTAGTAATTGTTTTGATGAGGATGTAGTTGAGATAAGTTTTGCCGAAGAGTATCCCGAATTAGCTAAAGAATGGGCAACAGACAATATTCTCCCGGTGACAGAAGTTTTATCTTATTATCCGCTAGAAGTTAAATGGAAATGCAAAATTTGTAATAATCTTTGGAGCTCAATGATAGAAGAACGAAGATTTGGCACAAGATCATGTCCTTATTGCAGTAAAAAGCTTCCTCTTCCAGGAATAAATTCATTTATGGCGTTATATCCAGGTGTAGCAGAAGAGTGGGTATACGAAGCAAATGAAATGATGCACCCAGATGCTATATTTCCAGACAACCGCTTAATGCCTTTTATATGGAGATGTAAGAAATGTCATACTTTACATGTTGCCACTGTATACGATAAAGTTCAGGGAATAAAAGGTTGTAAAAATTGCAACAGTGAGAATCCAATATCAGTCGAACGTTATATGTTCCTAAAAAGTGAATTTCATATTAGTAATGGAAATGTCACAGATTATGATCTTATATTGCCAGATTATACGGCACCATTCAAATGGTTATGTAAGGAATGCAATAAAATTTTTATATTTTCTATGAAAGAACGTTATATTGAAGCAAGAGATTGTGCCTGTGTTGAAGGCAAAAGGGCTATTCCTGGAAAAACCTCTTTTAAAGCATTATATCCGGAACTCGCATCGGAATTTTCTGTAGAAAATAATGTAGATCCAGATACCATTCTTCCAACCCGTGCATTTCCAGTAATTTGGGATTGCATAACTTGTGGATTGTCTTGGAATGGTTCGATAAAAGATAGAATTGATGGTAAAATAGATTGCCCATATTGTAATGGTAGAAAAGCCATTCCTGGGAAAACTTCTTTTAAAGCTCTGTATCCTAAAATGGCTGCAGTATCCTCTAAGACAAATAAAGTGGATCTCGATAACATTCTTCCAACATATAGTCTACCTATTACTTGGGATTGTTCAAAGTGCGCTATGGCTTGGAAAGGTTCTGTAAAAGATAGAGTAGATGGGAACGCAATCTGTCCCTATTGTAGTGGCAAGAAAGCCATTCCAGGCAAAAGCTCCTTTAAAACACTGTATCCTGAAATGGCTGCAGAGTCCTCTGAAACGAATGAAGTGGATCTCGATAACATTCTTCCTACATATAGTCTACCTATTACTTGGGATTGTTCAAAGTGCGCTATGGCTTGGAAAGGTTCTGTAAAAGATAGAGTAGAGGGGGACGCAATCTGTCCCTATTGTAGTGGCAAGAAAGCCATTCCAGGCAAAAGCTCCTTTAAAGCACTGTATCCTGAAATGGCTGCAGAATCCTCTAAAACGAATGAAGTGGATCTCGATAACATTCTTCCAACATATAGTCTACCTATTACTTGGGATTGTTCAAAGTGCGCTATGGCTTGGAAAGGTTCTGTAAAAGATAGAGTAGATGGGAGTGTAATCTGCCCCTATTGTAGTGGTAAGAAAGCCATTCCGGGCAAAACCTCTTTTAAAGCACTGTATCCTGAAATGGCTGCAGAATCCTCTAAAACGAATGAAGTGGATCTCGATAACATTCTTCCAACATATGGTCTACCTATAACATGGGATTGTTCAAAGTGCGCTATGGCTTGGAAAGGTTCTGTAAAAGATAGAGTAGAGGGGGACGCAATCTGTCCCTATTGTAGTGGCAAGAAAGCCATTCCAGGCAAAACCTCTTTTAAAGCACTGTATCCTGAAATGGCTGCAGAGTCCTCTGAAACGAATGAAGTGGATCTCGATAACATTCTTCTAACATATAGTCTACCTATTACATGGGATTGTTCAAAGTGCGCTATGGCTTGGAAAGGTTCTGTAAAAGATAGAGTAGATGGGAGTGTAATCTGCCCCTATTGTAGTGGTAAGAAAGCCATTCCGGGCAAAACCTCTTTTAAAGCACTGTATCCCGAATTGGATGCAGAAGCCTCTATAACGAATGAAGTGGATCTCGATAACATTCTTCCAACATATAGTCTACCTATTACTTGGGATTGTTCAAAGTGCGCTATGGCTTGGAAAGGTTCTGTAAAAGATAGAGTAGATAGGAGTGTAATCTGCCCCTATTGTAGTGGTAAGAAAGCCATTCCAGGCAAAACCTCTTTTAAAGCACTGTATCCTGAAAAGGCTGCAGAATATTCTTCAAATAATGAAGTAACTTCAGATACTATTTTATCTACATATTCACCTCTAGTTGAATGGGATTGTCTCGTTTGTAAAATGTCTTGGAAAGGCTCAGTGAAAGATAGAGTGAACGAAGAAATAGATTGTCCTTATTGTAATGGAAGAGAAGCTATACGTGGAAAAACTTCATTCAAAGCATTACATTCTGATTTGATGAAGGAATGGAATTTAGGTAACTGGCTCTTTATTGATCCAGATGATATTATAGAAAATTATTCGGATAGTGTTTGGTGGACTTGTTCCGAGTGTCAAAATTCTTATGCTATGAGTCCAAAAAAGAGGTTATATTATCAAAAGAGGAAAAAGGAGCCTTGTCCGTATTGTAAAGGATTGCGCAGAAAAATGCATCATTTTTTATGAATATCATTGGACTAAGATAATGCCAATATGATATACTTAATGATAGTATTAAATAGAAAAACGACAAAACCCCCATGATTTGAGTTTTTCGGTTTTCCGGGAAAAACAGTGAAAAACGACAAAACAGCAGTGAATTTTTTTTCGGTTATCAAACTGTATTGTAGAGGAATACGCAGAAAAACTTGAGTAATAAAGTAATTTGACACAGAACGAAAGAAATGCTAAGATAGATACAGAGAGTTTCAACTATTCGCGAAAGTCTAGTTTAACGAATAGTTGGAAAAGAAAATAATAGAACTATTAATTACACAATTAATTTTATAACTTAACGAACTTTACCTCTCATATCCTTGATTACTATTACTCTGATATGCTCCCAATACTTACCCTCTTTATACCAGAGTATGTAAAGTTCTATAAACACCTTTACCTAAGACTCAGACTATATATATTAAGCCTGAAAAAGAAAAACTAATTAATGAGGGAAATATAAATGACTGGTCTTTCAAAAATCATTTACAAACCAAATACTTAAAGAAATGAGGTCCAATTATGAGTTCTTCTCTCTCCTACCATCAGCAAAAAGATATTGAAAACGTTAAGCACCTGCGCCAGTTGGTAAAGGAACTTCCAAATTTCTGCGGAGATTTCTTCAGGGGAATTGAACCTCGCACTTCTTCCCGGACCAGGATAGCTTACGCTTATGATCTAAGGGTATTTTTTGACTTTCTAATTAAGGAAAACCCCGTAATCGGCAAACTTCAGGTTCAGGATATTACTTTAGACCACCTGGATTCGCTTCGGGTCGTGGACATTGAAGAATACATGGAATATTTAAAATACCGTTTTAATGATAAAAATCAGGAAGTGACCAACAAAGAGCGAGGAATCATGCGAAAAGTCTCTTCACTGAAAAGCTTCTATAATTATTATTACCGAAATGAACGGCTTCAAACAAATCCCGCTTCTCTGGTGCAGCTTCCAAAGATGCATGAAAAGGATATTATCCGGTTAGATATTGATGAGGTAGCTCTTTTGCTCGATGAAGTAGAAAACGGGGAATCTTTAACAGAAAAGCAAAAAGCTTACCATGCGAAAACCAAGATCCGTGATCTCGCACTATTAACTCTAATGCTGGGAACCGGTATCCGGGTATCGGAGTGTGTTGGTCTGGACGTTGATGATATTGATTTAAAAAATGGCGGGATCCGGATTCATAGAAAAGGAGGAAAAGAAGTCACTGTGTACTTTGGTTCCGAAGTTGAGGATGCCCTTCTTGATTATCTTGACGAACGCAGTTTCGTCATTCCTGAGGAAGGCCATGAAAAAGCACTCTTCCTATCCCTTCAAAAGAAACGGATTGCAGTACGCAGCGTCGAAAATTTGGTAAAAAAATATTCCAAACTCGTAGCACCTTTAAAAAAGATTACCCCACATAAACTGCGCAGCACCTATGGAACAAGCCTGTATAAGGAAACCGGTGACATCTATCTGGTTGCAGACGTTTTGGGACACTCAGATGTTAACACTACGAAAAAACACTATGCTGCTTTGGAGGATGAACGCCGGCGCAGTGCCAGAAATAAGGTGAAGTTGCGGGAAAAAATGTAAAGTAAATAAGTAAAAAAAATTTTAAAGAGAAAAGAAAGCATCTAATATCTAAATTAGAGCTTTCTTTTTTCACCTTTATCATCAGGCTCTTATAATATTTTCATACGAAAAGTGAATGCCGTTATTCCTCTTAGCTTTCGGCCTTTTCTTCACCTTCAACTGCTTCACGTATCTTAGAGCCAACAACTGTTATCATTTTTTGTTCCGGATCAAAAGTTGAGGTAAGTCCTTCCGGAAGTTTAACATCACTAAATTGAATACTTTCACCAGCCTCCATATTAGAAACATCAATTACTATTTCATCGGGAATATCCTGAGGTAAGCCCTCCAGTAAAATTGAATCTATGGTACTGTTAATCAACAATCTTTTTGACTCAAGAAGTTCTGCTCCGGTAATTTTTATGGCCACTTCTTGTTTGATTTTTTCCGAAAAAGATACCATTTGAAAATCCAAATGAGAGATTTCGTTCTTAACAGGTTCAATGTGTATTTCTTTTGCCATTACGGTATAACTCTGGCCATCAGGAACAACCAGTTTAAAAATGCCATTCCGGCCAAACTCTTTCATTGATCTTCTAAATACATCTTTCTTAACAGCTATTGATATTGAATCAACACCTTTACCAGCTATGTTCCCCAGTAAATATCCTTCTCTTTTTAACTGATTATTGTCACCCTTTCTGGTACTTTTTCTTAACTCAACGTTCATAACTCCAGTATTTTCCATAGTTATAAGCCTCCTTGATTTATAATTATATTATGGCAATCATCTAAAATCTTATGATTCAATGATGAAAACCTGTTACCTAAATTTCAATGTGATTTAACATAACAAAATATAAATTGTCAAAAGAAAATAAACTTCTCAAAGAAAATGTATTTTAAATAAGTTATCGTAGATTTAAATTTGAATTTATTTCTTTAATACAAACTTATTTTATTTATTATTTAAAAAATCACATAGAGTTTTAAATAACATATAATTAATAGTATAGTATAAATCTGACAATTGTCAAGTTTTCGATTTGTATAACATATTTTTCCTGATGAAAAGATTAAAAGAATATAAAGATGCAGTTCGAGAAACTCAAGTTCTTTGCACAATATTAAAAACCATTAACTTATTCTAATGGATTTTCAATATTTTCTATTATTTCCCCTCTATCACAGTGTTTTAAAAAGAAATAAAATGTTGAATCAATTATATTAATAGTACGTTGAGAAATATCATAATCAAATAATGGTGGCTGAATTTTCTTCGCTGTTTGCAATTTTGCCAAACTACTCAATAGATACCCAATATCACTTGGCCTTATATCGGCACTTCTGTGATGACGGCTTTTAATTATTTCTTCTATCTTTTTACGTGGCACACCCATTAATATAGTTGAAAAATCCATACTTAAAATTGCAATAACAAAGTAGTATGGCAAGAAAAGAGGCTTTTTCTCCTTATCTTTCACATCACTCTGCCCTTTCGCAATATCTTCCAGTGCACGAACATGTCTTGAAGAATAATCATCACATTTTGCTGTAATAGCATGATCAAGAGTTATCTGGTCAACAATATGTTTTCTAAGTCCTTGCTTTTGTAATATACCATTTTCCAAGCATAATAGTTTTAATAACTCCTGAACAACTCCTATGCTTCCCATCGATTCCTCGCAGAGTCTTAGTAATATTTCATCTGAAATTTCAACATTAAGCTCTTCTGCTCCCTTTTTTGCCACGCTAATAAATTCTGTGTTATCCCACGGCTCAACAGGTATTTCTGCAATCCTATCTTGTAAATCACCATTAAATTGAATAAGCCTGTTTTTCTCTTTCCATACACCTAAAATTATAAATCTTAATCCTAGCTCTTGAAAAGTGCGCAAATCAAACGCTAATTGCTTTTGAACATCACTAGAAAGATAATGAAAATTTTCAAGTATTACAAATTTATCAGAATTAGCTTGTTTATACAAGTCAAAAATGTCTTGCGGCAGCTCCAGGTTAAACTCTATTGATCGATAATTAAGCTGCTGTTCAGCTGATGCATTAACTTTTGCAGACCCTTCGACCTCCGCAGCTGCTAAAAATGGTAATTTTGATTTAATTTTTGCTACAGCTCCAATTTCAACATCTCCGCTCTTACTCTTCTGCTTATCGGTTAATATTTCGATACCAAGCTTTCTAAGAATCGATTTATAAATATCTGAAACTTGACTTTTAGGACTGCAGCTAACAGCTAAGCATTCGCCATATGGCAAATATTTACTGACCAAAGCAGTTTTTCCTTGTTTTGATGCACCATAAACTATTATTTGTTTATCCGATCTTAATGCGTTCTCAAATGCGCCATCAACTTCCTGGCGTTCAATATAGCTTAGCACAGGTTTTCTACTGACTCCAAAGACTTCTTCTAATTTGACCATATGTACTCTTCCCCCGTCATAATATCATATTAAACTTATTATACAATGCATCTTCTGTTTTAACAAACAGAACATAAGGCAAAGATGGTATAATACTGTTTAGGATTATTTATAAATTTAATAACCAAATAAACTGAGTCTCATGCCTAGATTCAGGTTCATTATAATACGCATACTCATCAATCACACTAAGAGTTGCTCCTTGCTTATGATAAAATTTACAGGCAGGAACATTATTGTTCTGACATTCTATTTTCATCTGTACAAATCCTTGACTGCGACACCAATTTGCAGCCATGTCAAATAATGTTTGACCAACTTTTTGCTGCTTGTATGCATCAGCCACACGAATATCCCATAATACTGCAAGGTCATCCCTATTTGAAAGCATATTTATTCCTTTTGTTCGTGATACAATAGTTGCTGCTCCTATTGGCTTATCACCATCAAAAGCCATAAAAAAAGCCCATTTTGAAATATCCCATTGTCTTTCCCAGCACATTACAGTTTCGTCTTCGCCGGTACAAAAGTCTTTTAAATATGGTTCTATAGGGGTTTCGACAAGATTAATACCATCTAACCCACGATTAATTTTATCTATTTTATAATAACTGGAAACATGAACACGCATAGGAATTAAGTCATATTGTGCGAAATATGTCTTATCCACCTTTTTATATGTAATCATATAATATCTCCTTTGATCTTATTAATTATTTTCTTCCTATCCTACTAATGTTCATTATAACATAGCTCGTTGTTATTGAAAGATATAAAAAAGCTATCAACATATCGAATGTTGACAGCCTGAAGCAGCAAACAATTTATTGCCGCTTTTCTTTATGTGGCTTTTTTCAGACTTCATAATCTTTATCAATCCATAAACTCAAACTAAGAATAAAATTAATAAGCAACAATTACTTAAGAGTATGCATATATTCTTCTGCATGATCCCAATTAACTACAAACGAAGTTCCCTTTTGGCAGAATACAGAACAAGAAGGATTATTAATATCCTCATTTGGGTTATATTGATAATGATCAATAACCTGGGTTTCATTATGACATCTATCATAATGAGAAAACACCATAGATATATTTCCCTTGCCTCCGGACATTATCATCAGCTCTTCCCCGTAATTCATAAATGAAGCAACAGGACCCTGACCTCTTATTACAGTTTTTCCTCTTCCATCCGGAACCGGAGCTTCAAACCGGCCGGAATATTTTGTGATGTCATTTAATACCCTTCCAGCTAGTGGATCTGGAATTAAGATCGTAAAGCTGTAATAAGGCTCCAGTATTAGATTATGGGCCTTCATAAGACCCTGGCGAATCGCTCGATATACTGCCTCACGGAAATCCCCGCCCTCAGTATGCTTAATATGAGAAATCCCATCAACCAGGATAACCTTAATATCCGTCAGTTCTAATCCGGTTAAAACTCCTTTATGAATGGTTTCAAACACATGGGTACGTACCAGATTCTGATAATTGATCCCAAGCCTGTCTACATGACATTGACTCTCAAATGTAATCCCCTTCCCTCTCTCACCGGGCTCTAACCTTAATGCTACTTCTGCATAATGGCGAAGAGGTTCAAAATGTCCATATCCTGTTACCGGTTCCTCTACGGTTTCCATATAGATGATCTCTGGCTGCCCAAAGGTTATCTTTGTCTGAAACCTTTCTAACACAACCTGTTCCAGAACCTCAAGCTGAATTTTACCCATGATATTCACTTTTAACTGCCGCAAAGACTCTTCCCATACCACACTTAGCCCAGGCTCTTCTTCCTCTAATATGTGAAACATCTGTAAGATTGCCCGGTCGGGTATCTCAGACGAGTACAGAACTCTTGCCTGTAGGGTTGGTTGAAGTGTCGGAACTACCGTATCATAGCACTCCCCAAGCCCCTGGCCTGCCCTGGTAGTCCGAAGCCCGGTAACAGCCACCACATCTCCTGCAGAGGCCGTCTGAAGCGCCGTAAAACGTTCTCCCTGAAATATCCTTATCTGATGAACCTTCTCATCCGTTGATAAGGAATCCCGGACATTGAGAATGCCGCTTAATATCTTCATATACGTCATTCGCTCTCCATGCCCGTCATAACGGATCTTAAACACTCTCCCTCTAAATGGAACTGATACCGGATAGGAAGTTTCTGAATAATTATAAAAGATATTAAAAAATGCTTCTATCCCCTCTCCGTTTAAAGCGCTGCCGCCAAAACAGGGGAATAGCTTCCGGTTTTTAATCTGAGAAACTACGGCAGGCCTTAAATCTTCAAAAGTAATACTTCCATTCAACCATTTATCCAGTAATGTTTCATCCCATTCAGATACATTCTCAATGAAATCGTCTGTCAGGGCAACCTCATTTCCCTTCTTAAGGGTAATGTCTTGAAAATCCAGGATATTACCGGAAAAACGCTCTCGAATCTCAGTTAAAACCCTTTCATAAGATGCAGAGATTACATCAAGTTTATTAATGAATAAAAAAACAGGAATATGATAACGCTCCAGCAGGTTCCAGATGGCCTCTGTGTGTCCCTGAATACCGTCCGTACCGTTAATCATAAGAACTGCATAGTCCATTACCTCCAGGGCCCGTTCCATCTCACCAGAAAAGTCTGTATGGCCAGGCGTATCAATCAGATAATAGGTATTATCGTCATGGGTAAAGCAGGCCATATCCGAAAATATGGTTATTCCCCTCGCCCTTTCGATAATATCATGATCCATACATGCGTTTTTAGCATCTACACGGCCCAGAGCCCTGATTACCCCTTCTCTATATAAAACCTGCTCCGAAAAGGTGGTTTTTCCAGCATCTACATGGGCTAATATTCCAAAAGTTATCTTCATAATTATTTTTAATCCTTTGACTATAAGAATAATTCTGAACCTAATAATACCTGTTTAACGCCTCTTTAAGAGACGCCCCTTCTATTATTCTAAGATATAATTCCAATAAAATCAATGGATTTAAAAATAGCGGCAGTCTGGTTTTTCTATTTATCTCACTCTTGAATCAGATGCAAAGTATACGACAGTCAGATACTGTCCGCTGTGTATGGTATCTTCTTTTAATCCGTTAATATTCTTTAATTCTTTTACATATTGGGCAGTGGTCATACCGCTGTTCTCCAGATACGTTCCGGCAATGCTCCATAAGCTGTCCCCTTTTTGGATCTCAATGCTTGTATAATACTTCTCCAATGCCGGAATTTCCGTCTCTCCGGCAAGGGCATTCATTAAAGAATTGCCAAAAAAATGAGAACCAAGTAAAACGACCAATGATAGTGCAATTAATTGCTTCATCATATGCATACCTCCTTTAAAACAATCCCAAACAGAACATAGGTTCTTTTTCTGTCATTATCATATCACTGCGAACATATGTTTGTCAATTGATTTTGCATTTTTTCGAACAAAGGTTTGCATTTTTATCGAACATATGTTACTATAGTCTTAATGAATAAGGATTGAGGAGGCCGTATTATGGCGCAAGAGAGAATTACCCCAAAACAGAAAGAAATTTTGGAATATATAAAAGAAACAATTTTAAAGAAGGGTTATCCACCGGCAGTCAGGGAAATTTGCGAAGCGGTCTGTTTAAAATCAACATCATCCGTACACTCTCACCTGGAGACGCTTGAAGAAAAAGGATACATAAGAAGAGACCCAACCAAGCCCAGAACCATTGAGATCATAGACGATTGCTTTCAGCTGACACGCAGGGAAGTTGTAAACGTTCCGCTTCTTGGTACCGTAGCGGCCGGACAGCCTCTTTATGCTGAGGAAAACATTGAGAATTATTATCCCATACCAGCTGATATTCTCCCAAACGCCGAGACCTTCATGTTAAAAGTTAAGGGAAACAGCATGATCAATGCAGGCATACTTGAGGGTGATCAGATTATTGTTGAACACTGCCCGACAGCCCATAACGGAGAAATTGTGGTGGCATTGGTGGATGATTCCGCAACTGTAAAACGGTTTTTTAAAGAAAAAGGACATTACCGCCTGCAGCCAGAGAATGATTCCATGGATCCGATTATTGTAGACAATGTAGAGATCCTGGGCAAGGTAATCGGTTTGTTCCGTTTGGGAATACATTGATATTTTTATTTGAGAAACGTGATTCCAGCCAAAGGTTTACATAATGTTTTTATGTAAACCTTTGGCTGACTAAAATATTGATTAATCAATTACATTCATCAATCCAATCATTACAAGACTTGTAACAAGACATAAAATAAAACATAAAATAAGACAAAACTGATTTAGCATAAATATTAGCAATTTCACACTTCTTTAGAGCTGCAATGAAAACTGTAATAAAAAAAACGGCTCACAGATTCTGTTAAGCCGTTTTACCTAATTAAATTCCGTTCTTATGCTAAAGCTTCCAATTCGTCAGCCTCAATTTTCTTTCCATCTCTCCAGATTCTTTCCAGATCATAGAACAAACGATTTTCACGATCAAATACATGGACAATGATATCACCGTAATCCATGAGTATCCAGTTAGCAGACTGATAGCCTTCTATCTGTTTGCAGACAAATCCCTTTTTTCCAAGTTCTTCCTCTACATTGTCAACCATAGCCTGTACCTGATTTGCATTGTTACCGCTGGCAATAATAAAATAATCTGCCATTACGGATACTTTGCAGATATCAATAATTCTGATATCTTCTCCTTTTTTATCTGATAAAGCCGCATAAGCGGTTTTTACCATCTCAACTGACTGATTCATCCTTGTTCTCCCTTCTTTTCTTCGTGAACCTGCTTATAATAAGCATATGCCTGCTTTGACATAGAGTCCACAAAACTGCCTCTTCCTTCCAGATAATCCAAGGTTTCCTTAAGGATCTGATAAACACACTCATCTAAGTCCACAAATGCTACAGACCGCACAAGAGCCAGATTCACCGCTCTGTCACGTCTGGGTTCAATATAATCCGCCGTAAAAACGATTTTTTCCAGTATAGACATCTCCGCTCTGCCGGTGGTATGCCATCGGATCGCGTTTATGATCTCTTCGTCATTGATACGGTATTTATGCTCTGCAAGCCATGCCCCATATTTCGCATGGAGCACGACCGGGGCCCCCAGTTCGTCATCAGTTAATGGAAGATCTTGTTTCCTGCATTTTCTGATAATATCTTCATCTCCATAAGGCTTAGCACAATCATGAAGCAGGCCGGCCAGCTCCGCTTTATTTAAATCACATCCATAGCGCATAGCCAATGCGGTGCAAATAAATGATACACTGATCGTATGCTCAAACCTGGAAGGAGTTAATCTCCCCTTTAAATCATTTCTCAACTCTAAGATCAGATCTTTCATGGTTCCAACTCCTGATATAAACCGTGGGCTTCGATAAATTCGATGACCTCCCGCGATACATAGTCTGATATAGACTGCCCCCTGGCAATCATGCGGCGTAACTCTGCAGAAGAGATATCCATTTCCCCGCAGTGAAGTGTGCGTATATCCGCGCCATACTTAGAGGCCAGATAAGCGATCTGCTTGTCCATGGAACGGTCCGCTTCCTCATATTCCCGCCGGGCAGCCAATATGACTGCCTGAGCCAACACCTGGTCCGGCTCATACCAATTCTCAATCTCATATAAAGAATCAGCTCCAATGATGAAATAAAAGGAATGCTCCGGGTATTCTTCGCGCAGCAATCTTAACGTCTGCGCCGTATACGTGTTTCCGGTTCGCCTTACTTCAAAATCCGAACAGACAAAGCCTTCATGATCTTTCACGGCAAGTTCTGTCATGGCAAGACGGGTAGCCGGATCTGACACATTACGATTCTTTTTATGAGGCGGATGTCCGGAAGGCATATACCAGACTTCTTTTAAGCCATATTCCTTATATGCCTGCCCGCCAATCATTAAATGTCCATTGTGGATTGGATCAAACGTACCGCCCATAATGCCTATTCTACCCATAATCTTTGACTCCCTGACCCAAAAATGAAACAGGATTATTTTGGAAGCACAATCTTCCTCTTATTTTCCTCTTTCGCCTGCTTATAAAGGATAATCTTTCTTCCGATCACCTGAACGACCTCGGAGTGAGTTCTCTCTGATAATACTGCAGCAATACTGCTTCCATCATCCAGGCAATTCTTTAGTACCGTAATCTTTATTAACTCTCTGGCTTCCAGTGCCTCTGCAACTCCATTGGTGATCTCAGGTGTGAGGCTGGACTTTCCAATCTGGAAGATAGGATCTATATTCATCGCCAATCCCTTTAAATAGGATCTCTGCTTACTTGTCATATTATTCTCCTCTGCTATTTGTAATAGTCAAATTCAAGACCATACATGCGGACCGTATCTCCTTCTTCAATTCCCGCCTGTTCCAGCTCATCTAAAATTCCGTTTTCTTTTAAGAATTTCTGGAAGAAGGTAAAGCCTTTTTCTGATTCCAGATTCGTATAGCCTAACATCTTTTCAATGCGGGGACCTTCTACCACGTAAACTCCATCTTCTGTTACTTCTACAGAATATGGAAGGAGTGCATCACGCAGGCTCTTAACATCGAATTCCTTTTCAAATATAATCGGACTTAAATTCACGGTCTGAAGCAGTTCATAAATAGCATATAACAATTCTTTTACGCCCTTGCCGCTTACTGCGGATATAGGATAAACCTTAACACCCTGAGGCTCAAATTCAGCCTTAAGCTTTTCAACCGGATCTTCACCGTCATCATAGATCGCATCAGTCTTATTGGCCGCAATGATCTGAGGACGTTCCATCAACTCCGGATTATAAGCCTCCAGCTCTTTATTAATGGCATGGATATCCGCAATGGGATCTCTTCCTTCTGTAGATGCGGCATCCACCACATGAACCAGGACTCTTGTCCGTTCAATATGGCGGAGAAAATCATGTCCTAATCCAACACCCTCAGAAGCGCCCTCAATAAGCCCTGGAATGTCAGCCATAACAAAGCCCTTTCCCCCATCCATATCTACAACGCCCAAATGTGGGTTTAAGGTTGTAAAATGGTAATTGGCTATTTTAGGCCTTGCATTGCTGACTCTGGAAAGAAGGGTGGATTTTCCTACGTTTGGAAAACCAACCAGGCCTACATCCGCAATCACCTTTAATTCAAGCTGTACCCAAAGTTCCTGGCAAGCCTGTCCAGGCTGGGCATACTTGGGGGCCTGCATGGTAGGAGTTGCATAATGCATATTCCCCTGTCCGCCTTTTCCGCCTTTTAATATAACTTCCCTGCGATTTTCGCCGGACATATCGGCAATAACTTTTCCGGACTCAAAATCCTTGAGCACCGTGCCTTCCGGAACCTTGATCACTAAGTTTCCGCCGTCTTTTCCATGGCATCGGCGTTTTCCGCCTGATTCCCCGTCCTGGGCGGTATATTTGTGAATTTGCCGGAAATCACTTAATGTGTTAAGGCCTTCATCTACTTCAAATATAATATCACCGCCGCGGCCGCCGTCACCGCCGTCAGGACCGCCGCACGGAACATAAAGTTCCCTCCGGAAACTGACATGACCGTCACCGCCTTTTCCGGATCTTATAAATATTTTTGCTCTATCGGCAAACATTCATTCACCTGTTACCTTTCTTTTCGATTAAAATTAGGGTTTAACCCTTCCTTTAAAGGGTTAAGCCCCTTTCTTAAAGGGTTCAACCCTAAATTGAGCATGAGCAGCGAATTTTTGAATACAGGCAGCCAGGCAGGTCCTGTATTTTAAAAAACGGCTCCATACGTCTAAGGTATGAAGCCGGTCCAATTATTCGTTAATTGCTTTTGGATAAACAGAAACCTGCTTTTTGTCTCTGCCTTTTCTCTCAAATCTTACAACGCCATCCACTAAAGCGAATAATGTATCATCACCGCCACGGCCTACGTTGATGCCTGGATGAATGTGAGTTCCACGCTGTCTATAAAGAATATTGCCTGCTAACACGAACTGACCGTCAGCTCTCTTGGCACCTAATCTCTTAGCCTCGGAATCTCTACCGTTCTTGGTAGAACCAACACCCTTTTTATGAGCGAAAAATTGAAGGTTCATTCTTAACATTACTTACACCTCCTTAAATCGGATTTTAATATATGGTTCTCCATATTCTTCTTCAATATCTTGTAAACCCAATACCAAAGAATTCATTAGGAGTTGTGATCCTGAACTGATACTTGATGTAAAACGGAAATGAAAAGCACCTGACTTCTCTTCCTGATCCACTTCAAAGGAATCTTCAGTAAACTGTTCCACGCTGTTAGTCATATTAAATGTAAGTGCCGACACTGCAGCACAGACTAGTTCCTGTCCTTCCTGATGATCATCAGATAAACCGGCATGTCCTAACATCTGGATTCCAGCATAATGCTGTTCTGAATCAACCAATACGGTTACTCTTATCATAATTAAGCATTGATCTTTTCGATCTTAACCTGAGTATAAGACTGTCTGTGACCATTTTTCTTATGGTATCCGGATTTTCTCTTATACTTGTAAACAATAACCTTCTTAGCCTTGCCTTCCTTCACAACTGTACCTGTTACGGTAGCACCTGCTACGGTTGGGCAACCAACTGCTAATTCACCATTGTTTACAACAAGTACTTGGTCAAATGTGACAGCTTCGCCAGCGTCAACACCAAGTTTTTCCACTTTAATGATATCGCCTTCCGCTACTTTGTACTGCTTTCCACCTGTTGCAATAATCGCGTACATATGGCACCTCCTATTATCATTACTCGCCAACTGCGGTGTTCCAAATAAATGGAAACTTTTTAACCTCATTGTGCGGCATACTTTATTAATATATCATTCCCAAACTGTTCTGTCAATATCTTTTAAATAAAAAATAATCAGTTTTTCCGCCTGCAGCAAGGCTTTTCCTCATATTTGTTTCTGGTGTCCAGTATAATAGAAGCCATCAGATAAAACAAGGGGATACGAATAGAAACAGTTGGGCATAAATAATCACATATTTACCAGCTTCTGTCATAAACATGCTATCAGTATAAGGAGCGTTCGGTTTATGGCGCTTAACATTTTTCATAAGCAAACGAAAGGAGTTCAGACTATGAGAAACTTTTTTAACAGAGAATGGAGTTTACCTGAAAAACGGCTTTCAATCGTGTCAGCATTTCTGTTTGGCTGCGTCCTTGGCTTTTTATTCGCACCAATAAAGAAAGGAGTCTATTGCGGCAATCATAACGGAAACAGAAATGAAAGTCTTCCGGAAAAAGGCACAAAGGGAATCCTGTAGTATTTCATTACCCTCTCCACGCAGCAAGGCCGCAGAGCTTAAAATAGCTGCGGCCTTTTCTTTTCTTAACTGTTTTTCCATGTAGAAGGTGCAAAAATCAATAGCAATGGGAATACCTCCAAACGTCCCGCAAGCATGTCAAACATCATGACATATTTAGACAAAGCAGAAAATTTAGAGAAGTTCTGGAGCGGACCGGCTCCTGCAAGTCCTGGTCCAATGTTATTAAAGGTTGCAGCAACAGCAGTGAAATTAGTAGCAAAATCAAAGTTATCCAGACTGACAATCAGAACGGAGAACGTAAAAATCACGATGTAAGCGCATAAAAATGTATTGATGGACCGGAGTACGTTATGTTCAATGGGCTTTCCATCCAGCTTTAATACCTTTACGCTTCTGGGATGGATCAAGGATCCCAGTTCTTTTTTTACAGCCTTTAAAAGGATAACGACTCTTGATACCTTAAAACCTCCGCCCGTACTTCCTGCACATGCACCGATAAACATGAGTGCAACCAGGATCCCCTTTGAAAATTCCGGCCATAAATCAAAGTCAACGGTGGAATAGCCCGTTGTGGTAATAATCGAGGCCACCTGAAAGGCCGCATGATGAAAAGCGGAAAACAGGCTTCCAAAGCTGCCGCGGATATTAAAGGTAATAAATAAAACAGACGCCGCAATGATTCCAAGATATGCCCTGGCTTCCTCACAGCGGAAGGCTTCTTTGGGATGGCGGGTTAAAAGCAGGTGATACACATTAAAGTTTATACCGAATAAAATCATAAATACGGTAACAACTCCCTGCAGATAGTAACTATCATAAAAAGCCATACTGCTGTTTTTGATTCCAAATCCACCGGTACCGGCTGTTCCGAAGCTGATTGCCAGGGAATCAAACAGCGGCATACCTCCTATCAGCAGAAGAATGATCTGCAGCACCGTCATAAACAAATAGATTGTATAAAGGATCTTAGCGGTCGACCGCACCCTTGGCACCAGTTTTCCTACGGAAGGGCCAGGGCTTTCTGCCTTCATAATGTACATATTATAACCGCCAGAAAGAGGCAGGAGGGATAGAATAAATACCAGAACTCCCATACCTCCAATCCAGTGGGTAAAGCTCCTCCACATGATCATGCATTGGGAAAGAGATTCCACATCCGTCAAAATACTGGATCCGGTAGTCGTAAAGCCGGAAATCACTTCAAACATGGCATCTTCAAATCTGGGGATCTCCCCACTTAAATAAAAGGGCATTGCCCCAAAAAAACTTAAAACAATCCAGCTTAGTGCAACGGAAACAAAGCCTTCTTTTGCAAAGAAAACCATGTTTTCAGGCTTTTTGCGTGTTAAAATAATTCCAATGCCTCCGCAGACTGCCATAACTGCCAGAAACCAATAACCGCTGGTTTCTTTATAGATCAATGCAGTGACGCAAGGCAGCAACATAAAAACTGCCTCAATATTTAAAATCCAGCCCATCAGATAGATGATAACTTTTTTATTCATAGCCTTTTCGCCTTTTCTACCTTAGTATGTCCTTTAAGTCATTAAGCCCGGTCACCGTGGTGACTACGATCACCCGGTCGCCTTCCTCCAGTGTGTCTTTTCCGCGGGGACTGATAAACTGTCCCTTCCGGTTGATAAAGGCCACAAGAAGATTATTTTTAAGCTCAAGCTTTTCAAGTGGAATCCCTACGATACTTGGCTCATTTGCAACACGGAATTCCAAAGCTTCCGCACGGTCCGCCACAATTTTATAGAGGGTCTCCACATTGCTCCCCATGGAATTCTGCATGGCGCGGACGTATTGGAGAATGGTCTCACTCGTGATGAGTTTGGGATAAATCACACTGCCTAAATTCATGGAATCAATGACATTTTCAAAAGCGATCCGGTTTACTTTTGTAATAAGTTTTGCCTTGGACTGGCTTGCTGCATAAAGAGATAGCATGATGTTCTCCTCGTCAAAGCCGGTAAGAGAAGCGAAGGCATCGATCTGACCGATTCCTTCCTGAAGCAGCAGTTCCTGATTAGAAGCATCTCCATGAATGACCATAGCCTTTGGAAGAAGCTCGCTCAGTTCATTGCAGCGCTCCATATTCTGCTCCAGAATTTTTACGTTGATCTTTGTACTTTCCAGCAATTTCGCAACATAATATGTAATCTTTCCGCCGCCAACCATCATTACTGTCCGAATTGTATTGTTATCAATCCCTGCCTGTTTGAAGAACTCGTTGGCTTCCGCAGGTGATGCGATAAACGATATCTTATCTCCTGCCATCATGACGGATTCTCCGCTTGGGATGATAACTTCACTGCCATGCTCAATGGCACAGATCAGCACATTACAATGAAGCTTTGACAGGACCTCCCGCACCCTCATGTTATTGAGGATGGAATGATCAGGTACCAGGAATTTCAAGATTTCAATCCTGCCCTTGGCAAATGTATCAATTTTGATTGCAGACGGAAACCGGAGCAGCCTGGCGATTTCCATGGCTGCAGCCATCTCCGGATTAATAGCCAGGGAAAGTCCAAGCTCTTCCCTGATATAGTTGATTTCAGAGTGATATTCCGGATTACGGATCCTGGCAATGGTATGACAGTCTCCTGCCTTCTTCGCAATCAGGCAGCATAGCATATTCAGCTCGTCGGAATTAGTTGTGGCAATTAAAAGATCTGTCTCCTGAATCCCAGCCTCCATCTGTACTTTATAAACTGCCCCATTTCCCACGACGCCCATGACATCGATTCTTTCCGTAATAGAGTTAATGACATCTGCGCTTTTATCAATAAGCATAATATCATGATGCTCATTGTTCAGCTGTTCTGCCAGGGTTGCACCTACCTTACCGCAACCCACGATTATGATTTTCATAGTGAAACCTTCTCCTTCATCTGCAATGCCTGCTCATAAAGAGGCTTTCGTATTTTTTTTCTGGTCACTTCCACCAGATTTAATTTTGTCATTTCTACAACGGTCGTTTTAACCGGATCTTTGGACAGAATCCCCTCCAGGCGTTCCATAAGGATCCGTCTGTCTTCTTCTGCTTCCATATCAATAAAATCAATAATAATGATACCGGATAAATTTCGAAGCCGAAGCTGATGCCCGATTTCTTCGGCAGCCTCTAAGTTAACTTTTTTGATCGTTTCCCGAAGTTCTTTTTTTCCGGAATATTTACCTGTATTTACATCAATGACTACCAGGGCTTCCGTAGGTTCAATGACCAGATAACCCCCTGATTTCAGCCAGACCCTTTTCCCCAACGCTTCATCCATAGTCTTTTCTATCCGGTAAAGCTTTCCTAAAGGAAGCAGATTGTCTTCATACCATGTAAGAAGCCCCAGATCTTCCGGCTGGCACTGGGTAAGATAATCTTTTATAGCATCGTATATATCTGGTTCATCGGTAATGACTGCTTCCAGGGAAGATTTAAGACTGTCTCTTAAGCCGGTCAGGTAGGAAGGGGCTGAACTGTAAAGAAGGCTGTAGCAGGTTCTGTGCTTTGCATTGTCCAGCATCTCTTTAAAAGAATCCATTAACTGGATCAGTTCCGACTCCAGTTCCTCTTTTGGAACCTTATAGGCATTGGTGCGGACAATCATACCAAAGTCTTCATCCTTCCTGGATTCCAGATAGGACTTCATCTCCTGTTTCCATGCCTGATCCGTGATCTTGGTTGAAAATCCAATCTGTTTCTTTCCGGAGGTCAGTACAAAATACCGGCCGGTAACATTTAAATTTCCAGTGAGAACCGGAGCCTTTGTCTTCACCGCGTCCCGTTCTACCTGGACGATGATTTCATCGCCCTGACGAAGCTTTCCATTATAAGTCCGCTGGTCCACAAAGAGGATATTGGCGTCAGACAGACTTAAATATCCCATCTGTCCCCCTCCAATATCTACAAAAGCCGCATTGATATTTTTAACAATATGATTTACTTTTCCTATATAGATATTACCCAAAACAGACTGGTTTTCCTCCGGTTCGATGTTGACCTGAACCGTCTCTTTTCCCGACTGGAGAAGGGTGATGACCGAGCCGTTCCATCTTGTTATGATTAACTTATTCAAGGGATTCTCCTATATGCCCCAAAGGCACAAGCATTCTATGTTCTTCGTCAACCTTATTGCCGTAAACCTCTTCTCTCTGAATCTGGAAGGCAAACTCCGGACAGGTCTGTCCAAGCCACTGATAATAAGCCTCCATCACCAGCTCTGGCTTTATATTATCTGCGCTTCCGGCAGATATCTTCATGAAGATCGTCTCTCCATGAACCGAGAGTTCATAGATAAAAGCTTTTAAATCTATTTCTCTTTCGCCCTTTTTCGTTTTTTTGGTAATAAAGATATGATCCTGTCCCATAAAATCCGAAAGGCCGTTTAGAAATGCAACCAAATCGTTTGGCTGCTTTCCGTCCCGGAACGTCAGCGTATAGTCTGCGGCAGCAACAAGAGACATGGCATTTTTCGCCCGTTCTTCAAGGATATGGCATTCCATGATCTGGATTCCCTCTGCCATTACTTCATTTAACTGGCTCACCATGGTTTTGCAATCCTCCATGGAATTCACTTCAATATCCATGTATTCTCCATTGCTGGTAAGCCCCACTCCTAAAGGTGCTGCAAAAGACATGATCTGATGCGGGCTGAAGCCTTCACTGTATTTGATATCAATCCCAGCCCTTCTCATAGCCTTCTGAAAATAACGCATCACATCCAGATGACCTACGAATTTGACCGGACCTTGCTTGGAAAATTTAATTCTCAGTTTCATAGCAGACTCCTCCCTCGAAATTCATAGCCCCACAGCCGGAACATCTCTCCCTACAGTTGGGGGTAACTTTCGCATCGATGGCATTCTGCCATTCTCTCTTTAAAAATTCTTTTGATACGCCTGCATCAATAAAGTCCCAGGGGAACACTTCCTCTAAATCCCTTTCCCTGACCGTATAGAAATCCGCATCCAGGCCGCAGGTCTCAAAAGCTTTCATCCAGATATCATTTTTAAAATGTTCGGACCAGGAATCATACAAGGCACCGTTTTTATAAACTTCTTCAATCAGGGAAGAGATTTTTCTGTCCCCACGTGCCAAAACACCTTCCAGAACCGTCAAGTCAGCTTCATGATAATTATATTTTAAGCTCTTTTGATTCAGCATCTTCTTAAATTTATCTTTAACGATATAAGCTCTTTCTAAAAATTCTTCTTTTGTGCACATTCTCGCCCACTGGAATGGAGTAAATGGCTTTGGAACAAAGAAGGAAGAACTTGCTACTACCTGGACCTTTCCGTTTCTCTGATCCTTTGGAATATCATAGTAGACTTCCGCCACCTTTTCCGACAGTTCTGCAATTCCTTCCATATCCTCTACGGTTTCTGTTGGAAGTCCCAGCATAAAGTAAAGCTTTACCCGGTTCCAGCCGCCCTGAAAGGCTTCTCCTGCTCCTTTTAAGATGATCTCTTCTGACAGTCCTTTGTTAATTACGTCACGAAGCCTTTGGGAACCAGCCTCAGGAGCAAAGGTTAAACTGCTCTTTCTGATATCCTGGACCTTGCTCATGACATCAAGGGAAAAAGCGTCAATACGAAGGGAAGGCAGGGAAATATTGACTCCCTTGTCCTTAAATTCATCAATCAGGAAATTCACAATTCCCTCTAAATGGGTGTAATCACTGGAGCTTAAAGAGCTAAGGGAAATTTCTTCATGTCCGGTGCTCTTTAAGAGCTTGCTGGCGTAATCCTTTAAATATTCCAGACTGTGTTCCCTTAGTGGACGGTAAACATTACCGGCCTGACAGAAACGGCAGCCCCTGATGCAGCCTCTCATGACCTCTAAGACCACCCGGTCCTGAGTCACCTTAATAAAAGGAACTACCGGCTTTTCAATGTAATAAGCCTCATCCATAGTGACGACCAGCTGCTTCGTTACCTTTTCCTTTGCGTGGGGATTGTTGGGCTTCATGCTCTCTATAGTGCCATCCTCATGATAGGATACATCATAAAAAGCCGGTACATAGATACCATCAATCTCTGAAGCCATCTCCAGAAATTCCCGGCGGCTTCCTCCCTTCTTCTTATTTTCCTTATAACGGTCCATAAGTTCAAAATAAACGGTTTCTCCTTCGCCGATATAAAACATGTCAAAGAATTCCGCCAAGGGCTCAGGATTGTAGGCACACGGGCCTCCGCCGATGATAATAGGATCCTCCTCTGCCCGGTCCTCCCAGTGAAGGGGAATTTGCCCCAAATCAAGAACCTGGAGGATGTTTGTATAGCACATTTCATATTGAAGGGTGATTCCAATAAAATCGAATTCCTTAATAGGATCCTGGGATTCCAAAGCAAAAAGAGGAATATGCTGCTCCCTCATGATCTGGTCTAAATCCGTCCAGGGGGAAAAAATACGCTCGCAGTAAATATCCTCTCTACGGTTAAACATATCATATAAAATCTGCATTCCCAAGTGGGACATCCCAATCTCATAAACATCCGGGAAACACATGGCAAAACGGATGTCCACAGCAGACAGGTCTTTTTTTACCATATTTACTTCGCCGCCGATATAGCGGGCCGGTTTTTCAATTCTCAATAAAATCTCATCGCTTAATGCTAGTTTTCTCATGGTCATTCCTTTTTATTATTTGCAGTTTATGAAGCTTATTAGTAGCTATCTGTTATAAAGCTGTCAATGAAAACCAGCGATCGCATAAAACTGCAGCCGCTTTATTTTCTCCAACGAACCATTCTTAATGATACTTTGCATAATTATAGGATATTTTCGGGGATTAATCAACTCAAAAATTACCTATGGGAATCCGGACATGGAAAAACCCATAGAACACAGAAAAAGGCAGCGATCCATGGGGCTTATTATTAGTCTTTCGGATATTCGCAATCCAACTCGCTACTTGATGAGTTAAATGTCCCGGTATCCGTTTCCGAAATCCCTAATTTACTAAAGCAGAGGCTGGCCAGCTTTTTGTCCTTTCTTTTCTATACCAACGGTTATCCAGGATACCAATAGCAGCACACAAGCCATCCAAATCGCCTTTTCTCCCAACCGGAAGGATAGCCAGCCCCCTGTAAGGGCTCCGGTGAAAAAGGCCAACAGGATTCCCGAGTAATGATATGCTCTTATCCGGCATACTCTGTCCTTTCTGACAAAACCTTCGTAATACATTTCCGCACAGGAACGCATATTTCCCGTACAAAAAACCGGCGCATAAGCGGCATTCCCTCCAAAGTTTCGGAAGGTACAAAATTGCACCGCAGCGGCAAATGACACCGCCGTATTGGCAAACAGGTGCGGCAGGGTGTGAGGAATGAATCCGACCAAAAACAATACGGCAATTTCCAGAAATAAAATACCCGATATCCAATGGGTGTGTTTTTCATTATAAATTTTATAATAAATATGTCTTGCGAGAAAAACCCCCAGCCAGAACGCTCCGATGGGCACAAATGCCCGCCCCATGCCTTTATAGTCCTTTGATAGGAAACGAATTGCAGCCAGTACGAAATTCCCTGTCTGGCCGGTGGCAAATACATTGCCTCTGTCAACATAAGAATACGCATCCATTAATCCGCCTATTGCAGCCAAAAGCATGTGAAATCCGATGTGGTCAGTAAACTTTTTATTTGATCCATTTCCCATATGCCAATATCTCCTTACTTCCTAATGCCCATGGCCTCCTAACATTATAGTACATTCCTTCAGCAAGTACAAGGGCAGCAGGGATAATGTGAAACCAAATCTAAGCCCTAACCGTGAAATCCATGTTTAAAAGCGTGAAACTGACATTGCCAGTTTCACGCTTCCACATCAATACTCCCCTGTTAATTATATTTAATTACTTAGCCCTATAATAACCTGCAATCCCCTTAAATATCAATTTTCCAACAACAGAACCGCCATCTAAAATGCCGATGCTGCGATCTGCCGAATAAGCGGCACGCCCATGGACTGCCCGCATCTGCCGTGTAGCCTCCGAACCCTGTCCTGCTGCCTTCTCCGCTTCCATCACTGCCGTTTCCGGGTCAGATGCATGCTTTAATAGGGCTTCTGCTCCCGGATACAGGGAGTCAAGAATGGTCTTTTCTCCCACCTTTGATTCCGCCTTTTCCATGATATTTTCCACTGCTGCAAGCATCGCCCCTGCTGCCTCATCAAAACCCACCTCTTCTTTTCCCTTTAACGCCTTTGCCATGCCCATAAAGCCAAAAGAAGTGATTGTTCCAAGGGAAGACGGAGCAGAGGCATTGAATACCTTGCCGCATGCCTTAAAAAGCTTCCCAAGATCCTTTTCTTTTGCAGTTTTTAAAAATTCCACCACTGCCCGGTAGCCGTCATCCATGGAAATCCCTAAGTCCCCATCCCCGTTTACCTGATCCAGTTCCACCAGATAACCCCGGTTTGCAGACATTTCCTTGCTGATCGCCTCCATGATTTTCTTTACTGATTCCCGATTCATGCCACATTCCTCCCTATTTATTAGAATTGGTATAGAACGGAGATTCTGCCGGAGCCTGTAGCAATTCCTTTAATTCCTGATCCAGTTTAAATATCGTTACAGAAAGGCCGGCCATTTCCATGGAAGTTGCATATTCTCCGATGTGTGGCATTACAATGCTGACTCCTGAATGGGAAAGGATCTGATGCACTTTTCTATACACAATCAGCTGTTCCTCCAAGGGGGTTCCTCCAAGACCATTGACCATAACGGATACTTCATCCCCGTCTTTCAAAGACATATCTTTCATAATCGTATTCACCAGTGTTTCCGCTATCTCGTCAGCGGTCATCATCTTCCTTACCTCAATACCTGCTTCTCCATGAATCCCCATTCCAATTTCAATCTCATCTTCCTCTATTGCAAAGGTCGGTTTTCCCGCCTTGGGAACGATGCAGGGAGACAGGGCAACCCCCATAGAACGGATGTTGTTTAAAGCTTTTGTGGTCACAGCCGCCACTTCTTCCAGATTCATCATGTTATCGGCAGCCGCCCCGGCTATTTTAAAAGCATATACCATGCCTGCAACACCCCGGCGCTTCTCTGCATTTTCCTGAGGAGAGCTGGCAACATCATCCTTTACAAGGACTGCTCTTGTTTTAATATCGTCAAATTCCACTTCCTCACAAGCCATGGTAAAATTAAAGCGGTCACCGTTATAATTTCCGTATAAACACAGCACTCCGTTTCCTCTATCACAGGCGCGGATCATGTCAGCCATTTTAGCTGCTGCCGGGGAGGCAAAGACTTCTCCTACTGCACAGCCGTCCATCAGTCCTTTTCCAACATATCCTAAAAATACCGGAAGATGGCCGCTTCCCCCGGCTGTTACCACGCCGACCTTTCCCTCCTTGGCCGGGTAATTGGATACAAGCACCTGAAAATCATTATGTAACAGCTTCACCTTATCACCGTATGCACAGATAATGCCTTCCATGGTATCCTGCACGAACGTGTCCGCACTATTGATAATCTTTTTCATATAATCCCTTTCTTTCTATGGTTTAAATCTACCTAATTTTCCTTTACTCCCCATGCACTGCGAAGCAGCTCCTGATATGGTTCCAAATGGGCATAATCATTAAACCGCTCCAATGTAAACTGCCCTTTTTCTTTCCGGTAATGAAGCTCGGTAATGCTCCCATTCTCAAATGTGACTCCCATGGTCCTCCACTTTGCCATATCCATACCAAGAATATGGCAGAGGACCGCGCGGATCCATACCCCATGGGTTGCTATGGCGATGCTGCCCTTATGCCGTCCGGCAACTTCTATCAGCTTGGGCATTGCCCTTCGTACCAGCTCTGTTGCAGATTCCCCTCCCGGATAGGGGATATCCTCCTTCATCTCGTCCTGCTTTGCTTTAAACTCCCGGAACCTACCTTCGATCTCTTCGCCATACAGTCCTTCCATATCGCCAAAGCACAGCTCCCGGAATTCCGGAATAATTTCATGGGGCACATTCCAGTATTGGTTTGCATAGTAAGCGGTTTCCTTAGCCCGAAGCATGTCACTGGAATAAACCATCTCGATGCCCCAATCCTTCATCCGCATTCCAGCCAGCTTAGCCTGGTGGATCCCTTCTTCTGAAAGAGACACATCCACATTGCATCGTTTATCACATTGCCTTCCATGCCGGATCAGATACAGCTTCAAAGATCATTTCCTCCTTATCTTACACTGGGAAACGAAATTTCTCTCGGATATTCCCACCTTTGCAGCTCCTCCTGAGCAAAACCTTCCGGCTCTATTCCCCCGCCTGCGGTCAATGCCAGATAATATAATTCTGCCAGTTCTTCAATATAAGATGCCTTTAAAAACGCTTCATAAACATCACGCTCATCCACTGCAACGGCTCCATGCTTTTCCAGCAAAAAGCAATCTGCCTCCAGGCAGCTTTCAATGACGCTGTCCGCCAGTCCGGTGGTTCCCGGACGTCCATAGGGGGCGACAGGGACACGGGCTTTTGTCAGGCCTAAGTTAGCTACTTCATACACAACTGCCGGAATCGGCTTGTTAAGTAAGGCAAATGCAGTGGCATAGGCAGAGTGTGTATGGGCGATAGCCGCCGCTTTTGATCTCTGCCGGTAGATCATAAGATGCATCAGGGATTCGCTGGTCGGTCTTAAACCGGACAAGTTTTCAATAACCCTGGCCTCCAGATCCATGACCACCATATCCCTTGGAGTCAGCAAGTCCCGGTCAACACTGGTTGGAGTAATGACCACATAACCCGTTTCTAAATCCCGTGCGCTGAAATTTCCTGACTTATGCTTACACAAACCATCTCTCTGAGCACGTTTTGCAATTTCACATACATCTTTTTTCAATGTTTCAAGCATTCTAATCTCCTCTTTTCTATTACATTTTTGCAGCCTATAGTAATTCCAAAATGTCATCTGCTGTCTTGGCCTCCTTCATGGAAGCCAGCTTCTTTTCATCCTCTAAAATATTGATTAACTGGTTTAACGCTGCCAAATGACTTTCATAATCCGGAGTTGCCAGCACAAAAATCACCTTTACCTCCATGTAATCATTTACCATTATGGTCTGAGGAAGCAAAAGCATGGAAAGTCCCACATCATATACCCCTGCATCGATTCCCGCATGAGCAATCATGACATGCTCTGTAATTAGCATGATCTGCTGATGTTCGATAATATTAGAGATAATCGTTTCAACATATTGGTACTTGATAATATTTTTATACAGCAGGGGTACTGCTGCAAATTCTATGGCTTCCTTCCAGCCCATGCGTTCCTTAATGATCCTGATGTTGGATCTTGTCAGCAATTCCCTTAAGTCCGGTTTCCTTTTCTCTATGGTTTCTCCTGCTTTCCGGTCAGACTGTACCATGTACGAATCAATTTCCATTCTCAGCTTCTGAAACACACTTTCGTTAGTATGCTTTTTTATGATTTGAAGGATTGTCTCTACCTGAGGAAAGATCTCCCCTGAACTTTTCAGGCTATCAAATACATTTTTACGAAGTTTCCTTCTTCTTTCCTTGTCCAGCAAAGGTTCGATCACAAACTGTTTTTTTGATGTTCTTAAGGATGTTGTCGTAAATACCAGGTCAAAGTCTTCCTCGTACTGATAGAATTGGCGCGCCGACATATAGTTTAAAAAGTCGATTTCCGGAAAGGTGTGCTTTAATGAGGTCAGAAGAAAGTGGGATACGGTAATGCCGTTCTGGCATACCACCACAGCCCTTGGGCGTCTGTCTGTTTTCTCTTCCTCATCCTCCCTGCTGGTCTGGGCAATAAAAATCAGGGTAATATAAACCAGTTCACTTTCCGGAAAAGACATTCCGATGATTTTTTCCAGAGGTGTCACGGACTTTTTCACCATATCATGTACTTCCTGATAAGCAGGAAGTACGTATTCAGAAATATCGGGACCGATATGAAAATTATATCTGATGCGGTACAGGGCAGGCAGGCTGTGGTTCATGAGCAAATGTAAGGTATTCTCTTTATTCTCAAAGCAAATGCAGGCGATCCGTTCGAAATTGTGGATGGTTTCCTCCACTGCCTGATAAACCTCTTCCTGCCCTGCAACAGCCTCCAAATGGGTGTTGATCTTCATGCTCTGGATATGGGCGGTAAAATACATGGTTTCCTGGATGCTGTTTACGCCCTCGGCAGACAGGCAGGATTTGATCACCATATACTCCTTTGTTCCTGCCACATGGCGGAAGGTTTCCGGAACCGTATCTAAAGCCATACCGTCCCGGATCCTCCTTAACACCAGGGTGAAAAAGCACCGGTTCACTTCAATCATTTCGTCCGTAAAACGGGTTTTCAATTCCCCTTCAATGGTTTCCGTCATATTCCGCATATGCTCCATCTGCTTTTGAGTGATCTTTCCGATCCGAAAAACCTCTGCCTGCTGCCCTCGTCCTGACAAAATATTTCGCAGTACCAGAAACAGCCGCTGCCTCAAATCATATTCCCGGCCTTCCAGCTGGTAGCCCTTTTCCCTGCTGTATATCAAGCGAATGCTTGAATCAGACAGTTCTTCCTTTAAGCGCTTTAAATCCGACAGCACCGTATTTTTGCTGGCCTTTAACTCAGCAATGAAATGCTGCAGCGACAGTTCCTGCTGTTTTGTAAGCAGCATCAACTGAATGATATCTCCCCGCTCTTCCTTAGTAAGCCAGACATCCTGATTCTCCTGTTCCAGCTGGGTGAAATCCAGCTGTTCTATGACCTCATTTGGGATGAGAATCCTCCCGTTATTTACTCGTTCCAAAATCGGCAGCTGCTGTTCCTCCAGATATTCATTAATTCTAGTAATCCCATACTCCAGTTGTTTTCTTGAGAGATGTAATTTTGCCTCCAGAGCCTTTCCCGTGACAGATGCACTATGATTAATAATTTCTTTCAAAATCAAGCAATTTCGTTGGCCGATTTTCATGTTATAATCTTTCCTTTGCCAGGTCTTCCTTCTTTTCCTGAATCAGGCTTCTCGAATAGAGTACAAAAGACACGATCCACAGAACCAGAATAATTAACGGAAGGAAATCTCCCTGCAGCGCCTTTACTGCGTGTGAAAATGCATACGTAAATATAGGGCCGTCAATGCTTGAGTTGGAAATCATCTGCCCAGGCGCAAGCTCCACAGCCTTTGTGGTATTTGTCAGCTCTGTCATAAAGGGGGCAAAGGCAGTACCCACCCATAAAAATACCGGTGTAAAAATGGTACATTGAATCAGCATGCGCAGGATGTTTCCCCTGCACACCAGGTATGCAGGCACTGCAATGGCAATGTTAATGATGCCGGCAAAAGGCAATATCTTATTGCCAGGAAGGATAAAGGACATAATAAGGGTCACAGGCACCGTCCAGATAACAGCCAGCCAAATCTCATTGGCCCCGCCAAGAAACGGCCAGTCTAAACCTACATACATCTCTCTGTCTGCAAATTTGCTTTGCATAAATTCCGAAACCGCGTTGGAGATCGGCTCCAAAGCCTGCATGAAGTATTTTGAGATCACCGGGAATAAAGTGAGGGCAGTGGCGCATTGTACTCCAAGAGTTAATATTCCTGCTATATCGTACCTTGCCAAAGCTCCGAAAATAATCCCTAAAAGGAAACCCAAAATATGATTTTCCGCAAAAATACCAAGCTTTTCTTTTAAGTCCTCTGCATTAAATGATTTGTTGAGCCCGGGAATCTTGCGGAGTATACAGTCTACAATATACATAGGTGCTGCAAGAAAAACCATCTTATGAGTACAGGTGACTCCCGGAATTCCGGAAAGCTTACTGATACGGTGCTGATGGAAATCAGCGGATTTCAGTTCAAAAACAACCTGAACTGCCGCAACGACAAACGCCACGATTACATTGCCGGTTATGTAGTATACTGCAACTGCCGTAAAGATTTTCCCCCATACATTCCATAGATCCGCATTAAAGGTATCCGTCTTGTTCATGGCCAGCATGATAATATTAATTACGATTAAAAGGGGAAACATCAAAAATGCATAAGGCCAGGACCAGGAAATCGTGGACATTGTGGTCCAGCCCCCATCGGTAATGGGAAGATCAATACCGGAAAACTCCAGCATGGCAGTTGCCGCCGGTGTGATCACACCGGTCATGTAGTTGATCAGCATGCTCATTCCCGAAAATGCCACACCAAGGGTAATGCCTGATGAAACAGCGTCTTTTACTTTCATTTTAACAATTAATCCGGCTATGATAATAATTACCGGTACAAATACAGCAGCCCCAAGCCCCAGAAAGAAATTTACAGTATTCGCTAACATCTGCATCCTCTTTACCTCCTTATTTTACAAACTCTAATTTTATAGATTCTTCTTTTTGTAATCAGCGATTGCTTTTAACAGTTTATCAAACTCCTGATCTTTCCCAATTCCTGTGAGAAATGCGATTCCATTGATCACAGGGATCGGGTATTCCTTGGCATTTTTAACTATGGTAATATAGGCTGCGCTGCCGTCCATATAACGGTCAACAGACTTTAAATCCACTGCCTCCACCAAAGCATCCACTTTCTTTTCCTTTAACATACGGTTTACCTTGCTTGCTACTGTCTGTGAAGTAGCCACACCGCTTCCGCAGGCTACAATAACTCTGATTCCCATGTTCTAAACCCTCCTCTGATTTCATATGGGATCCTTACGATTCCATACCCTTGATGCCGCAGACCAGCTCAAAGTATTCATCTGCTGTTTTGGCATTGTTTAAGCGCTCCATTAATTCCTCACTTTGAAAACTTTCCACTAATATCTGAAGCAGATCAATGTGTTCATCTGATTTTAAAAATCCCAGCATAAAAATAAATCTGACTTGATGGACTTCATCATTATTTGCCATTTCCCTCCATTCAACAGCTTCTTTCAGCCGAATAGGAGCAATAAACGGCCGGATGATCTGGCTGATATCTGTATGGGGAATGGCAACCGAATAAGGCTTAATG
This sequence comes from Lacrimispora sphenoides JCM 1415, assembly GCF_900105615.1. NCBI lineage: Bacteria > Bacillati > Bacillota > Clostridia > Lachnospirales > Lachnospiraceae > Lacrimispora > Lacrimispora sphenoides. Next base: position 1,622,868 of record NZ_LT630003.1, on the reverse strand, counting down.
GGGAGTGCTGTGGGATAGCTTTCTTCCCTTACCTTTAGTGACTCCAGATAAGTTTCTTTTACAAATCCTTTTTTAAACAGAATGTCTGCCATCCGTCTAAACACTTCGGTCTGGTCCGCCGCTTCTAAGTCCAGCTGAACCAGATCCCGAAATAACATATCCTTTTTCAAATGTAACCTCCTTTAATGCTTATCATGTACCGGTAATAATCAAAGCAATTTGTTATGTGCAAATTATACCATTGGACCACCCCCTTAGCCACAAGCGTTGTGTACAATTATCAATTTCTCCATTGCGCAAAATTGGGCTCATGAAAAAAGCCCTACAAAGACCTCAAAAGCCCACCCCTTTGAAAATGGGGCAGGCTCTGCTGTTGGAACATTTCTTTTCCGAGTTAATGATATAGGTGTTTCCCTGTCTTCTCATTTATATTATTTTATATTTATTGACGGTTTTTCCGGATGACTTCAAAGATTTTAAGCTAGAGTATTTCCGGAAAGGGCACCTACTACTTATTTTATTATATCCTGCTATGTTATTAATAAAATACATCCTCTTATTGTAATGTAAAGTCTTGTCCTCAATTGACTCGTATTTGTTTCAACACTTATCGTTATGAGGATTAAGGTTATGTTCTGTAAAGTTGAAAAAAAGGTAAAAAAGTAGGCTTCAATAGATAAAATCTCCATTAAAACCTACTTTATATTCAAGATAGATCGTTACTGAACCAGATGGAAAATGTATCATTTCCACTAGTTACAGCTTGAAAAAACGGATGCATACTGGCGTTCCGGTATTCATTTGGTTTACCTGATTCATATGACCATTTTCTTTGATTTCAAATACTGTGATTGTATCACTGTCTTGATTGCCAACTAAAATATAGTTTCCAGTCGGGTCAATTGCAAAATTCCGAGGCGTTTTTCCACCGCAGAATTGTCTTTCTACGAATGTCAGATTACCATCCACTTCGATTTGATAGCATGCCAGACTATCATGTCCACGATTTGATGCATAGAGAAATTTTCCATCTGGAGTAATATGAAGATCAGAGCATGTATTATTCCCAGTAAAATCCGGCGGAAGTGTATTCACGGCATTCTGAAATTCCATCTTGCCGGCAACATATGTAAAATGCATTACCTGCGAACTAATTTCATTAATCAAATAAAAATGCTTCCCATCTTTTCCGAACTCTCCGTATCTGGGGCCGCTTCCTGCAGGTATACGAACCGAGGCGCTATCCTCAGAATATGCAACGCTTCCTTCATATCGATATGCTACAAGCTTATCGATTCCCAAATCAGCGACATAAAGCAATTCCTGATCCGGCGCAAAAATACAGCTATGGGCGTGGGGGCTTTCCTGACGTGACTGATAAATACTGCTGCCCTCATGTTTAGATAACTGGTAATCATTTTTTACATTTCCTTTTTCATCCATTGGATACAAAGTCACTGAGCCGCTGGAATAATTAGCTATAGCAACAAATTGTCCGTTTGGCCCAATTGCAATATGACACGGGTCTTCCCCATAAGTATTCCAGCTTCCTTCTATGCTCATATTGCCTTCCTCATCATAAGTGAGCTGGGTCATACCGCCGCCGGTCTTTCCCAAATATTCTTTCATCTCATTAACTGCATAAATCTTTTTATTTATCTCATCTACACATAGGAAAGAAGGATTTTTGACTGCAATTTCTTTTTTTATTTCTATTTTGCCGTCTTCAAACGTACAGAATGAAATTCCCTTTCCTTTTCCTTGAAATACCTCGCCTGTTCCAAATAAAATCGGTTCCGTGTAACTGCCTATAACAAAATATTGTTTCATAGTTCTTATTCCATCCTTTCTACTAGCTTTTAAAGTATGAAACCATATCAGTCAATCGGATATTCGCAATCCGCTTCACTACTTGATAGGTTAAATACGATCCTGAGGAGCCAGAGTCCAACTCATAGCTGCAAGGTATCGCTTTGATTATATATTGTCTATATTATTTATATCTTTTATTTTTCTTGTACAATACGAGGTTTCTTTCTTATTTCAACCAGCTTTATCGCATCATCTAAATCATCTTCCGAGAGTATCCTGACATGCACCCAGCCGCCATTGTTACCGCAAGGATAGCGGTTCTCCCAAAGGGACTGCGTTTTTGATGAAAGCGTAGATAGTACCTGATTGAGCAACTGCACTTCTTTATCGCCTATTTGCAAGGTAATTGTAATTGCATCTTTCTCAAAAAAAGTATAGCAGAGGTGCTTTGTTTTATGGGAGTATTTGTACCCCCAACCGTAATTATTGCCAAATGGAAAACGTATTTCACGTTTTAAATCATACCGTTTCTTTAATGCGTCTTCTAAGATCTGTAAGAATTTACAGCCGTTCAATCCGATGTGCTGTTCAATGTCGTTTATTTCCGGCTGAGCACTTTTATCCATCATTCTTTCATACATTTTCTTCACCAATCCCTCCAGCCATATTCAAAGCTTCTTAAATAATTACTCACATTCCTTTGCTATTTTCTCCCTGTCCAAAAACCATACCTACAAATATGTAAATTCAATCTTTCTTCCATAATATACCACTATTTTACCACATTAGTTATCATATATAAATGACATTCTCTGTTTTCCGGCCTCAACAATGAGCATCCAGGTTGGCGATGATATAGGATTGGAGATTCATGATGCCGTAAGATGTGAAGATGTACAAGCTGCAGGTGCTGATGTTGTCATTCCTATTACCCTACCGTTCTTCATCTCATGAACAATTAACCAATTTTTAGATAATTTCCTAGCCTGGTCTTATATATATGTAGAACCCTACATAATAGATTAAAAAATATATAGAACTCCATAAACACCGAAGATAATAGCAAGCAACATCTTCGTTTTCTACCACTCAATGTGCCTGCTTACCCCTTCCCTGCATCTACCGGTATTGTATTTCCTGAATGCTTATTCCTCGAAAGGTTATCATGAGCTTTTTGGAGTAACATCAGAAATTGTTCCTGCTCTGCAGGCGTCATACCGCTATGCAGCTGCTGTTCTGTGCTTTTAAATATGTCACGCAGTGCTTCTAAAACCTTATCACCTTTTTCAGTAACTTTGATATTCATTGCACGGCCATCATCTTCACGGCTATAGCGAATTATAAAACCATTCTTCTCTAAGCCATTTAGTAAACTGGTCACAGAGGGGCCTTTAAGCTGCATCATATCCTCCAAAAACTTGCGGCTGATATTAGCTCCATCGTAAAGACTACTGCTGATTCCACCTAACAGCCGGGCCTGCTGGTTCGTTATGCCAAATTCCTCTAACTTTTGATCGTTCATATAGCGCAAAGACAGCGCAATACTCTGGATATAAAAATCAGCACTTGGTTTACTTAAAGTTGAAAGCATAAAATCACCTCCAAAAATCAAAGTAGAATTCTACCAATGGTATATGAGTAGAATTCTACTTTATCAATAGCTGCTTTTTTAATCTGAATTGCAGAGTACTATTCCCTCTGCATATTATCTTTCTGCAAACTTCTCTACGATTTTAAGAAGCAATTCTACCACTTTCTCCATGGACTGAACAGGAATGAACTCAAACTTTCCATGGTAGTTGTAGCCTCCGGTGCACAGGTTTGGACAAGGAAGCCCTTCATAAGACAAACGGGCTCCGTCCGTACCTCCGCGGATGGGAGTTACCAGAGGTTCTATTCCGATTTCCTCCATGGAAGTCTTTGCTATATCGATCAGGTACATGTGAGGCTGGATCTTTTCCTTCATGTTATAGTAACTGTCCTTTAAAGTAAGTTCCACGGTTCCTGCATAATAGCGGCTGTTGAGATATTCCGCCACCCTCTCCATAAATATCTTTTTCTCTTCAAATCTTTCTTTGTTATGATCCCTGATAATATAATCCATACGGGCTTCTTCCACCGTTCCGCTCATAGAATCCAAATGGAAAAACCCCTCATATCCTTCCGTATACATAGGATTTTCAGCAGCTGGAAGCATGTTGTGGAACTCCATAGCCATAAGCAGGGCATTCCTCATTCTTCCCTTGGAAGATCCTGGGTGGATACTGGAGCCGTGCACCCGGACCTTTGCGGAAGCTGCATTGAAATTCTCATACTCCAGCTCTCCTAAGCCACCGCCGTCTACGGTATAAGCCACATCTGCGCCAAAGCCCTTTACATCAAAGAAATCTGCGCCTCTTCCAACCTCTTCATCCGGTGTAAAGCCAATGCGGATGGTTCCATGGGGAATCTCCGGATGGGATAAAAGATACTCCGCCATAGCCATGATCTCGGCAACTCCGGCTTTGTCATCCGCACCCAACAGGGTGGTTCCATCCGTTGTAATGATATCCTGTCCCTTGTACTTTAATAGATCCGGAAAATCGCTTGCTTTCATGACCAGTCCGGTTTCTTTATTCATCAGAATATCACTGCCGTCATAATTTTTCACGATCTGCGGCTTCACTCCCGTTCCGGAATATGAAGGAGCGGTATCCATATGGGCAATAAAGCCAAGCACCGGAACAGGCTTTTCCATGGTGGCAGGTATGGTAGCATAAACGTAGCTATGCTCATCCACCATCACATGCTCCGCCTTCATGGCCTGAAGCTGGGCTGCCAGTTCTCTGGCTAATACCCGCTGCTTTTCCGTACTTGGAACTGATTCCATATCCTCCTTCGACTGCGTGTCAAAGGATATATACTTTAAAAAATTTTCTAATACTTGTGACATAATCAAATCGCCTCTTTTTCTAAAATTTATTTTTCCATATTTAAAATGGCTTTTATAGCTCCTGCCGCGGACCATATGGACAGACCATAGCCAATGGCAAGGTCAATGATGAATCCTCTCCACATATCCATATCGGACATCAGTTTTCCAAAGTTGGAGAAAACATAGGTTAAGGTTTCAAAGCTGGCTTCATACTGGAAGTATCCCCTTGTCATGGATACTGCATAATCCAGAAGATTGGCTCCGGTGATCATTCCGGCTGTTATGATAAGACAAATGACGGCCCCCTTTTTATCCAGCGAACCTCCAAGCTTCTGATAGCCGCTTAAGGCGAGCTTCAGCATAACAAATCCGGCTATTCCGGCAACAAATCCCACCTGACCGATGAGCACCCAAAGTCCCACTCCTATAAGAGAGGCAAACAGCGCCCCGATTACGCCAAAGAAAGGATTGGAAGGCTTTTGCTCAAGGGAGGCGGATACCTGAAGAATCGCTTCTGGATCCACATTTTCAGGATACTTGTGGGATTCCCCGGTCAGAATATTTTCCGGTAAATCCTCTTTTTTATCCTCAATTTTCCTTTTCACCTGGTTGATGAGTTCCTGGAATCCATCTTTGTTCTTTCTTCCCCCCATAGCAAGGGTATGGTATTTCTGATCCTTCGTTTCAACCATAAGCCTTTTTCCAGTTGCATAGGAGGTATCATAAATCCGCACAACAGCCTCATATGGGATGATATCAAATCCTTCTGCATTGGCAATGATATAATCATTGGTCAGGTAAAGCTGTTCTTTTTCATAGGAGGAGGTACTGGCCCCATTAAGCTGTCTGTCTAATGCAAGCAGTCTTTCTCCCGTCCATGCCTTTAAGGTTGTACGGCTTATCTTAAACCTCCGGCTGTTAAGCTTCCATACCAAAAGCAGAGTCCCTGCCAGGGCGGCCAGAAATCCGTATGAAAAAATCAGAGAAATTGTTTCCGAAGCATTGGAGGCCGGCTTTCTGGTGGTATCCAGATAGTATTCTCCGAAATAATCCGAAAAATTATCCTCCGTTACAAGTTTCTCTCCCCACATCTCATTGTAGCTTTCCATGGCATACTCCCGGATATCAGCCTCAATGTGCGACGACATTCCGTAAAATACCGCTGGTTCCGGTGCTTCCCCGGACTCATCGTACAAATAGGATTGAATCTGTAAATATTCCTCCGGCAGGTCCCCATGGACCTGTACAATATAAGGAAGCAGGTTTTCATCGTAAGCAAAGTAATAATGATTGGTTTCTTTAAAATCCGACGCAAACTCCCATGTCATCATATGGGCCTTTAAGCTGCTGTAAATATCTGCGCCATCATATACATGAAACTCCATCGGTTCCACACCAGGCTTCGTATTTCCCAAAAGCTTCATGCCCATTCCTGCACCAAAAAAGGAAACGGCGGTGATATACAGGAAAATAACCGGTAACACCCAGTTGTAAATCCGTGTCATCCGTTTCATCCTGCCAGACATCTGTTCTTTCATACCCATAGCCTCCCATAATTTCCATTTTTTTATTATACCATGGAACAATCAGGCTGTCCATGGCTCTATGTACACAAAAAACACCGGAAAAGCAAGCAGCCTTCCCAGCGTTTTTATAAAGTTTATCGATTGGACAGTTCTCTGGTAATATCTTCCCAGGATACTCCTTTATAAGCCATGAGCACCATCATATGATAAAGAAAATCTGAAATTTCGTATTTTACTTCCTCCGGATTTGGATTTTTAGCTGCTATAACAATTTCCGTTGACTCTTCTCCCAGCTTTTTTAATATCTTGTCAAGACCTTTGTCAAATAAATAATTGGTATAGGAACCTTCCTTTGGATTTGTCTTTCTGTCAAGGATTACATTAAATACCTCTTCAAATACCTTTAAGGGATTGCTCTCCTGATACTCTTTTTTTACCAGATTCTGATAAAAGCAGCTTCTCGCCCCTGTATGGCAGGCAGCACCGATCTGGTTCACTTTTGCTAACAGCGTATCATTGTCGCAATCTATGTCCAGGGACTTCACATACTGAAAGTGGCCGGAGGTTTCTCCCTTCCGCCAGAGGTTTTTACGGCTTCTGCTGTAATAGGTCATGCATCCTGTCTTTAGCGTTTCGTGAAAGGCCTCTTCGTTCATATAGGCCAGCATGAGCACTTCTCCTGTCCTGTAATCCTGGGTGATTACTGGAATGAGGCCATCATCGCCCAGCTTAAACTGGTCAAAGCTTACCGGGCTTTCAAAGGTATCTACTCCGATTCCAAGGGCTTTTAAATCCTGCTTCAAATCCATGCAGTTCACTTCCCCGTCAAAGCTTCCCACCATGCCTTCCACATTTTCCACTCCAAGGGCATAAGCAAAGAGATCTGCATCTTCCCCGCAGCTGGTGATCAAAAAGGCCTCTTCACAGGCTGAAACAGCCTGGAGTTTTTCTTCTGTGACTTTATCCCCCAGAATCATGACGGAAGCACCCAACTGGGCGTATTCCTTAGTCCGCTCCAAATACGAACAGTCCGGAAGATAAGCATAAATCTTATCATCTCCGAACCTGTCTGCCGCCTCTTTCATCAAATCCACATTTTCATCAAGGCTTACGTCAAGAAATGCTGCTTTTGCTCCTGCGTAAAGGTATTTCTTCACATCTTCCAGCCGCCTGACTCTTCCCCCTAAAATCACAGGAATATCTGACAGCCTTGCAATTTCCTTCATAAGGCCGATTGTACGTTCATGATCTTCCTCTGATTCAGACAGATCATGTAGAAAGAGCTCATCTGCTCCGCTGTCACCGAAAAAACATGCCAGCGTCAAAAGATTTTCTCCATAGCACGCCTTTTGATCATCAAGCCTTACTGCCTTCCCCTCCCGGATTCCAAAACCTGCAATTAGTTTTTTATACTCCATCATCATATCCTCCCCTGATGATCCTGCTTTTCAAAGGCTTCAATGGCTTCCTTTAAATCGATCCGCTTTTCATACAACGCCTTCCCTATGATGGCACCGCGGACACCTGCATGATAAAGCTGCCTTAAATCTTCCATGGAAGACATTCCGCCGGACGCAATGATATCCATTCCGGTTTCTTCCGTCAGCTTTTTCGTATACTCCACATTGGGGCCTGTCAGCATCCCATCCCTGGATATATCGGTATAAACGATATGGCGGACACCATATTCTTTCATCCTGTTGCAAAGCTCTGATGCGGTGATTCCGCTGATCTTTTCCCAGCCTTCCACCGCTACCATACCATCCTTAGCGTCAACGCCTGCCACAATACGGTCCTGCCCGAACTTTTTCACCATATCCCGGATAAATTCCGGATTCTCGACGGCCTTCGTCCCGATGATTACCCTGGCTGCTCCCAGAGAAAGCATGGATTCGATTGCCTCTTCGCTTCGGATGCCGCCGCCTATTTCGATTGGCACGGAAACGGTATCCGCTATTTTTTTGATTACCTTTTCATTAACAGAACGACCGGCCAAAGCCCCATCTAAATCTACCAAATGAAGAAATGTGGCGCCCTGGGACTGCCAGAGGGCAGCTACCTCCTCCGGCTTTTGGGAATATACGGTGATCTCCTTAAATTCTCCCTGTTTTAAACGGACGCACTGCCCGTCTTTTAAGTCAATTGCTGGATAAAGCTGCATATGGATTCTCCTTTATAATGTTCCCTTTGTAGACAGTACCCCTGTGATTCTTGGATCAGGGGATGTTGCCTCATCCAAGGCCTTTGCAAATGCTTTGAAGGCTCCCTCGATCACATGGTGGTTATTCTCTCCTGCCATTTTTCTGATATGCAGGTTCATTTCAGTAGCATATGAAACAGCATAGAAAAATTCCTTCAGCATTTCTGTCTCAAATTCCCCCACCCGTTCGCTGGTAAGCAAAACATCGTAGCCTAAATACGGCCTGCCGGATAGGTCAATGGCGCAGAGGACCAAGGTTTCATCCATAGGAAGGATCATGCTGCCGTAACGCCTGATGGATTTTTTATCACCAAGGGCCTGTTTGATGGCAGTTCCCAGTACAATGCCCGTATCTTCAACAGTATGGTGGGTATCTACCTCAAGATCTCCTTTTACCGACAAGGTTAAGTCAAAAAAGCCATGACGGGCAAAGCTGTTTAACATGTGATCAAAAAATCCAATCCCCGTATGGATGTCAGCTTTTCCGCTGCCGTCTATATCAAGGGTCAGCCGGATATCTGTCTCACGGGTTACACGGGAAATCTCTGCACTTCGTCCCATTTTGTTTAACCTTCTTTCATGTTTATAATTAGGTGACTCCGCAGTGGCGCTCGTAAAACCTGCGGTTTTACGAGCTCACGGGCATTCGCCCTATGGAACAGGCTGGAAGAAAAATTTCTTACGTGCAAGCACGACGAACTTTTTCTTCCGTCCTGTTCCGCACTGCTCATTGCTTACATGGACATTGCTATCGTGGAAAGGCGTACTTTCACAGAATTGGCGTGGGCGGTTAAATGCTCTGCCTCGGCAAATGCTTCGATATCTTCATGGATCTCTTCCAACGCTTCCTTTGAGTAATAAATAATGCTTGATTTCTTTATAAAATCATCCACACTTAAAGCTGAGAAAAATTTCGCCGTGCCATTGGTAGGAAGCACGTGGTTTGGTCCGGCAAAATAGTCTCCAAGAGGCTCAGAACTGTACTCTCCAATAAAGATTGCACCTGCATTATGAATCCTGGTCATGTCCTCAAAAGGATTTTTGGTGATGATCTCCAAATGCTCCGGAGCGATCTCATTGACAGCATGGATGGCTTCCTTCATAGTATCTGCCACAAGAATATAGCCGTAATTATCCAGGGACTTTTCAATAATCTCTCTGCGGGACAGTTCCCGGGTAAAAGTCTCTATTTCCTCTGATACCTTCTCAGCTAACTCCATACTGGTAGTTACTAAAATAGCAGAAGCCAACTCATCATGTTCTGCCTGGGACAATAAATCTGCCGCCACAAAGCGGGGATTGGCGCTCTCATCTGCAAGCACCAGAATCTCACTTGGACCGGCAATGCTGTCAATGCTTACATGCCCGTAAACTGCCTTTTTTGCCAATGCCACAAATATATTCCCGGGCCCTACGATCTTGTTGACCTTAGGGATGGTTTCCGTACCAAAGGCAAGGGCCGCTACCGCCTGTGCTCCGCCCACCTTATAAACTTCGGTAACACCAGCCAGATGAGCTGCCGTTAAGGTGACAGGATTGACCTTTCCATCCTTTCCTGGCGGAGTCACCATGGCAATGCGGCTCACGCCTGCCACTTCTGCCGGAATGATATTCATCAGGACCGAAGATGGATAAGCCGCCTTTCCGCCTGGAACATAAACACCCACGCTTTCTAAAGGTGTGATCTTCTGGCCCAGAATGGTACCGTCCGGCTTACTGTCAAACCAGCTGTACTGCCTTTGCTTTTCGTGAAACTGACGGATATTTTTCATGGATTTTTTAAGGATCTCTATAAGTTCCGGGTCCACTTCCTTCATAGCTTCCTCAATTTCCTGTTCGGTCACCTTTAAGTTTCCGGCCTTTATTTCCGCCTGATCAAATTCCTTTGTATAGGCAAATACTGCCTGATCTCCATCCCGTTTCACCGTTTCCACGATTTCCTGGACCGTGTCAGCATATGCGCCGTAATTGTTAGGATCTCTTTTTAACAGATCAGCAAGAATATTTCGTCTGGAAGTTTCGTTAAGCTTTACAATTCTCATCGGTTTTCCTCCTGCAGCAAGGTACGCAGATCATGGATCAGCTTTGTGATCCTGTCATTTTCCCGTTTCATACTTACCTGATTGACCACCATACGGGCGGATAAGGGGCAGATTTCTTCCAATACCGCAAGTCCGTTTTCCTTAAGAGTGGCACCTGTTTCCACAATATCCACTATGACCTCGGAAAGCCCTACAATAGGCGCCAGCTCAATGGAGCCGTTAAGCTTTATGATTTCAACGGTCTGATGTTTTTTATTGTAAAAATAGTCCTTGGCAATCGCCGGATATTTGGTGGCTACACGAATCCTTTCGTGATGCTTTAAAAGCTCCCCTGCCGATGGAGGACCGCAGACGCACATTCTGCAATTTCCAATCCCCAGGTTCATGACCTCATAAAGCTTTCTTCCTTCTTCTAAAATGGTATCCTTCCCCACTATGCCAAGGTCAGCCGCCCCATACTCTACGTAGGTAGGCACATCGCTGGCCTTTGCAAGAAAGAACCGAATGCCCAGCTCCTCGTTGGTGAAAATCAGCTTCCGGGAATCCTTATCCTTCATCTCTTCACAGGTGATCCCGATTTTTTCAAACATTTCAAGTGACTGTTTTGCTAGCCGCCCCTTTGCCAGGGCAAAAGTCAGATATCTCATACGTACCCCCGATTATTTTAAATATTCCGACAGAGGGATCTCATCTGTACGGTCCAGAATAAGGTTCATGACCTTTACGGAAAACCCGCTTTGGTCCAGATACAGCAGATTATTTAAATCCCGGCGCCTTGCGTATGCCTGATAGTCCTCAAGGGATCGGGCCGTATCCTTACGCTGAAGCTGGACCGCCATACCGGATTCCCGGAAATGGCTGGAAAGCCGGATTGCATGTTCCCTGGCTTCTTTTTCATATAGGATCATGGTGTTCACCAGATCAACCTTCATCTCGATCTTCTGCCTGGAAAGAGCCAGTAAAAGCTCATCCACCGAGATTCCGAATCCCACGGCAGGAGCATTTTTACCAAACTGTTCCAAAAGCTTATCATATCTTCCGCCGTTGACCACGTAATCTCCAGTCCCGTACGTATAAGCCTTAAAAATGATACCGGTGTAATACTGATACTGACTCAGCATGCCAAGGTCATAGGAAACGTAATCAGAAAGCCCATAACATGCAAGAATCCGGCTTACCTCTTCCAAGCGTTCAATCGCCTTTAGCGCCCTTGGATTGGAAGTCAATTCCTTTGCTGCCTGGATCTGTTCAAGGGAACCAAACAGTTCCGGGAGCTTTAAAAACACCTGTTTTAACTCCGCATTAATGGGCTGGGCCATTACCAGTTCTTCTACGCCAAAATAATTCTTATTTTCAATAAGCTGTCTTAAGGCCTCCTCCGTTTCCTCATCCATGCCGGCTTCTTCCATCAGACCTTTAAAAAAGTCCACTTCGCCTAATTCCACCTGGAATTCCGTTAATCCTGCTGCCTTTAAGGCCCTGATCACCATCGCAAGAATTTCTGCATCCGCATCCGCGGAATCGTCTCCGATAAACTCCACTCCGGTCTGACTGGCTTCCTTAAGCCGGCCCTGATAGCTGGAATTATTGATAAAGGTTCTCTCTATATAGCAAAGACGGATGGGCATATCCTCATCCAGAAAATATTTGGCCGCACATCTGGCTATGGCAGGCGTTTCATCCGGACGCAGCACCAAGGTGTGGTTATCCCTGTCAAAAAACTTAAACATCTCCTTTGCCTTGACACTTCCCCTGGACTCATTGAAAATATCAAAAAATTCGAAGGTGGGAGTTTCAATGTCCTGATATCCGCACAGATGAAAAACTTTTAACATCTTCTCCTGTACAGCAGCCTTTCTCGTACACTCTACTCCATAGATATCCCGGACTCCATCCGGCGTATGTAACAGTTTATTTGCCATAATAACCTCCGTCTTCTGCTTCGATCTTCCATGATAAGCCGCCATAATCTGTAGCTAAGAAAATTATTTTCACAGTTTATCATTTTATATCACTTTCTTGTAGTAAAGTGATAATTTGATAACGTATAGTCGATTATAGGGGAAAAAGTGGTTCTTGTCAATCTCTTCTATCCAAATCTTTCTGAATCAGTTCCAGGTAGTGAACGAAAATATCCCGCAACCGACCTATCCGCCAGGTTTTATCCACCTCTTCATAGGTAAAGCTTTTCCGCCCGCCCTCTTCCATCCGTGTCCAGAACCGTTTCAGCTGGTCAAATGGAAGATAATAAATCTCATCCTTCTGGGTATAGGATAAAATGATAAAAGCAATGCCTCCCTGGCTCTCAAACTCTTCCATGAAAGCGACTTGATGAGGGTGGATATTTTGTAGGGGAAATGTGCCAGCCGAGCATTCCTTGGCATCAAAGCATACCGGAATCCCCTGTACAGCCCCGATATAATCCACTGTACTTTTCTGGTCGAAATACGCCAGGGTGATGTGGCGGCTTTCCTTATCAATGGAAATAGGGGTGATCGGCGTGGGTATTTTCTGGATCAAAGCCAGTCCTTTTTCCCGGTAGCATTCATTGCTTCGGTTAATCAGATCTTCAAGTGCAGAGCCTCTTAACCCTCTTGTATTCCAGGTTCCCATCTCTGCCTCCTATCTCCAGTCCCTGCATATTTTGGAAAAGGTCTTTGGTAAAGGCGCATAAAAAGTGCGGCCGGATAAATAGGCAAGGGGATCCGGCAGCTCCGGAAATGTCACCTGATAAGAGTGTAGGAGCTGGGACTGAATGTGATAAAGCTTTTTTGCTTCCTCATTCACCCTGCTGTCCCCATATTTATAGTCTCCTACGATTGGATGTCCAATGGAGGATAAATGAGCACGGATCTGATGGGTACGTCCTGTGATCAGAGTGACCCTAAGGAGAGTGTATCCTTCATGCCACTTTACCGGCTCATATTCCGTCACAATCGGAGCGCTCCCGGGAACCTCCTGTTTATGGACCGTCACCTGATTGGTTGCTTCCGACTTGGTCAAATATCCTGTGATCACCTGTTTATCTGAAATCTGCCCCTTTACCACGCACTGATAATACTTGTGGATGCTCCTCTCCTTAAAGGAGGCTGACATGAGCTGAAGTCCTGGAAGGGACTTACCACACACTACCAGGCCGCTGGTGTTCCGGTCCAGACGGTTGCACACGGAAGGCCGGAAGCTCCTTAACTGTTCTGTGGATAACTGGCCGCCTGAAACCAGATAATCGATCATGTATTCCACCAGGGATTCATCCGACTCCTTAGCTTTCTGGGAGAGCATGCCAGCAGGCTTATTTACCAAAAGGATGTGCTCATCCTCATATATAATGTTTAACGATACTTTTTTTACTTCCTGAAGCTTTAACTGGGAAAACTTTTCAATGGTTTCATCGGAAAGAAAAAGTTTGACCTCGTCTCCTTCCGCAAGCTTTTCCGAGCCTTCACACTTCCTGCCGTTTAAAGTGATGTTTTTCTTTCTCATCATCTTATAAAGAAAGCTCTTTTCTGCAAGATTCAAATATTTGGATAGCAGCTTATCAAGGCGCTGCCCTGCTTCATTTTTCGATACAATCAAAGACTGCATGTTTTATCCTTTCCATATTACTACTCATGTATTTGGGACAGGGCCCACCCCGCTTTATCGGGTGTAAAGGGATACCCGAAGGGTATTTCTGTCCTGCCGGTTACATGGATAAGCTTTTTAACAACGTAACTCCACGCTCCACGCTGCCGTCATCCTTGTACTCTGCTTCCGGTCTCAAGCTGGAAAGGTGTTTGAAAAATTCCTCTTCATCCAGAATGAGCCTTATATCCAGCTTTACCTGATGGCTGAGGAACATATCCTTAAAAAAGTATTCTGCTTTTCCTGTGTCCAGCTTTTTGGCTGTACAGTAAGCATAGATGCCGGTTGGATGAACCGCAGCCACATCCACCGGCATGACCGCATCCCTTGAGGTGATGATCAGATCATAAAGCAATCTGCTTTTTCCTTCATGGGAACATGCTTTTTTATAAAGTTCCTCGTTCAGCGTTTTGTACTTCCAGGAGGCCAAAAGGGGGGATGCCCAATTGGCCACCGGAAGAACGGATAGAATGGCTGTAACCGTCAGGATATTTTTAAAGGATGAGCTGTCTGCCATTGTCCGGGCCAATAGCTGTATGAGAATCAGGGCCGCCCCGGCAAGGACCTTCCCTAATTCTGTTCTTCTATGATAATTACGGTAACCGTACTGTCCCTTCCTGTATCGTTTCACTTTTGTATTCCTCTTCCTTTGCCTTCCTTTAAGTAGTCTTCATAAGCCCCCTCATAAGACGAAAGATCACGGTATGAGGGATTGTCTTGCACATAAGCCGGAAGGACTTCATGGTGGTTCCATACACGGAAACCGGACGCCCCATCATGCTGTCCCGCAAAGCAATTCGCACCACTTTCTTAGGATCAGCCATGACGATCCGCTTATAAAGAGGGATCTTTCCTGTGGTTTCCGCAATATCAAAAAATTCGGTTTTCACTGGTCCCGGGCAAACCGCCGTCACATAAATTCCCTTTTGCTTCAGTTCTTCATTCAGAGCCCTGCTGTAACTTAACACAAAGGATTTAGTAGCCGCATAAATGGCAAATCCGGGTTGGGGCAGAAAGGAAGCAGCAGAGGAAAACTGTATGATGCGGCTGTTCTTCGACATATATGGAAGGACCATATGGGTCACGGCACAAAGGGCTTCGCAGTTTAATTCCACCATGCCCATCTCATCCCCTATATTTATGCTCCCCACGGCACCGATTTTTCCATAACCTGCCGCGTTGATCAACCACTTTACCTCCGGCTTTTCTTTCGCCAGAATATCCTCTAAGCTCATCAGTTTACTCTTATCCGTTAAGTCAATGGCAAAGGTCCGGACCTTAACCGGAACATTAGGGGACAGCTCTTCCAGCCGGTCTTCCCTTCTGGCTATGGCCCATATTTCTCCAATCCCATTAAAACGGTCAGCAATCTGCATGATAAATTCTCTTCCCATGCCGGAAGACGCACCTGTTACAATGGCAATCTTCATAATCGTTCCCTTCTTTTCTATTATTTTTGCCTACATATTTGGAGCAGAGTCCACCCCGCTTTTCCGGATGTGAATATACCCGAAGGGTATTTCTTTCAATTCAGGATTATTTTTTACCTGCTTTTTTATGGACGTTCCTAATGGTCTTTTTCTTTTGCTCCCGGCGATCTTTTGTCTCTGAAGCAGCCCCTCTTTTCCCGCTGTTAGGATTCTTCCCTGTTTTGTTATCTGAGAAACCGCCTGGAGCACCTGCCCTTGGACGGATTAAGCATTTTTTGTCATACCCGATCAAATCGGTGCGGCCTGCCAGTCTTAATGCCTCGGAAACCAATTCATAATTTTTCGGATTCCGATACTGGATGAGCGCTCTTTGCATGGCCTTTTCATGGGGATTGACCGGTACATATACCTTTTCCATGGTACGGGGATCATATCCCGTGTAATACATACAGGTGGATATGGTGGAAGGGGTAGGGTAAAAGTCCTGTACCTGTTCCGGCATATATCCCAAATCCCGTAAATATTCTGCAAGCTCCACAGCTTCCGAAAGTCCGGAGCCTGGATGGGAAGACATTAAATAGGGAACCAGATACTGTTTCATTCCAAGCCGCCCGTTCATGTCCTTATATTCCTTTACAAACTGGCGATATACCTGATTCCGGGGCTTTCCCATTTTTGAAAGCACCTTATCCGACACATGCTCCGGTGCAACCTTTAGCTGTCCGCTGACATGGTACTGACAAAGCTCCTTTAAAAACTTTTTACCGGGATCAGCCAGCACATAATCAAACCGGATGCCGGAACGAATGAATACCTTTTTCATCTTTGGCAGGCTTCTAAGCTTTCTCAGTAACTCAATATAATCCGTATGGTCCGCTTTCAGATTTTTACAAGGTTCTGGAAACAGGCACTGCCGGTTGGAGCAAGCCCCTTTCGTCATCTGTTTTTCACAGGCCGGGTACCTGAAATCCGCCGTAGGACCTCCTACGTCATGGATATATCCCTTAAAGTCCGGTTCCTCAGTTAAAAGCTTTGCTTCATCTAAAAGGGAGTTATGGCTTCTGGCTTGTATAATCCTGCCCTGATGAAAGGTAAGAGCACAAAAGCTGCAAGCGCCAAAGCAGCCACGGTTGCTGATCAGGCTGAATTTAATTTCACGGATGGCTGGAACTCCTCCAAGCTCCTCATAGGAAGGATGGTAA
This sequence comes from Lacrimispora sphenoides JCM 1415, assembly GCF_900105615.1. Classification (NCBI taxonomy): domain Bacteria; kingdom Bacillati; phylum Bacillota; class Clostridia; order Lachnospirales; family Lachnospiraceae; genus Lacrimispora; species Lacrimispora sphenoides. Next base: position 1,606,118 of record NZ_LT630003.1, on the reverse strand, counting down.
TTTCTCATATAAGGAAGGGCATATACCTCATCCATCTCCTCCATGGATAGAGGCTTGGCGGGAGGATTCTGAACGACAAACAGATTGTCCTTATATGGCTCCACCAGACGCTTTCCGGTAAATGGGTCCGTATTATTATATTGAATGTAATAGCTTTTTGCATATTCTTGTTTTTCAGCCTTCAATTTATCAAAAGAAGGAAGGATCTGGGCATCATATACGGATTCCAGGCTGTCCGTCTTATAGACAGTGCCATCGATAAAAGTGATATCCTTGATGTCGATCCCGCTGTTCAATGCGTCTGCAATTTCCACAATGGACGTTTCTCCCATCCCATAGGAAATTAAGTCCGCCTGGGAATCAATCAGAATGGAATGCTTTAACCGGTCCGACCAGTAATCGTAATGAGCCAGACGCCTTAAGCTGGCTTCAATGCCGCCGATGATGACAGGCGCTTTCTTATATACGGACCGGATCAGATTACAGTAGACCGTAACCGCATAGTCAGGACGCTTTCCCATAACGCCCCCTGGCGTATATGCATCCTGCTGTCTGCGTTTCTTTGAAACAGAATAGTGATTTACCATAGAATCCATGTTGCCGCCTGAAACCAGGAATCCCAGGCGTGGTTCTCCTAAAACCTGAATGCTTGCCCGATCCTTCCAGTCCGGCTGGGATATAATCCCTACTTTATAGCCATGGGCCTCTAAAAGGCGGCTGATGATGGCATGGCCAAAGGACGGATGGTCCACATAGGCATCTCCGGTGACATAGATAAAGTCACATTGCTTCCAACCTCTGATATTCATATCAGCCCGGCTCATGGGAAGATAATCGTGCATCATGATATTTCGACCTTTCTTTTCAGTATCTGGTGATAATCGTATATAAAATAATCAGCCAGCTGCCGTTTTTCTTCTTCCATCTCTCTGGAAAATTCATCATCAATGGCGCAGACCGTCATACCTGCCCGCTTTCCTGCCAGAATTCCGGCAGGAACATCCTCAAAGACCAGGCATTGAGCGGGAGATACGGAAAGCTCCTCTGCCACCTTTAAATAAATATCCGGCGCAGGCTTTCCATAAGTCACCTCGCAGGAAGTAGCCACTACCTGAAAATATTGCCCGATATTTAAGGAATCAATCACCGCATCCACCATCTGTCTGCCATTACTGGTGGCAATTCCGGTCTTTAATCCTCTTTCAGTAATGTATTTAAGAAAATCTCCTGCTCCCGGCTTTAGCCAAACCTCGTTCCTGTATTTTTCAATGGACATATCCGTCCAGACAGCCTTGATTTCCTCAAGAGATTCTTTCAGCCTGAACCGCTCTTTAAAATAAAAAGCAGTTTCCGAAAAGCTCATCCCTTCAATCTCCTTTTGTAAATCTTCCGGACATGCAAGCCCTCTGCTGCCAAGAAATTCTATATCAATGGATTTCCACATCCACATGGAATCAACCAGTGTTCCATCCAGATCAAAAATCACTGCTTTCTTTTCCTCTAACATCTTCTGCTTTTGTCTTCCTTTCCTTGTTATTGCCCACGTAGTCTGGGCATAAAGGTATACCCGAAGGGTGCTTCCTTGTTATTGCCCATGTAATCTGGGCATAAAGGTATACCCGAAGGGTGTTTCCTTATTTACCATGACTTTTTAGTTTCAGGATTTCATCCTCTGAAAGCGGGCGGTATTCACCCGGTTTTAACGCCTCATCTAAGATCAGGCTTCCCATAGACATCCTCTTTAAGTATATCACACGGCACCCAAGAGTTTCAAACATTCGTTTGACCTGATGAAATTTTCCTTCCCGGATGGTCAGGCAGATTTCAGAAGGAACTTCATCCTTACCCCGCTTTCGTACTTCCAGCCGGGCTGGCATTGTGGGAGTTCCATCAGAAAGCACAAGCCCTTCCTCCATACGTTCCTCTGCGTCATGCGGAAGCACCCCTTCAACCCGGGCAAAATAAACCTTATCCACATGCTTTTTGGGAGACAGAAGGCGATGAGCCAAGTCTCCGTCATTGGTGATGAGAAGAAGCCCCTCCGTATCAATATCCAGCCGTCCCACCGGAAAAAGATCATCCCGTTTCCGCTCCTCAATGAGACTGATCACGGTTTCATAACGGGAATCTTCTGTGGCAGATACCACTCCCTGAGGCTTGTTTAGCATGTAATATTCATATCGGACATAGGACACCGGGCGTCCATCCACGGATACCTGTTGCTGTTCCGGATCGATTTTGCGCTCCGCCCTTTTCTCCGGTATGCCGTCTACCAGAATCCTGCCTTTTCTGGCCATTTCCTTGATCTGGCTTCTCGTTCCTTCTCCCATCTCTGTTAAATATTTATCAAGTCTCAGTTCCTTCATTATTGCCACCGCCATCCCGGATAGTATTTGTTTTTCAGTGTCGCTCCGCTCCCCTTGGCAAAGCCAAGAGGGAAGCCTTCCACACAGATCAGGCACCAGCCTTTGATAGGATCCTCTCCGTCTTTCAAGGAAATGGTTTCTCCCTTTAAATAGCGGATTACCCTATCATCCTGCTTTTCCCAGGAGAAAACTTGTTTGAACTCTTCCGGCTTTAAGGCCATAGCAAAGGCCTGTCCCGGCTCAAAACGGTCCTTTTTCATCTCTCCCAGCAAAAGTCCGGTCCTTAAGTAGCGCAGGCCTTTTGTATTCTCCTGAAAATGTTCCGGCAAATAGTAAACCGCATCATTCTTTATCCGGATCCGGGAACTCTCCAGGGGCTTTGAGACCATGGAAAGGAAATTAGAAAGTTCAGCAGGAAGGGGGGACTGTTTGTTTCCGGTCTTCCCATAATCCTTATATCCAGCCGGGCTTCCTTTCTTTTTTAACAGCGCCATAAAATGGCCCTCTCCCTTGATCTTATGGGGAAAAAGGCGGAGGCAGCCGGGGAGGCCGATCCCACCGCTGGCTCCTTCAAAAAGAGGAAGCCTGATAAGCTCCATCTCCTCATGGCACTCCAGAGTCCGTCTGATGATGTCTTCATTCTCACAGGCCGAAAACGTGCAGGTAGAATATAAAAGATATCCGCCAGGTGCAAGCATGTCTGCCGCCTGATCCATAATTTCCCTTTGGATCGCAGCATAATACTCAGGCCCGTGTTCCTCATAGCTTTTCACCATATCCGCATCCTTGCGGAACATCCCTTCTCCGGAACAGGGAGCATCAACCAGAATTTTATCAAAAAATTCACCGAAGGTTTCCTTTAATTTTTTTGGTTCCTCGCTGGTGACACAAATATTCTCAATCCCCCACAATTCTAAGTTCTTAAGCAAAGCCTTTGCCCTGGAATTGCTGATGTCATTGGACACCAAAAGGCCTTTGCCTTTCAGCTTTGCCCCCAGCTCCGTGCTTTTCCCTCCTGGCGCTGCACAAAGATCAAGGACCTTGTCTCCCGGAACCACGGGAAGCAGGCTTGCCGGCGTCATAGCGCTGGGTTCCTGGAGATAATAAAGCCCGGCGTAGTAATAAGGATCTTTTGCCGGACGTTCTTCCCCCTCATAGTAAAAACCGTTATGGATCCAGGGAACGGGCTTTAGCTTAAGAGTTGTCATGTTTGTAAATTTTTCCGGGGTTATCTTAAGGGTATTGATACGCAGCCCATAGAGCCGCTCCTCATCAAAGCTTTTTAAATACGCTTCATACTCTTCTTCCCCTAATAAATCTTTCATTCTGTTTAAAAATTCTTCTGAAATCTTCCGTTCTTTCACGTTGTCGCTCCCATCTTGCGTCAAAGAAGTTCGATTCGCCTTAAGCTCATCGAACGGCTAATTTACCAAAGTAAGGCGCTAATTCTGCCTTCATTAAATAAACTATGCCTATGTAAGCAATCTTAATATAGCTTATCGAAATTTGCAAGGCAAGTTTCGATAAAAGGCCGGTATGCTAATACGAATATTTCAACCGGTATTTCTCCAGATATTTTAAGACCCAATAGGGATTTACGCTCATCTCCTCATTATGATCGGTCCGCAAATAAATTCCCAAATGCAAATGGACTGGAAAGTTGCCGGTAGTACCCTCTACCTGGCTGTAACCGGTGTCCCCCATAAATCCCAAAAGTTCTCCCGCTGTTACCTCGTCCCCTTCCTTCCACTGCTTGCTGTAGCCGTAAAGGTGGGCATAATAAAGATACGCTCCCTTAGGAGTCCGTATCCCGATCCGCCAGCCGCCCTTTTCCAGCCACCCCACTTTTTCCACCACTCCGTCGCTCATACTGACCACCGGAAAATGCCCTCTTGGCTGATCATTGCTCATGATGTCGCAGCCTTCATGCCTTCGTTCTCCTCCGTAGGTCCTGGTGTCCATCCAGCCGTTTTGATAGCTAATATCCGGAGAACCGGGCTGAACGGATAAAGGGATCGGAAAAAACTTTAAATCATATAAAATAGTTTCATAAGCCTGACGGAGCTTTCTATACTCCGCCGGCTTTACCTTTAAAAGGCGGTCCGTATGGGTATCACGGTCTGTGACCCCAGTCAGATCATATTGATGCTCCACCATTAAGGAAGTCAAAGTATCATAATCAAGAGAATCCCATTCTGCCACCATTTTTCCAAGCTTTAAGCTTCTGAAGTCATCGCTTTCCCAGGTATAAGCGTCGAGCTGGTAAAAGGTAGGATTATTATACAGGTAATCGATCATGGTTACCTGGAAAACAGAAAGGATCAGGATGAAAAGAAGAATCACCATCATATCAGTCATGCCATTTCATATAATTGTATAAAACAATCTATTCAGGTGTACATGAAAAAATCCTTCTTCCGTCTCCTTTCCGTTGCTGCCTTAATTCTATTGCTCCGTTTTCCGTCCACAGCCTTTGAAGGGGCAAGAAACGGACTTGTTTTATGGGGTTCAGTCGTGATACCCACCCTTTTGCCCTTTATGATCTGCTCCAATGTCATTGTTGCCTTAAATGCAATCCGCATCCTTATTTTCCCCGTCAGAAGGATCCTGCATCGGTTCTTTTGCCTTTCGGATGCCGGAAGCTATACCCTTGTTTCCGGACTTCTCTGCGGTTATCCCATGGGAGCCAGAACCTGCAGTGATTTCATGGATAATGGACGTATCTCGGAAAAAGAAGGTAGATACCTTTTAGCCATCTGCAATCATCCCAGCCCCATGTTTTTATTAGGCTATGCTGCCGGAGGGCTTCCACCAGCCGTACCGGTCTGGCTCCTTCTTGTCTGCGTTTACCTGCCCATAATTCCTCTTTCCATTGCAGCCCGGAGCTGTTATGGCATAAACGGACCTGCCCTGTCCCTTCCGGTCACCAGAGAATCTTCCAAATCCTTTGATGACAGCCTAATGGATTCCTGCGAAGTCATGGTAAAAATCGGGGGATATATCATGCTTTTTTCCATCCTGGCCCTCTACATAGCTACGATTCCCATAGACCTCCCCCAGCATAAGGCCCTTATCCTGGGATTTGTTGAAATGACCACAGGAATCAAGGCTGTTTCCCAGGCCTTTTCAGGAATCTCTACTGGCTTATGGATCGGAACCGTAACCGCATTCGGAGGGTTATCCGGCATCTTTCAGACAAAGAGTGTTATAAAAAATGCCGGATTATCCATCCGGCACTATGTAGCTTGGAAAGTACTTCACAGCTTCCTTACCATCATACTTTTTATTCTGTTGTCCCGTTTTCTTCCGTTCCTTCCACGGGCATGACAGCTCCTGTCAGCTCCTGGCGGTTAGAGGAAACGATATCATAGCTTGACTGCATGGAAGTCATAAAGGCATCAAAGCGGCCCTGAGCTCCTTCCATGGAATGACTGATAATAGTCTGAAGGCTCTTTAACATGTCATCCGTATACTGGACAGAGCTTTGCCTGATTCCGTTGGCGTCAGAAACCGCCTGTTCCACGATCTGCTGGGCTTGGCTGTTGGCCTGTTCAATAATATCATTGGCCTGGGTATATGCTTTCTGCATAATCTCATGCTCATTAACCAGCTCATTTGTCTGAGCATTGGCCTGGGCCAAAATAGAATCCGCCTGCTGGCGGGCTTCACTCATAATGGCGTCACGATTGCTGATGATCTTCTGGTACTGCTTGATTTCATCCGGGATGCGCAGACGAAGTTCTACCAGAAGCTCTTCAAGTTCATCCCTGTTTACCACAATCTTACTGTTGGAGAGCGGCTGGTATTTGCAGCTGTCAATATATTCTTCAATTTCACCGATTAACTGTTCAATTCTGCTCATCATAATACGAACACTCCTTACTCTTATTTCATTCTATCTTCCATCTTCTTCATTACACGCTCCGCAACGCATGCAGGTACAAACGTGTTTATCTCTCCACCATAGGCGGCGATCTCCTTCACAATGCTGGAACTCAAGTAAGAATATTTTAAATTCGTCGTCAAAAACACAGTATCAATTTCTGGGGCCATGACCCGGTTTGTCTGTGCGATCTGCAATTCATATTCAAAATCCGTTACAGCCCGAAGCCCGCGAATCACTGCATCCGCCTGTTTGGCTCGTACAAAATCTACCAAAAGTCCTCCAAACGATTCCACCTCCACGTTGGGAAGGTGTTTCGTAAGGCTCTTTAACATATTAACACGTTCTTCTACAGAAAACAACGGAGTTTTTGAATTATTATTTAAAACTCCTATGATCAGATGATCCGACATCCTGGCAGAACGTTCTATAATATCCAGATGACCAAACGTCACCGGATCAAAGCTTCCCGGATACACTGCTTTTCTCATATGGTCTCTTCCTCTTCCTTATTGTTGCCCATGTATTTTGAGCAATTTCTTATCGTTCTTTCCTTGCTATAAAAGCATGTTTATTGGTTTTATAATTCTTTTCCCTTATCATCCGGTATCCCAGATTCTCCAAAAAATCAAAAGAAGTTTCTAAAGAAGCTTCCACAATCATCGTCGTGTCCTCATCAATCATCCGGGAATCAGCCAGATACTGCAAAACCTTTTTTTCCAAATCCTGATTATAGGGAGGGTCCATAAATATAAAATCAAATACATACCCTTTCCCTTCCAGCCTTCCAAGTCCTGTCATAACGTCACAGTTCATCACAATGGCGCCATCCTCCAGCCTGGTGGTCTTTAAATTCTCACGGATGCATTCTGCTGCCCCCGGACTCTGTTCCACCATAACCGCCAGCCTGGCTCCCCGGCTCAGCGCCTCAATACCGATAGCCCCGCTGCCAGAGAACAAATCCAAAAAACAGCAATCAGGCATGTCCCCTTGTATCATATTAAAAAGTGTTTCTTTAATTCTATCTGTCGTAGGCCGTGTATCCTGCCCCTCTATCGTCTTCAAAACAAGCCTCCTGGCTTTTCCGGCAATTACTCTCATAACAATTCCTCACTTTATTATTCCAAACCATTATAGTATGAAATCGGTAGATATACAACTGATTTTTCGCGCCAGCAATGAGCCATGGTGAAAAAATGCAGAAATTCAGGCGCGTTGTGCTTGCACATAAGCACCTGAACTTCTGTATTTTTTCATAGGGCGAAGCCCGCGACCCTGACTGCGCTCTGCGCAGTCAGGGTTCCATGGCGGACTCAACTACCCACCAATCCTTTCCAACCACTCATACCATCCCCATTCATCAAAAAAACAGGAGCCGCAGCCCCCATAACTGATTATCAGTTACGAAACTGCAGCTCCTGCTTCCCTTCAATCGTCCATGCTATTGGACTAAATGTTATTTCTTGTTATATTCGAAGGGTGTTTCATTTTTTTTTACAGATTATTTACCTGCCATCTGTCTTTCCTGGGCTTCGATCATCTTCTTAACCATATAACCGCCTACGGAACCGTTCTGAGCAGAAGTTAAGTTACCGTTATAACCGTTGGTTAACGGAACACCAATCTCGTTGGCTACTTCCATTTTAAAACGATCCATTGCTTCTTTTGCCTCTGGTACATTTGTAGTATTAGATCTACCTGACATAATGATATGCCTCCTTTTCATCTATTCACCATGATTTTGTTTTTTTAATAATTCATGGTGTGTTTTGTGCTACACTCCTATTATGGCTGGAATAGAATGAAATACACTAGAAGGTTTTTCGTAAAATGTTTTTTTCTGGAAAAAATCTAGCCCTCAAAAACATTCTCATGCAGATACATTTTTAACCCTAATTACCAGACTCCAATATCTTCTCAATATTCGTTTTCACTAGCTGAAACGCAACCTCATTCATGCCGCTGTTTATAATAACATCTGCCATTGGTTTCGTAGGCTCCACATACAAATAATGCATAGGCTTAACTGTGGTTAAATACTGTTCCACAACACCCTCGATATCCCGGCCTCTTTCCTTTACATCCCGGATCACCCGGCGAAGGATCCGTTCATCGGCGTCAGCCTCCACAAAGATTTTTATATCAAACATGCTTCTTAAGCGTTCATCCGCAAAAACCAGGATCCCCTCGACTAAAATAACCTTTTTAGGCTCCACCTTCACCACATTTTGAGAACGGTTGTGCATGGAATAATCATAAACAGGACAATCAACCGATTCTCCATCCCGTAGCTTTTTAAGCTGATCCAGCAAAAGCTCTGTTTCAAAAGCTTCGGGATGGTCATAATTCATTTTCTTTCTCTCTTCAAAAGAGATCCCATCCTGCTTTTTATAATAATTATCATGATAGATAACCGCGATATCATCACAAAACGCTTCCTTTAACCGGTTGGTAAAGGTCGACTTCCCTGAGCCGGTTCCTCCGGCAATTCCAATTATCACACACTTCATCTTCCGTGCTCCTCCACTCGTTTGCCGTACAAAAGGGTTCAACCTCTTAAAAAGTTTGAACCCTTTTATCATTACTCAATTACAGTCGCTTCCTCAAATACAACCGCATTAGGCTTTATTGCATTATAATAATTAGCAAAAGTAACCTTCATATAAGGATATACATAAACGAAAGCAAGACCGCAGGTGACAAGGCCCAAAAGCTGCCATAAAATAAAGGACAGCTCCAGAACAAAGAATTCCCACTTATGTCCTACCATCATTTCCTTACTTTCACGAATGCATTGCATAATACCTTTACTTGGATCCTCAACCATAATAATAACAGCCTGTGAATAGCGGTAAGCAGCAATAATTCCCGGAATGATTAAAAGCAACGTCCACAAAAAAGTAAGTAAAGACACCATGAGAATCAATCCCAGAGCTTTTAACAAATACCTTACAGATCCGAATAAATCCCCATATGACATAGTATCATCCCTGTTAGCAACTTTTAAACAGTAAGACTGATACCCAAACTGGATAATGGTGCTAACAACAATATTAATAACTAAAAAAATAATGCTGCTGACTACAAATGCTCCAGTCTGGCCTGAATCTACATAAGCGCCCGCATTGTCTATCATGTTCTGCCATATATCCAGAAAACCCTGCACCGCAGATAATGCAACCATGATGATACCCATTATTATTGTAACCATAATAGGACTTACCAGCGCATTCCTCATGGCATCCTTTGCATCAAATTTTAAGGCTTTTCTACTCATTACATTCCTCCTGTTTCCTTGCATTCATAATTTTACGTAAATTAGTGTATCATTTGCAGTCGATTATTGCAAATATTTTCTGCAATAATCAAAAACCAGATAATTTCAACTACAAATTAAGCTTATCATAGCTTTTCTCAAGATACTCTTGCAGCTTGCCTTTCAGTTCCTGGTGTTCCTCTTTTTCCAGCTCCGGATCCACATGAAAAAGCCGTTTCACTTCTTCTGATACAGTCTTTAACAGGTTTGCATCCGTAAAAATATCCCCCAGTTTAAATTCCAGATCCCCACTCTGCCTGATTCCGAAAATATCGCCGGGTCCACGTAGCTTTAAATCCTCTGAGGCAATAAAAAAGCCGTCATTGGACTGGTTTAAGATATCCAGGCGTTCTTTCGTTCCTTCCTGTTCCGAAGCTCCTACCATAATACAGTAAGACTGATATTTTCCCCGCCCTACACGCCCTCTCAGCTGGTGAAGCTGAGCCAGCCCGAAGCGCTCTGCATTTTCAATCATCATTACCGTTGCATTGGGAACATTCACTCCTACCTCGATTACAGTAGTGGAAACCAAAACTTTAATTTCCCCGCCGGCAAATCTTTCCATGATCCCGTTTTTTTCCTTAGGCTTCATTTTCCCATGAAGATATTCCACAGAAATTCCCGGAAGTGCCTCTCTTAAGGTTTTCGTATAATCCACTACATTTTCCGCATCAATCATCTCGCTGGCTTCTACCATAGGGCAGATCACATAGGCCTGCCGGCCGCTTGCTATCTCTTTCCGGATAAATTCATAGGCCTTCTTCCGGTAGCCGGTATCTACCACACAGTTTTTAATGGGCAAACGGTTTGCCGGCAGCTCATCAATAATAGAGATGTCCAGATCCCCGTAAATGATAATGGCAAGTGTTCGTGGGATAGGCGTGGCGCTCATAACCAGAACATGAGGCTCTTCTCCTTTTTTTCCAAGCATTTCCCGTTGGCCGACTCCGAACCGATGCTGTTCATCGGTGATCACCAGTGCCAGATTATCGTATACCACCTTCTCCTGAATAAGGGCATGGGTTCCGATTATGATATCCGCCTCATGGGAAGCTATCTTTTCGTATGCAATCCTTTTTTCCTTTGCCGTCATGGAGCCTGTAACAAGTATGGGCTTTTTGTCGATCTGATGCGCGGCAAACAGCTCTGTCATGGATTCAAGATGCTGTTTTGCCAGTACTTCCGTAGGCGCCATAAGAGCTCCCTGATATCCGTTATACGCTGCCTGAAGGAGGGCGAGTATGGCAATGATCGTCTTACCGGAGCCTACATCTCCCTGAATAAGCCGGTTCATGACCCTGCCTCCCGACAAATCACCGTATACCTCATTTAATACCTTTTCCTGGGCATTGGTAAGAGAATAGGGAAGACTTTTCCTTAAAGCTTCTACTTGAGGAGAGAGACTTAAGATATAAGCACTTTTTTTATCCTCTCTGCCATCCTTTAAACGCCGGACCGCCATGAGAAAAAGAAAAAATTCATCAAACACCAGTCTTTTTCTGGCAAATAGCAGTTCGCTCCGGTCCGTCGGAAAATGAATATGTTCAATAGCAAAATTATATTCCGCCAGTTCGTGTTTTTTTCGTAAATCAGCAGGCATATAATCCCGCACCATACTCCGGAGGCTTAATGCCTGTCTTTGGGCTCTTACAATGGTTTTATTGCTCAGCCCCTTGGTCTGTCCATAAACAGGCTGCATGGAATGCACCACCTGCTCATAGGCTTCTTCCGTAAATACCTCTGGCTGTTCCATGGTAAGACGTCCGCTTTTCTTCACCACCCTGCCCCGGAAAATAGCCCGAGTCCCTGCTTTTAAAGTGGAGTGAAGATAGGGCATATTGTACCAGGTGAGTAAAAGAGTTCCCGTCATATCCTTTAAAGTTGTTGTGATGACCTGGATATGGCTGTAACGTTTTACATCCGGAGTCTTGTAAAGCATACCGGCCACAGTCATCACCTGATCCGGTTTAAGCTCCCCAATAGGGCAAGGCTCCTCATAGGTGTCATAGGCCCTTGGATAATATTCCAGAAGATCCCCAACGGTTATCACTCCCACCTTTTGAAACAATTTCCCTGTTTTTTCACCGATTCCCTTTAAGGAATCAATTGACTCACCATTCAAAGACGGGTTCCCCTCCTTTCTTTTTACATGCACAGCAAAACCGGGCAGACAGGCCTCGTCTGCCCGGTATATAAAATGCCGCTGGCTCTTTTTATTCTACTGATATGAGATAATAATAAATTGGCTGGCCGCCTGCATGAAGCTCTACCTCACAATGGGAAAACAGCTCTTCTGCTTTTCCCTTAAGCTCTTTTGCATCCTCTTCTTTGACATCCTTGCCGTAATAAACGGTCACTAATTCAGATTCTTCTTCCACCATGGCTTCCATGGCTTCTAACACTGTGGACTCAATTTCCTTTCCAACAGCCAGAATACCACTGTCGCCAAGCGCCATGATATCGCCTTCCCGGATCGTGGTATCATCGATCATGGTATTGCGGACCGCATAGGTAACCTGTCCGGTTTTCACTCGGGACATCTCTTCTGTCATGATCTTTTCATTATCCTCCGGTGATAAATCCGGAGCAAAATTGATGATGGCAGTAATGCCCTGGGGTATGGTTTTTGAAGGGATCACAATAACCTTCTTGTCTTCCACCAGGCTTTTGGCCTGCTCGGCAGCCAATATGATGTTTTTATTGTTTGGCAGGATATAGATGGTATCGGCATTCACCTTTTCGATGGCATTTAACATATCCTCTGTACTTGGGTTCATGGTCTGACCGCCCTGGATCAGGTAATCTGCGCCGATCCCCCGGAATATTTCATCAAGACCTTCCCCGGCAGATACGGATATAAAGCCATAGTGTTTTCTCTGCTCCGCCTTTTTTTCGCTCTCAGCCTTTTGCTGGGCTGCAAGCTTTTCTGATTCTTTAATTAATTTTTCCTGATGCTCTTCCCTCATATTATCGATCTTCATGCGGGATAAAGAGCCATAAGTAAGGGCCTTCTGGATTGCAAGTCCCGGATCATTGGTATGGACATGGACTTTTACCACGTCATCGTCTGAAACAACCACAATGGAATCACCGATGGATTCTAAGTATCCCTTGAAATCGTGTTCCTTCTTATCATCATAATGGTTTTCCAGATTAATGATAAATTCGGTACAGTAGCCGAACCGGATATCAATGTCAGCAGTTGTTGTTCCTGAGGCTCCGACAGTATCGACCGGGCGCTTTTCAACCTCTACAGATAAGTCTACCTCTTTGCCCGACAGGCAGTCAAAGGCCCCCTTCATTACCTGCATAAGGCCCTGGCCGCCGGAATCTACAACTCCGGCCTGCTTTAAAACCGGAAGCATCTCCGGCGTCTGGCTTAATACATAATCACCATGTTCGATTACCTTCTGACAGAACTCAAGGATATCCTCTGTCTCGGTGACCAGCTCCGCAGCCTTTTCTGCCATTCCTCTGGCTACAGTAAGAATGGTTCCCTCTTTGGGTTTCATGACTGCTTTATAAGCAGTTTCTGTTGCCCGCACAAAGGAATTGGCTAAAACGGTGGCAGTTACCTGATTGGCGGCAGCGATCTCTTTTGTGAAACCACGGAACAACTGGGACAGGATCACACCGGAGTTTCCTCTCGCTCCTCTTAATGAACCGGAGGAAATTGCTTTTGCTAACGATTCCATGGTAGGATTCTCAATGGCAGCCACTTCCTTTGCCGCCGCCATGATCGTCATGGTCATGTTGGTTCCGGTATCTCCATCCGGCACTGGAAACACATTCAGTTCATTAATCCATTCTTTCTTTGCTTCCAGTCCTTTTGCTCCTGCCAGAAATGCCTTCTGCAGCATTTTGGCGTCTATATACTTCATACCCACGGGTAGTTTCCTCCTTAATCAATCACTCTTACGCCTTCGACAAAGATGTTAATCTTATCTACTGTCATACCTGTGAATTCTTCTACTTTGTATTTTACATTTTCAATCAAGTTATCCGCCACCGCAGAAATGCTGACCCCATAGGCTACAATTACATGGAAATCGATGGTGATATGGTTGTCCTGGATGTTCACATTGATTCCGTGAGTCAGGCCTTCCCGTTTTAAAAGTTTAACAAGTCCGTCTTTCATGCTGACAGCCGCCATACCGACGATACCGAAGCATTCCACTGCGGTCGTTCCGGCATACATAGCGATAACATCAGGGCTTACCTGGATTTCGCCCAGTTTATTATTAATATAACCCTTCATAGTCTCTACCTCCGTTCTTTCTGTCTGTTTTGATTATACATTATTTTTCCAAAAAAAGAAACAAATTTTTAATTTTCACTTGCAAATCCATGTGTTTTCTGTTATCATACATTTGTTGTGGATTTTTCAACCATAAAAAGTCCAAGTCGCTTTTAAGGAGGTGCAATCATGGCTAAATGTGCAATTTGTGAAAAAGCTGCTCACTTTGGCAACGCAGTGAGCCATTCCCATAGAAGATCCAATAAGATGTGGAAAGCAAATGTGAAGTCCGTTAAAGTAAAAGTTAATGGCGGCGCTAATAAGAAGATGTACGTATGTACTTCCTGCTTAAGATCCGGATTAGTTGAAAGAGCTTAATCGAAGGAAACTCCTGGCTGATATCAGTCAGGAGTATTTTTTTGTCTTTTTTCATGAGGCCGGACCTTTTTAAGGCTGGCCTCATTTATTTTTAACAGCATTGCTTATTCAGCAGCAGAACAGGTTATATCCCAGTACCAGACATCCGATAATAAAAAGGATCGTTACGATAGTCGCCGGGATAAAAAGCAGAATTGCCATGCCCGCTCCAAAGCAGAACAGCATAAGTCCGCATACTCTTCTCATATCATCCCTCAATCCATTCAGGCTATATGACATCCTATGCGGCTTATCCCTTTATTATTCTTCCCCTTTTTGATTCTCTTCCGAAGCGGCCATCTCCTCCGCCACCTTTAATGCTTCCGGGGAAACCTCTTTTGTTCCACCGGCAAATTTATTGACAAAATCCGGTACCATATCCAGAATTTTCGTTACAGCATCCTGCTGTTTGATGTTAACCAGCTTTGTTACTCCATTCTGAATGATTAACACTGCACTGGGGCTCATCTTTGCATGCATGCCTCCTGCCCCGTTATGCTTTGTATCTCCCGCAAAGGATCCGGCGGCCATGCCGCAGGTCACATCCACCAAAGGCAGAATGATCGTATCATCCACCTTTACCGCATCTCCTACCACAGTTTTTGTCGCCACAAAAGAATCCATTCCCTTAAACAGCGACTCTACCGTAGATGTAAAATTATTCTCTGCCACGTTAAGCAATTCCTCCTTTATGAAGCCATCCTTTTAACAAACGCCTGAAATTTCTATCCAACAGCATCCGTGATCCAATGAGGAGAACCGTTCCCATACGGATCCTGCCGCGAAACGTTCCTTCCACCGTAAACACAGTCTGGTCAAAAACCGGATACAGGTTCAAATGCTTATGGCAAAGCGGATAAATAACGCTTGCATAGGTGAGCACCTGACCGGTCAGATAAGGATCATCAAAGCCAAAGGTTATATTTCCCTTTCCCCGACGGGGAAGGATATGGCGGACCAATCTTTTTACCTGTCTAAATAGCAGCTTTCCTGTCTTCTGGTTCTCCTTATTGGAAATCCAGGCATAAATCTCATCTTTTTTGTCTTTTATTGTTCTCAGTGTATCACAGATCCGCAGGAAAAAAAACTTAAGTTTTGTAAAAGCCCTAAGAACCTTCTTCTTTAGCTTTTCAAACACTCCCATGACCCGGAATCCTTTTTTCTTTTTTGGTTCTTCCTTTGGAGGCGTCGGACTTCTTAACTCCTCCTTTGGAGGCGGCAGGTTCTTTGGTTCTTCCTTGACCCTGTCATGAATTTCATCTTTCACTTCCAGTGCTTCTCTTATGGGTTCCGGTTCTATTATTTCCATAGCCTGAACCATAATATCTTCCGCTTCCTTAAGCTCTGAATCCATCTTCTTGGGTTTTCCTATGCGGAAGCCGAAAATCCGGACCCTCACGATTAAGTCTTCCTCGTACTGAGCTGACACGGAAAGGATATGTAGCAGCCAGGTAATCCTGGCTTTCCCCCTAACCTTTCCGTCATAGGATCCCTCTGCCTGGTACCGTACCGGGACCAGAAGGATTAGCAGAGCAACAGCGAGGACGAGCCCTAATACGATAAGCACCAGCAGCCCTAAAATTTTAAGTATAAACAAAATTATATGAAGCATGAACACCTCACACCTTACCGGCTTCCCTCCCTATAAAGGCAGGCAGATCGAAGCCTCCAGTTTTCCGGTACATATCACCGATGATATTCCCGGCCACCTCTAACGCTTCCCAGTAACCGGACGCAATGCCTAAAATGAGAAATTCCTCCTCCCGGTAAAGAGGCCACAAAAGTGTCATTGCCGGATAGATATCAAGTATATTATTCCCATTTGCAGCAGGCGTAATCACATAAATCCCTGGTCCAGGCTTTAACCTGCGGATTCCCTGAATAATCCGGTAACGTTTCTTCTTCGCTTTCTCGCCTACGTACAAACGGTCAAACCAGCTTATTTTCATCATCCATCAGCTCTTCCAATAATTCCTTGCAAGTTTCCTTTTCCGCTTCATCCAGGCAGCTTTTTAAGCTTCCTGCAATAAATGCCTGTATTTCGTCAACTGAATTAAAATAGACAGGCAGGTCTGATAAAACCTTCGCCATTATGGCCCGGATCACAGGTCTGGAGACGCCAGAGAATACCTCCTCAAGCTCTTCAAAATACTCCTTCGCCGTTTTATCCAGATAGGAACGGTCAACAACAGCCGTTTTATCCGCTTTACCTGTTTCTTTCCGCTCGTCCCGGCTTTTTAATTCCACAAAAGAGCTTCCGGATAAAAGCCTGTCTACATTTACAGCTTTCACGTAATCCGGATCTTTATTCCAATCGTCGCTCTCTTCCGGCAGTTCGGTCCTTAAATACCGCTCATAATAAGCTTCCTGCCTTCCCTCCAGCTGAGTAAGCCTGTCAAAAAACTCTTCTCCTGCAGGGGAATAATCTTCTTTTACGAACTTTTCTAAAATCTCCTCAACCATGGAGAAGTAAAGTTCTTCCTCCATTATATCAACAACTGCTTCCGGTCTTGCAAATACAAGAACACAAAAATCATTGATAATGTCTTGGAGCATGATATAAAGGCCGGATTCATCCATAAGCCCCTCGCAGGCAAGGCCAAGTTTTTCAGAAGCTTCTTCAAAGCCTTCAGCGGTCATATTCCCGTAATCCATAAGACGGAACTGCTCCAGAAGCTCAAAAAGTTCCTTATGCCCTTCTTCCATTCCTGAAGGAAGCTTCACCATGGATGACCCGCGGAGGTTATACATCATATCCTTAAGATTCTCTACGGGAGAACCAATGTAAACGGACAATCCATCCATGACAAGACTGAAAAACTTCTGTTTTGTCAGTCGGACCGGAAGCTGCCCGATGATCTGCCTGATCCTTCCGTTCATAACGGCTGTTTCCTTTGTATCCGTTACGAATCCCATAAGGCGCTGTGAAAAGCTTTCATCATCACCTTCGGTTTCCGGCAAAGAAATAAACTTCCGTTCCAGGCGGTTTATAACATATTCATAAATCTGAAAGCAGTCTGTGTAGGAAGTCAGAACCTCCACTTCATGAGTGATACTTTCACGAAGCTTAAGCAGCTCCTCTTCCATATCTTTTCCGGAAAAATGCTCCTTTAGCAGCCCGTTAAGCTGTAGACAGTAAGCAATAATCCTCTCCGGAATCACCGGCTCCTCTCCTACGGTTTCAAATAAAGTATAATAATTCAGCACCAGTCTTACATAGGAGTACTGGTACGCTGCAGTCATCTGTTTTTTCAGCAAACGGGTCTCCAAATTTATCTCCTCCCGGAAGGTTTTATGAATGATAATTCTTAAGAATGGAACGGCGCAGCAGGTCCAGTGCCTTTACGACAGACTGTTCCCTGATTTTCTCCCGGTTTCCCTTAAAATGATATTCTTCCACAGAAACCTTATCCTTCATATAGCAGGCCATATAAACAAGTCCTACCGGTTTTTCCCCATCAGAATCCGGTCCTGCGATTCCTGTCACCGCAATGCATACATCCGAATCAGCCGCGAAAATACCACCGATCGCCATTTCTTTGGCAGTCTGTTCGCTGACTGCACCGTATTTCTTCAAGGTGCCTTTGCTTACATCAAGATGTTTTCTCTTCGCCTTGTTGGAATAGGTGATAAAGCCTTCCCGAAACACTTCGGAAGCCCCCGGTACATTCACCAGACGTCCTGCAATCAGTCCTCCGGTGCAGGATTCCGCTGTAGTCACCGTCAGCTCATATTTTTTCAGGAGACGGACGACTGCCATTTCAAGGGTTTCTTCCTCTTTTGTGGTATACACATCGTTCCCAAAACGGTTTTTAATCTCTTTTACCACCGGTTTTAAAAGGCTTTTGGCTTCCTCATCACTTGATGCCTTTGCCGTGACTCTTAAATGCACCTCAGCCGTCTTCGCATAGGTGGCAATGGTTGGGTTGGACTGTCCGTCAATGAGGTCAAGAAGCTTATTCTCAACCTGGCTCTCTCCATGTCCGCAGATCTTGATCATTTGAGAACGGATCACTTCAGGCTGGAGCTTCTGAAGGTAAGGGAATACCTGATCGCGGAACAGGGGCTTTAACTCATTTGGAGGTCCTGGCAGCAGGATTGCCGCCTTTCCATCCTTTTCCAAGATCAGTCCGGGAGCAGTACCGTTATGGTTGTCAAGTACAGCCGCTCCCTGAGGAACCAGCGCCTGCTTCCAGTTATTATCTGGAATATCTTTATAAATGCTGTTTTTAAAATACTCTTTAATTCTCTCCTTTGTATGGCTATCTTCCATCAAAGAGAATCCCATGACCTCTGCGCAGACTTCTTTTGTCAGATCATCCTCCGTAGGTCCAAGGCCTCCGGTCAGGATGACAACATCTGAACGCTTTAGGGCAGTCTCTAATGCCTCTGACAGACGTTCCCTGTTATCACCCACCGTAACCTGATGATACATGGAAAGTCCCAAAAGAGCACATTTCTCCGCCAGATACTGAGTATTGGTATTTACAATATTTCCAAGAAGAAGTTCCGTTCCAACTGAAATCAGTTCAACAACCATGATCACATGCTCCCTTCCATAAGAACGCGGTAATTTTTTGCTATATAATCAACTAGTGAAACCAAGGTAAGGATAGTGGCGATCCAGACAAACACTGTTGTGAGTATGGACAATGCCGGAATATTCAGGATAAGAAGAACCGACATAATCATCTGGGACACTGTTTTAAACTTTCCCCAATAGCTTGCCGCGATCACCACGCCATTATCAGAAGCCACCAGACGGAAACCACTGATAATAAATTCACGGCTAATAATCACGATAACAATCCAGGCAGAAAGCTGGCCCAGGGCCGTAAAACAGATAAGTCCTGCACAGACCAGCAGCTTATCCGCCAGAGGGTCCATAAACTTGCCAAAATTAGTCACCAGGCCATACTTTCTTGCGATATTTCCGTCAAGAAAATCCGTAAAGCTGGCCACAATGAATATGACCGCCGCAATATAACGGTATGACGCATTGGCACCTCCGTCAAGCAGCAGAAACAGAACAAAAAACGGAATCATAATAACTCTTAAAATCGTAAGCTTATTCGGTAAATTCATCCTCCAACTCTCCTATCAAATCATATTCCATAGCCCCCGTCACGCGGACTCTTGCAAAATCACCTGACATCAGTTCTTCGGCTGTCTGAACAAAAATCATTCCATCCACACCAGGACCATCCATAAAGGTACGTCCTACATAAGCGTTTTCATCCGCCACCTTGCCTTCGATCATGACCTCCAGAGTTTTCCCGATCATGGATTTAGAAAAATCAAAGGAGATCTCCTGCTGGAGCTCCATGATGGCATCACGGCGTTCCTCCTTTGTCTCCTGCAAAACCTGATCCGGAAATTCCGCAGCAGGTGTATCTTCTTCTGCCGAATATGCAAACACTCCCAAACGCTGGAATTCCATCTCATCCACGAACTCCATCAGTTCTTCGTGATCTTCCGGGGTTTCCCCTGGGAATCCTGAGATCAGTGTGGTCCTAAGAGCGATATCCGGAATTTCTCTCCGAAGCTTTTCCACGATTTCCCGAAGCTGGGCCTTTGTGGCCTTGCGGCCCATACGTTTTAAGATCCGGTCGCTGGCATGCTGAATGGGCAGATCAAGGTATTTACATATCTTCTCTTCTTCCTTTATGGTCTGGATCAGTTCATCCGTGATTTCTTCCGGATAACAGTACTGGATCCGGATCCACTGAATCCCGGATATGCGGCACAGGCTTTTAAGAAGCTTTGGAAGTGATTTCTCACCATATAGATCCACACCATACAGAGTCGTCTCCTGAGCAACTAAAATAAGCTCTTTCACCCCCCTCTCAGCCAGCCTTTCAGCTTCCTTTACCAGACGTTCCATGGGAACACTGCGGTAATTACCACGCAAAGACGGAATAATACAGTAAGTACAATGCTTGTCACAGCCTTCCGCAATCTTTAAAAAGGCATAATGCCCCCCTGTTGTAAGAATCCGGTCTGTTTCCACTTCAGGAATCTCGTCCAGTTCGTGAAAACGCTGAACGTGTTCTTTTCCGCCCAAAGCTTCCGCCAGAACGTAAGAGATCTCGTCATAGGTGGAAGTACCTAAAATTCCATCTACTTCAGGAATCTCGTCTATGATCTCCTGTTTATACCGCTGGGCCAGGCAGCCGGTTACGATCAAAGCCTTGCATTTGCCGTCAATCTTTCTCTGGGCCATCTCCAGTATGGTATTTACGCTTTCCTCTTTTGCATCACCGATGAAGCAACAGGTATTGATCACAATCACATCCGCCTCATACTCATCATCCGTAAAGGTATATCCGTCTTTATTCAGAAGGCCCAGCATCATCTCTGTATCCACAAGATTCTTGTCACAGCCCAGTGAAACACATAATAACTTCATGTTTTAACTCCTGTCTTTCTTTATAATGGGAAAGGCCATCTCATCCAAAAGGGAGACGGCCTCTTTCCTAATTATCGTCTTCTTCTGTTGCATCCGCTTCGCTTAAAATCTTCACTTTGCCCTCATACAGTTCTTCTACGGCAACAGAAAGCGGTTTCTTACCAGCTCCCAAAACCTCCGGCTCTGAGCCGCCGATAATCTGCCTTGCTCTCTTGGCTGCGGCAATTACGATAGAATAACGGCTCTGTACAACAGGAGCCTCTCCTGGCTCTACCTCGCTGTTTACTACATTAATCAAATCTGAATAAGATGGATGTAACATCTTTCATTCCCCTTTCTTAATCGGCTCTATATATTCTTTAATTCTTCCCGAATATGGGATAAAAATGCCATATTATTGGAAGCACGGTTATGCTGTACCTGAATCATGCGGTGCATCTCTTCCACACAAGTGTCTATCTTATCGTTAATGAGGATATAATCATAGCCCTCCATGCCTTCCGCTTCCTCGGCTGCCCGGCGGAGTCTGGCATTGATCACATCCATGTTTTCCGTACCGCGGCCTATGAGACGGCGTTTTAATTCCTCTGCGTTGGGTGGCATGACAAAAATCAAAATCGCAGCAGGGAAATGTTTCTTTACCTTTAGCGCCCCCTGAATTTCAATTTCCAGGATTACATCCTTCCCCATTTTCATCTGGTTTAAAACGTATTCCTTGGGTGTACCATAGTAATGGTTGACGTACTGGGCATATTCGATCAATTCTTCCTTTTGTATCATATCCTTAAAACGTTCTTCTGTCACAAAGAAATATTCCCTGCCGTCTGCTTCTCCCTCTCTGGGATTTCTGGTGGTAGCGGATATGGACAACGCATAATTATCATACCGTTTCAGAAGCTCTTTCATCAAGGTACCCTTGCCTGCCCCTGAAAATCCGGATACGACTATCAATATGCCATTTTCATTCATGTTATTCGTTACACTCCTACTCAATATTCTGGATCTGTTCCCTAACCTTTTCAATCTCGGTCTTCAGAGCGATGGCCTTATCGGAAATTTCCAGGTCATTGGCTTTGGAAAGTATGGTATTCGCCTCCCGGTTCATCTCCTGAGCGATGAAATCCAGTTTTCTTCCCACACTTCCGCCTGCATTAA
Organism: Lacrimispora sphenoides JCM 1415; assembly: GCF_900105615.1. Lineage (NCBI taxonomy): Bacteria > Bacillati > Bacillota > Clostridia > Lachnospirales > Lachnospiraceae > Lacrimispora > Lacrimispora sphenoides. Next base: position 1,584,335 of record NZ_LT630003.1, on the reverse strand, counting down.
GCTCTGCACAAGTATTTTCAATGTGGCTTCTGAGCCGTACGGTTTCTTCATCCACACAGATTTTATCGGCAAATATCGTAACTTCCGCTGCAATTCTTCCCTCATCAATGGTAGCGCTTGCCAGCAATTCCTTCACCTTGTCCTCCAGTTTTGCCCTGTATTCTAATAGAATCCTGGGGGACCGTTCATCAATAAATTCCACAAGCTCAGTCATAAACTTAAGCTTTCCAAGGAGATCGCTCTTTAGGTTTTCCCCTTCTGTCACTCTGGTTTCCACAAAACGTTTTGCAGCTTCCTCTATGGTTTCTGAAAGAAGCTTCCACATCTGATTCTCATCCTCCGGAACCTCTTCCATAATAAGGACCTCCGGGCACCTGGCCAGAGTCGATACCTTGATGTCGTTCTGAATTCCGAATTGTGCCTCCATCTTTGCGAAATAATCCATATATTCAGCAGCCAGCGCACTGTTATACTTCAAGCACAGCTTATTCTCTGTGTAATCCTCATAGGTGATAAAAACATCAACCTTTCCGCGCTGGATATAATTCTTTAATAGATTCCTGATCCCTGCTTCAAAGAAATTAAACTTTTTCGGCATCTTTATGCTTAAATCCAGATATCTGTGATTTACAGCTTTCATTTCTACGGAAATCTTATATTCATCCGTGACAGTTTCGCATCTGCCAAAACCTGTCATGCTTTTGATCATTCCATATGCCTCTCTTTCGCCATAGATATCATCCATTATAATTCATAATAAAATACAAGTCAATTGGTTTTAAATTTTACAGAAAGTTGATTCTGTGCTATACTATCCTTATTATATAGACCATTTACCGGAGGAACAGACGATGGCATTAGACGGAATTGTTATGGCAAATCTCGCAGCAGAGATGAAAGACCGGCTGGAAGGCGGAAAGATTGCAAAAATTGCCCAGCCGGAAAAGGATGAACTGCTGTTTACTATTAAAAACCAGAAAAATACATGGAGACTCCTGATTTCGGCCAGTGCCAGTCTCCCTCTGATCTATTTTACAGAGGCAAACAAGCAAAGCCCCATGACCGCCCCAAATTTTTGTATGCTTTTAAGAAAACACATCGGAAACGGGCGAATCATACGGGTGAGCCAGCCGGGACTGGAACGGATCTTATGTATGGAAGTGGAGCACTTTGATGAATTAGGTGATAAAAGAACCAAAAAACTGATCATTGAAATTATGGGAAAGCACAGCAATATCATCTTTTGCAATGAAGAGGATTTGATTTTAGACAGCATAAAGCACATCTCCGCCCAGGTCAGCTCCGTACGAGAGGTTTTGCCGGGAAGAACCTATTTCATCCCACAGACCATGGAGAAAAAAGATCCTCTGACTATCACTGAAGAAGAATTCATTGATGTAATCGGCCAGACAGCCGCACCAATACAAAAAGCGCTGTATATGAAACTGACCGGTCTAAGTCCTATTATGGGCCATGAGCTTTGCAATCTGGCCTCCATTGACGGGGACCGCTCTGCCAATGGAATGACAGAACTGGAACTGATACACCTGTATCACATGTTTTCCTTTATCATGGATGATGTAAAACATGGACATTTCACTCCAAACATTATATATAAGAAGGAAGAACCTGTGGAATTCTCCTCCCTTCCCTTAACATGTTATCAGGGGGAAGGCTATGTTTCCCAATGCTTTGATTCCATCAGCACGCTTTTAGAAAACTATTATGCCTCAAAGAATACCATCACCAGAATCCGGCAAAAATCCGTAGACTTACGAAAAATCGTTCAGACCGCTCTGGAACGAAATTATAAGAAATACGACCTTCAGGCCAAGCAGCTGAAGGATACGGACAAACGGGACAAGTATAAGGTTTACGGAGAGCTTATCAATACCTATGGATATGAATTAACCGGAGGTGAAAAGCAGCTGGTCTGCCTTAATTATTACACCAACGAGGAAATTTCCATTCCTATGGATGATCAGTTATCTGCAAAGGAAAATGCTCAGAAATATTTCGATAAATACAATAAGTTAAAGCGAACCTTTGAAGCTGTAACAGATCAGATTGCGGAAACCAAACAGGAAATCGACCATCTGGAATCTGTTAGTACTGCTTTGGACATCGCCTTAATGGAGGAAGATCTTGTACAGATCAAAGAAGAATTGATGGAGTACGGTTACATTAAGCACCGTCGCTCCGGCGATAAAAAGCCCAAGATTACAAGCAGGCCCTTCCACTACCTTTCTTCTGACGGATTCCATATTTATGTGGGGAAGAATAATTACCAGAATGAGGAACTGACTTTTAAAGTGGCGAGCGGCAATGACTGGTGGTTCCATGCAAAAGGAATCCCAGGCTCCCATGTGATCGTAAAATCCGAAGGAAAAGAGCTTCCCGACCGGGTATTTGAAGAAGCCGGAGCTTTAGCTGCCTACTATTCCAAGGGTCGTGAAAACGATAAGGTGGAAGTGGATTATGTGCAGAAAAAGCAGATTAAAAAAGTAGCCGGAGCGGCGCCTGGCTTTGTTATCTACCATACCAATTATTCCATGGTCGCTGAGCCAAAGATACTTTTGGAAGAGTGTAAGTAAAACCACCTTGAAATACTCGTAATCGTGTATTGAGCCGGCGAAGGGAAGGAAAAGATATATAACAATATTGAATTAAAAATAAGCAGGTATCGCGGAAGAACATTACATCCTCTCACGTTACCTGCTTTTATTTACATTCCGCCAGTTACCTACTCTTGTCAAATATCAATACACTCCATCTCTACCATTACTCTTCTTTCCGGTACGGTTGTTATTACATCTATATAATATTCATCTGGAATGATCTTTCTCTTTCTATGCTTTGACTTGATATTCTTTTGCACAGAAGCATCTGCTAAATTCTTTTCCAGTTTTAGAATTTTCCGAAATAAGTTTTCTCTCATTCGATTTTACTCCTATCTTAGTCATCCAGTTGTACGGGAAAAGTCCGGCAGGCTTCATAAAAATAAATCAGCCTAAGCAGCACCAGCCAATTTTATTACATTGACTAACTGCCCTTTGAATTAATTTCAAAGGGCAGCGATTATTTAACCTTATTCTACTGAGTATCCATAAAACTTCTGAATGAAGACAAATTCCTTATATTTTCCATTATTAGGTTCTTAACCAATTCAGTCAGAAGTTTCCCCCTTGTTACTACAGTATTAATACTATACACATTCCAACTAGTTGGATATGAAAACTTTACAATAAATTAATATATGTATTATTTTCGCTGGTATAGAGGCGCTTTTTCTTTCTATAATGACATATAATCATTATATTACTCATACCGGACTTTCATATCTCCTGCACATTGCACGAGAAGCACTTGCCTTTATTGCAGAAAATAACATTAGCCTTTTACTTCCTTGCAGTCATTTTCATACTTCTTTAAAACCTCTTTCGGAATCTCTCTTTCATACATCGTAGCCGGAATGCTTCTTCCGATTGAATCAAGAGAAACCTTCACCATTGCCTTCTGTAATCCCTCTACAATTTTTTCTTTCATACCTTTATTCTCCTTTCACATCTGTATTATTTACAGGAAGTAATGTTAATACTTCCAAAGTAACCGGATAAACAAATAACTCTCGTAAATTACTATTTAGAATTGCAATTATTGTAAATAATGATAATATTAACATAGACATTAACTTCTTCTTTAATTTTGACGAAGTAGTAAAATGATTTATGTTTTTACCTTTTGGTGCAAAGCAAAACATAACTATCATACTTATAATATAAATTAAAATTATATAAGGTATCTCAAGCTTTATAATTGTGCTCCCGACCAGTGACAATCCCCAGACCAGCAACATACCTAAGCTGCAGCCAACATTTGTTTTAGCATGTATTCCGCCTGCTTGCAGACGTAAGGCACAGAAGGAAAATAATATAATAAAGGTTTCAAAACCTTTTCCTAAAAATATCCCTAATATTTGAAGAAAAAGTAACTTGATTATATTATCTAAAATCAGTTCAAAACCATATTGGATTGCAATATTATCTTCTTCAGATCTCGGATTGATTTTATTCAGTAAGCTACAGAGAACGACCGAAAACCTTGTTATAATCATCTTATCACCACCAGACATTGTCATTTTAGCACAAATATTTACATGTAAATATTTTTGTAATTTTCGTTGTATTTTTCTTCCTAAGCGTAAATTCCCCAGTATTTTGACACAATATCACTTTACATTTTTCGATATGAATTGTAGAATATTAGTACCTACAAAAAGAGGTGGCACAATATGACTTACTTTATATATTCACTAACAGGAAGTTTATGCAGTTATTTTTCTTGCGTTCACCTTCTACCTAATAAATTCTCTCCAGCAAAGAAAAGTATTATATTTTTATACACATTTGCTACAGTTTACTTTTTTAATAAATCTTTTGGTCAGATAAGTACTCTAGTAACTTATGGAGGAATATTACTTATCACCTTTTATTTTTCAAAATTTAACTTTTTTAGTTTATCCTGTAACTTGTTTGGTTACCTATATTCTGTAACCTTTAATTATATATTCATGTGGCTTGCCGGTACATTATTAAAAATGGATATGCTGGAACTTCTAGCTCATAGTGGATTAACAATTGCTTTTTCCTGCATTTATTGCTTATTTTGCGGTTCAACAACAAAAATGCTGGGCTGGTATTTACATAGCAAACTAAATATAGCGAAATATTTAACTAACCAGCATTTGCTGAAAGCCATCTTTCTTGATCTTTTTCTGTTGGTGTTCTTTTATATTTTTAACTTCTCCTATGGAGAACGCCTTGGCTATAATTACGGAGTCATTGCAGCCAACGGAATTATTTTTCTACTGTTATTCGCGATCACAGTCCTGCTCATGTATTCAGTCTATAAGATCACCATGAGTGAACAAGCCTATAAGCACCGCATGGCACAGTTCGAAAATCTCCGCACTTATACAGATCGCCTGGAAAACTCTTATGGAGTTATGCGTAAATTCAAACACGATTACATGAATATACTTATTACCATGTCAGGATTTATAAAAGAAAATGACATGAATGGACTAAAGGATTATTACGAAGATAGAATACTCCCAATCAGTCGTGCATTTACAGAATCGGATACCAAACTAGGAGCTCTCTCTAATATTAAAAACACTGCACTAAAAAGTCTGCTCTCTTCCAAATTCGTCTATATGATGGAGGTAGGTATCAAAACTGAAATAGAACTGACAGAACCTATTGATGATTTAAACATGGATTGTTTAGACTTATCTCGAATCTTAGGTATATTTTTAGATAATGCCATGGAAGCTGCTATAGAAACAAAAGAAAAAGGAGTGCGTTTCTGCATGTTTTATAAAGAGAAGGATCTCCATCTCATCATCCAAAACACCGCGCTTCCTCCAACTTTTGCTATATCAGAGCTTCGCAGCCATGAAATTTCAACAAAAGGTGAGAATAGAGGAATCGGCCTTTTTAACGTAGATATGATTTTAAAAAATTATGAAAATACCATTTGGAACACTACATATGAAGAACCTAATTTTACACAAGAACTAATCCTAATGCGTAACAATTAATAAGGAGCACAAAAATGATCTACATATATCTTTGCGAAGATGATAATATGCAATTAAATCGCTGGATAAGCATCATAGAAAAATATCTAATAATGAACCCAACAGAATCCAAGCTTTATTGTGCAACCTCAAACCCGGAAGAACTGCTTTCCATGCGAAGGCGTTCCAACACTATCGGACTTTATTTTCTGGACATTGATTTGCAGTCAAATAAAAATGGAATTGAACTGGCTCAGGAAATACGCAAATATGATCCAAGGGGATATATTGTCTTTGTAACTACTCACAGTGAAATGGCTATTCTTACCTTCCGCTATAAGGTGGAAGCAATGGACTTCATCACAAAAGACGAAACAGAAACCTTACCAGATCAGATCTGCTCCTGTATACAAAATGCAGAGACTAATTATAAGACTCAGTTGGACTCCTCCAATCGTCTTTTATCCATAAAGCTGGATAAAGATTCACTGGTTCTGGATCAAAATGACATTGTAGCAATTACGACCAGCGACGATTCCCACAAAATCATCGTTCATACCAAAACCGGAACACGTCAGATCTCAGGCTCATTAAAAGAAATCCAAGCATCCTTGAATTCTGATTTCTGCCAATGCAACCGTTCCACCATCATAAATATGAAACATGTATTAAAGTATTCCAGGGAAAATGCTTTGCTACATATGAATAATAAAGAAACCTATTCCGTATCGATTCGCATGATGGGAAAAGTGCAAAAAGCTTTAAATAACATTCATGTTTAATAGATACACTGGACAATTGCAGCACAGTTAAAAACAGCAGCCCCTGTCATTCCTATATGGAATGCTAATGGAACTGCTGCTTTTTATGTGTGATCGTTAAACAAAACCTACCACCATTTAATTAAATCAGTCACTTTATTTCGTAATTCTACGAAGTCCTTAGAAGCAATATCCCTCGGCCTTGGCAGATCATTTTTGATCTCTGTTTTTATCGTTGTAGGCTTATTGGTAAGAACAAGAATCCTTTCCCCTAAATAGACTGCCTCTTCGATATTGTGGGTAATGAAAATAACAGTTGTCCCATTTCGTTTCCACAGGCTTAACAGCTCATCCTCCAGCTTAAACCGCAGTTCAATATCCAGCTGCCCGTAGGGTTCATCCATTAGCAATAACTCCGGCTCTGTAGCAAATGCTCTGGCGATGACTACCCGCTGGAGCATACTTGCCGAAAGCTGATCAGGATAGTATTTACGGTATTTCGTCAGTCCTACCACCTCTAAATACTCCTCCACCTTCTGATCCGCCAACTCTTTTGAAGTATGTTTAATATCCAGACCAAAACGGATATTTTCTTCTACCGTCAGCCATGGCATCGTTGAATATTCCTGAAAAATATATGCAATGCTGTGCTTTTTTAAATCCACAGGCTCATTGTTAATTAATATCTCCCCTTTTGTGGGCTGATAAAGCTTGGTAAGGCTGTTTAAAAATGTTGTCTTGCCACAGCCTGTAGGCCCTACAATACAAAGGAATTCTCCTTTTTTCACATCAAAGGATATGTCATCCAGAACAAGAAGCTGGTCGAACTGTTTTGTCAGATTCATTACCTTTACTTTTGTTTCTCTTTTATCTTCCATAAACTCCTCCTTTACAGCGATTTGTCCATATTTTCAGTTATCTCCTGCCGTAAACGTAGGAATTCATAGTCAACATAGCTTCTGGGATGTGGCAGATCGATCTTATATTCTTTCTTAATGGCAGAAGGACAGTTGGTCATCAGTATGATCCGGTCTGCCAGAAATAACGCTTCCTCAATGTTATTGGTAACGAAGATTACCGTTCTCTTTTCTTTCTGCCAGATTCTCTGAAGTTCTTCCTCCATCATATATCTTGTTTGAGCATCTAAATGGCCGAAAGGTTCATCCATCAGCATAATATCAGGATTATTGCTGAATGCTCTGGCAATTCCGACTCTTTGTCTCATTCCGCCTGATAACTGGGAGGGATAACTTTTTTCAAACCCTTTTAAACCTACCAGTTCAATATAATGATCTGCAATCTTTTTTATCTCCTCTTTCTTAAATCCACGGACCTTCGGCCCAAATTCCACATTTCCCATGACTGTAAGCCATGGAAATAATGCTGTCTTCTGATAAACAACTCCTCGTTTCGGAGCAGGAGCAGTCACCTTTTTCCCATGATCCATCACTTCCCCGGAGGTGGCCGGCTCTAAACCTGCCAAAATGTTAAGCAAAGTGGTTTTCCCGCACTGTCCCGGTCCAAACAACACCAAAAATTCATTTTCCTTAACAGAAAAATCAATGTCCTTTAATACCAGGTTCTTGCCGGTACCGTCAAAGCTGTCAAATTCCTTGGAGACATGACTGCACTGAAGTACTCCTGTTAAAGTCCCTGCTGTTGGTTCCATATGCATAACCTCCCTTCCAGCTTTGCCATGGCTGTAGCCAGAATATATCCAACAAGCCCGATTGCCAGCATTCCAACCATAATCTGAACGGTATTTCCATTGGTCATTCCCATAACGATCAACCAGCCGACACCTTCATCGGACCGTACCATTTCAGCTCCTACCACCGCAGACCAGCCTGCTGTAATCGCAATCTGAAGGCCTGCAAAAATGTACGGAATCGAGGAAGGAAGAACAACTCGAAAGAACACCTGACGCTCTGATGCGCCTAACATTCTGGCAGCTCCCAGTAAAACAGGATCTACGTTTTTCGTACCATCGTATGTATTCACTGTAATAAAACAAAAACACCCCAGAAAAATAATAAAGAATTTACTCTGATCACCAAGCCCAAACCACAGAATTGACATAGGAATCCAGGCCAAAGGCGGTATCGGACGAATAAATTCAAATATGGGCTTTACAATTGCTTCTACAGTCTTGGAATACCCCATGGAAACTCCCAAAGTAATCCCGGTAAGAGTTGCGAAAAAGAAGGCAACACCCACTCTGTACAGACTGACACCAATGTGTACCATCATCGTATGCCTGCCAATGGGGACAGTAAAGCTTTCGAAGAATTTAATGATTATCTCTGAGGCAGGAGGGAGAAACATCCTGGCATTTGTAAATCTGGCTACCAGTTCCCACAAAAGCAGCAGAGACCCGAAGGCAATCACAGTCATAAAAACTGCAACGTTTTTTCTGAACAATCTGGCTGCCATGGCTATTTCCCTCCCTTTACGAACTTATTCTGCAATTTCTCCAGTATATAGGATAACAAAAAACCAATCACTCCTATTGTGATCATTCCTACTAAAATTACATCTGGCCGTCCCAGCATTCTTGCCACCTGGATCATATAACCCAGACCTCTTGTTGCTGCCAGAAGCTCTGCTGCCACCAGTGCAACCCAGGAGGACCCAAGTGCAAGTCTTAATCCTGTAAATATCATTGGAAGGGCAGTTGGAATCGCCACTTTAAATAACATCTGCTTATTAGAGGCACCAAAGGTACTTGCAACCCACAAGTGAACCCGGCTGGTTCTCTTGATCCCTGCATAGGCGTTGATGGTAGCACTGATAAACGCTGCAAAAAATATAATTCCAACCTTTGACCAGTAACCAATTCCCAGCCACAGAATCATCAGAGGAATCCAGGCAAGTGCGGGAATCGGACGTATTACGTCAAACAATGGCTTGGCAAACAGCTCAAATCTCCTGCTCCATGCCATGGCAATCCCCAGAGGCACCCCAATGACTACTCCAACGGTATAACCTCCCAGTGCAATCTTCATACTGGCTCCTATATGTTGGAGAAGGGTCGCTCCATCTGGATTGACCCCTCCTGTTAGTTTATATAGAAATGTATTCAGTACCTTTGCCGGACTGGGAAGCATCATGGGAGAGATCAGGTGCAAAATATCGGTTACCAGCTCCCAGATAAAGAGCACAGTAAGAACAGAGCATACTGACATCAGCCAGTATTTATATTTTGCTTTCTCCTTCTTCATTTCCATTCCTCCTAATTGTTTTTAACGAATTCCGGATCAATATTTTTGTCAAACTTATCTATGAGCTCAGGCTCCAGCTGGCCAAGGCTTATATAGAATTCGCCAAGCTCCCTGGCAAAACTGCCCAGTTCACGATTGCTCCAGTCTTCCGCTGTGATAAACTGAACTCTGCCTAAATCACTGACACAGCTTTCTCTTGTAGTCTCTGCACCTGCTTCTTTTAAAAATTCTACCATCAGATCTGCAGCCATATCAGTATCTTCATTCAGAGCCTTACAGGCCTCCATAATACAATTCATGTATTTCTGAACCAGTTCCGGTTTTCCTTCCACTGCTTTTCTGTTAGCAACTACCATATCTACATATCTGGTTCCAAGATCAGCCAGATTGCCAACCTGAACCATACCGTCATCCACTGCTTCAAAAAATGTAGGAACGTTAAGAGCAACCGCATCACACTGATTTGCCTGTAAGGCCTGATAAGCCTGGGCGGTATCCATATTAACAATGTTTACATCTGTAATTCCAAGCCCCAGCTTCTCCAGCCATTTTAATGTGGTAAAATGCTGTGCTGTTCCTATTGGCAGGAGAATTGTAGCTCCCTTTACAGTCTCAGGACTGCCAAGTACATTGGGGTAAGAAGGGTTGTAGCCTTTAGCACCTGCAATAGCAGAATCAGGCTTTACAAATACTCCCAAACCATCAGTAGACTCCAAAACTTCTCCTATAATCATCATGTCATAATTAGCGACACCTGTCACCGCTGCTGCACCCATTGCTCCAACATCCCATAAATCTGCTGCCAATGCTTCATTCATCGGTGCACCTGTTGCAAACATAACTGTTTCCATTTTAAAACCAGCTTTTTCATCCAGTTTATTCTTCTTAATATACTCTGTGGGAAGACTGGTGATAAACGGCATCATGGCAACTCTTAACTCAGGCAAATCTCCTGCCGCCTCTGTACTTGAATTTCCCCCGCTTTCTTTTGACGGAACAGAAGCATTTCCGCCTCCCTTTCCGCAAGCTGACAGTACCATGGTCAGAGCCATAACCGCTGCTGCGATCTTTATTACTTTTTTGCTTTTTCTCATATTACATCCTCCTCGTATAATAGTTTGCAGCTTTTCCCCTATCCTGTTTACAAATGGAAATACGAATTCATCCGACTTGCCGCATCCAACTCTTTTTTTTCGTATTTCCTTCTTGTATTATGATTATATAATAGCCATAGTACCTCTGTTTTTTTATTATTTTATGTTTCTTTTGCTTTTCGGATGGATTTTGTTAAAATGAAATTGTTGACTTTTCTAAATTTGACATTTGTTTAGTTATTATGACAGAATTCTGATGCTGCAGAATTCCCCTCCTGCGGTGGCTGCACCTCTCCATCCATTTTTGAAAATTTCTATAAAAAGATGACCGCTCAGTTAACAGCTGGCGGTCATACAATATTATCCCCTCTTCTTAGAATCCGTATCGTTCCAGCATCTCCAAAGGACACTGGTTTTCTTTCATACGTTTTCTCATGAAATGGATCATTCTTTTTTCTGCTGCTTCATCCTCAATAGGCGATTCCTGATTCGGATCTTTTTCTAAATCAAATAACATCGTAGGATATATATTTTGCCCGGCTTCTCTGCCATAGGGAATCTGCATGACAGGCAGTTCCTTTGTAAATGAAAATCCCTCTGACAAAGTCATCTGCTTTAACTCTTCCTCTTTTATAAAAGCCCTGCGTCCTCCATGGCGAGTTGGCATCAGAGTATACTGATAAATTTTTGTCTCATAATTTACAGGACTTCTCATATAAACATAGCGTCCGTCTGTACAGTTTATCTGGCCTCCATAGATACCGAAAAGAGCAGCTTCCCGGATAGCTTTATCTTCCTGAAGCACAGACTGAAGAGGAATTCCCTCCATATCTTTTGGAAGTTCCACCCCAAATTGTTTCAATATGGTTGCAGGCAGATCAATGGTCTGCACCAGACTTTTTACCCTCTTTCCTCTTATTCCGGTTACCGGGTCCCATATGAACAAAGGAATCCTGGCCACTTCATTATAAAACGGACAGTGGCATTTGGCCCATTGCCCATGTTCAGACAGAAGAAACCCATGATCAGTATTAACAATGAGCATAGTATCTTTCCACATATGATACTCATCCATCAGATCCAGGATCTCACCCAGCTTTTCATCACACATCGACAACAGGGCTCCATATTCTGACCTCAAATGAAGAATTTCCTCTGGTGTATCACACTCATTCAGTTTTCTGTAATCCGGCCAGTCATAAACAGCGCCATTGTAAGTATGGGGAAACAACTTTTTAAACTTATCATGAGTAAAAAACGGCTCATGGGGATCAAAGGTTTCTATCTGCAAAAACCACTGGTCTGTATTGTGGTTGGTCCTGATAAATTCTTTACCGGCTTCAAACGTTTTACTCTGGGGCTGCTTCTCTTCTGTATCTAAATAGGATCTGTTAATAAAATCCTGGGGAACCCAGTTGTGCTCCCAGCTGTCAGCAATTCCATCACACCGGTTTTTATATTCCTTTGGAGACCTGTTCTCTCCTACAACACCTTTCCATGCATCTCCCTCCTGTCCACGGAATCCTTCCCATGTTCTGTATCTGGTATGATAGGTTGCCCCCCCATCTTCAAAATAATGGTAATGATCTGTAGCAATATGGGTATGAACGCCATTGTGATTTAACAGCTCAGGCATGGAATCATCAAAAGGCTCTAATGGTCCCCAGCTTCGATGGAGAAAATTATATCTCCCAGTGTGCAGTTCCCGCCGCGCAGGCATACATGGAAGGCTGCCGGCATAACAATTGTCAAAAGTTACGGAATGTTCTGCCAGTCTGTTAAAATTAGGAGTCTTTGCAAATCTTCCTCCATAGGACTCCAGCATATTTCTATTTAATGAATCAAACATAACCATCAATACTCTCATGATTTCTTTTACTCCCCTCTTCTGTATTCATAGGGATTGACCCCATAACGTTTTTTAAAGGTTGTGGAAAAATAACTTACATTAGGGTATCCTACCGATTCCCCGATTTTTTGAACACGTTCCGTTGTATGAGACAGCAAATAAGCAGCTTTCTTAAGCCTTATCTCAGAGACAAAGGCACTATAGGTACATCCCACCTCTTCCTTAAAGATTCTGGATAAATACTCAGGGTTTAAATGGACCTTCTGGGAAAGCATTTCCAGGCTGATGGCTTCGCTGTAATGCTTTCTTACATAATCAACGGCTGCGGCTACTCCTTTTGACAATCGTCTTTCATCTACATCCTGATATGCCAACACATTTCTGATAAACTCCAAAACCCTGCACCTGGCTTCTGCATAGTCTGTGGTTCTGTAGACCCGGCTTTTTTCTTCTAAAAGCATATGGTGCATCAGCTGTGCATCCTCTTCTGCAAACCGCATATATGCCATTTCCATTGCATCACAGCAAAAGGCAGTAAAACCACTGATAGGAACCCCTGTATCTTTCCTGGCTTCTTCCATGGTTTCTTCCGTTCTTCCATAAAATTTGTCACTTTGCACATCATATAATTCCCGTCTTTTCTTCCGGAAAACAGACTCCCACTTTAATTCCTTTTTCCTGATTTCACTTCCATTGTTCTTAGCCTGCCAAACCTTTATTTTTCCTTCATAATATCCCAGTCCAAGACCATAAACCGCCTGAACAATGGCATCGGGCACACTGCTTAAACGTTCCGTTATGGTACTGACTCCTGCCATGCAGCCGTTATTTAATACAATTGCAGATGCATACTCATACAAAATCTGATTCTTCTTAAGTTCTGTTAAATCCCTTGCCAGATTACCAATAAGCACATAGGTATATCTGTCATACTCAAAGCTGGCCACATGACGGACACAGGCGTTCTGAGGCAGGACAAAATCTTTCATTAAATCCTGTTTCCAGACAGCTATGGAAAACAGTCCTCCATCCCTCCATCTGATATTACACTCTCTCAGCTGCCTGATATCATCCTCTTCCAATGGGCCGTATTTTCTTAAAATATCACTGATTATGGAGTGCTGCTGTCCTGTACTCTCCGTTTCTCCGCGAACTTCTTTCGTACCCGCTCTTTTGATTTGCAGTTCCAGCTTAGAAAGCATCTCCTGAAAGGACTGTTGATTCATCTCTGTTTTCAGCAGATAATCGTCACCACCCTGGCGAATGGCTTCCCGAACCAAATCAAAATCTGCAAAAGCAGTCAGCAATATAACGATCGTTCTGGAATTCAGCTTTTTAATCTCCTTTAAAAGCTCTAAACCTCCCATGAGAGGCATTTTTATATCCGTAAATACGATATCAGCCTCATTCTCTTTAAAAATTGACAGAGCCTGCTCTCCGTTATGCGCACAGCCTGCCAGCTCACAGCCCGGATAGCTCTGAATGCAAAACTGCAGCCATTCACAAATCATTCTTTCATCATCAACAATCAGTATTTTCATACTAAATCCTCTTCATTGAAATGCTCTTTCCTTATAACCGGAAGCTTTAAAGTGACCGTTGTCCCGATTCCTGATTCGCTTTCTATAAGAAGCCCATAAGAATCTCCAAAATTGATTCTGATTCGATTTAACACATTTAAGATGCCAATGGAGCCTCCGGTATGGTACTCTCTGTCCTCCAGCTGATTTCTCAGCTGCATAAGTTCCTCTTCACTCTGACCGACTCCATCGTCGGAAATAGTAATCAGAAGGCAGTCACTGCATATAGCAGATTCGACTACAATCAGCCCCGGCTCCTCCTTTGCATTAAGTCCATGAAATATAGCATTTTCCACGATTGGCTGAATAATAAGAGAAGGTACAAGGCACCCCTTTGTCTTTTCTTCTATTTCACATTCAAAATGTACTTTATCGCCATAGCGGATCTGCTGAAGTATCAGGTATTTTTTCGTATTCTCAAACTCTTCTTCCAACAAAATGAAATCCGTATCTACTGACAAGGTCCTCTTTAGCAGGTCTATAAAAGCTGACATCATTAAAACCGCCTGCTTGTTATTCCCCAGTTCAATCATGCACTGAATAGAAAACAGGGTATTGTAAAGAAAATGGGGATTGATCTGGGCCCTGAGAAAATCCAGCTCTGATTTCCGCTTTTTTATTTCTTTTTGCTTTACACTTTCCATCAGTTTTTTAATCTCTTTAGCCATCTCATTAAAGCTGTCTTTCAATTGATTGACTTCTTCATAGCCTTTAATGTCACTGATCACATCAAAATCACCCTGCCGTACCTGATCCATCAGACTGCACAGCTTCTGGATCGGCTTTGATATTCTGCCGGATAAGTAATAAGCAGCTCCGGCTCCTGCAAAAATACAGAAGCTTAAAAGCAGGAGCAGAATGGCAATGGCCTGATGGAGAGGCTTGAAAATCACAGAACAAGGCATCTCTTCTACAATTGTCCAACCTGTCTCAGGATCATAGTAATTGGACAACAGATAATCCTGCCCCAGTTTCCTGATCATATTGTACTGATTTACCCCATAAAACTGTCTGAAGTTTTTAACCCCAATGAAGTTTTTACCAAGCAAATCCTTATCTCTGCTGGATACAATATTTCCTTTTTTATCAAAAATATAAAAATTGCTGTTTTCCTCTACAGAACTATATAAACCCTCCAGATACTTTTCATCGATATTAACAAGAATGGTACCAAGAATATTGCCCTCCTGATCCATAACCTGACGAAATGCACCGAATACATAAGGATTTTCTATGCCTGTGCTGTCAAACTTCTCCTGAAAACTGCTGATAAACACCATATCATCCTCAGAATCATAGCTTTGCCTGTACCATAGCTGGCTTTCCAATCCCTGAAAATCATAATTCCCTTTTCCCCTTGAAGAGTACTGAAAACCATTATTGCCCAGAATAACCACATCATAATTCAGACCTATATCATGAAAAACCTGGTCATAGGTCTCCTTTAACTCATCAAGATAATTGATGGCCTTCTGCCTGCTTTCCCCGAACTGATCCTCTTCTTCAGACAGATAGCTTCTCATATGCTCATCATAACGGTAAAGATTGGATATGGTAATCGTATTGCTTTTTATGGTATTGGATCGTTCTGAGATCTGTTTTAATACATCCAGTCTGCTCTGTCCGATCTGATCCAACATAAGGCTTTTGATCCCTAAGAATAAAAACATAACAAAAAGAAGGGAGATCAAGGCAAACGTTAGCCCATATCCCAGGCGCAACTGCGCCTTAAGGGTTCTAAATCCCTTTTTCATTTTATTCCATTCCTT
Organism: Lacrimispora sphenoides JCM 1415; assembly: GCF_900105615.1. Lineage (NCBI taxonomy): Bacteria > Bacillati > Bacillota > Clostridia > Lachnospirales > Lachnospiraceae > Lacrimispora > Lacrimispora sphenoides. The sequence continues at coordinate 1,568,480 of NZ_LT630003.1, read as the reverse complement.
TTTCGTCTTTACAATGGGTTTTCTGCAGTTTTTCTTTAATATATTCATCACAGCTATGAGACTCTTTCCCCTCACTCCAGACTCCTGCCAGATTGATCTGTCCTGAACCGTATACAGCTTCTTTTGCACCATCAATCTCCGGATTTACATATTTTAAAAACCACTGCTCTAGTTCATAATTCAGTTCATTTTTTATTTTTGCCGCTTCCCCGTATTCAGATATAAGAAGATTGTTCTTCTCTCCCGGATCTTTCTCTAAATCATAAAGTTCATTGGGTCCGTAAGGGTAACGTTTGATAAACTTATATCTGGTTCCCCGTATCATTCGGTTCGGCCCGTATTCATCCAATACAACAATGGATTCTGACTGAACAAACGGCTGTCCCATCATAGCCGGAAGAAAGCTTCTGCCTGGAAGATGATCTGTGAAGCTGTCCTCTGCTCCGACATATTCCAGCAGAGTAGGCATTAAATCATAAGCAGAAACAAGAGAAGTGTTTACCTTTCCCTGCGGAATGCTGCCCGGCTTGCTGGCAATAAAAGGAACCTTAACTGAGGATTCATACATATTGATCGGAAAGGTACCATTGCCCTTTCCCCAGAAACCATGATGTCCGCAGCTGAATCCATTATCACTGGAAAACAGTATCAGCGTCTCTTCCCTGATACCCAGACGATCAAGCTCATCAAGAATACGGCCGATATTCTGATCCATTGCAGTGACTGCTGCATAATATCCTATCTGATTAGCCTTTAAATCCTTCAAAACCTCTTCTGTTAAATAAATATGATCCGGATGCTCTTCCTCCATAGGGCATGACAAGAAGGAACAGTCCTCGTAAATTTTTGTGTATTCTTTTGGATGGTTGTTAACCCATGGGGAATGAGGTGCCGTATAGCCCACATGAAGATAAAAAGATTGCTTGCCTGCATATTCTTTGATAAAAGATATGGCATCATCGGTTATCACATCAGTGACATAACCGGATTCATAGATTAGTTGTCCTTCTTTATAAAAAGGAGCATTATAATAAGGGCCTCCGCCAGATTTGTGCGCAAACCAGTGTGTAAAACTCTTTTGAGAAACAGAACTCCTGCCAACGTGCCATTTACCGGACAGGCCACATACATAACCTTCCCGAGCCAACACATCGGTATAAGCAGTCTGACCCGCCAGATATTCGATATCCTCCTGTTCTTTATTATCATCGCGAAGCCAGTCATGCACCCCATGCTGTGACGGAATTCTTCCGGTTAAAAGAGAAGCCCTGGCTGGGGAACAAACAGGGGAAGCACAGAAAAAGTTGTCAAAGCGGATCCCCTCTGCTGCCAGCCTGTCCAGGTTGGGCGTAAGTATCTCTTGATTCCCGGCACAGCCCATAGCCCAGGCACCCTGATCATCCGATAATATAAAAATGATATTAGGTTTATTTTTACTCATTTTTGTTCTCCTTACTATTAGGTTATAATAGCTGCGGCAAGTCGAACATTTATCTTTAGTATATATGATATAGAATCAATTGTAAAGACGCATTTTATGTCGCATTTTATACAAAAGCATCTCCTGACCATAGCAAAGACCATCGGCTATGCCGCTTAGCGGGTTGCTTAGATATCTGAACTTTGCATGCTCTATTGGATCAAGGCACATAAAAAGCGCCGGAAGAAGTCCGACGCTAATAATATGTGCCTAATACCTGTCCCACAAAAACGGATCTTCTGTCTTACACAGGTAATTTTTAAGTTTTTCCCGGTATGCCAGAATTTCTGCTCTCTGGCACTCCGGCTCCAACAGTTCCGGATTTTTCTGGTAAGGATCTTCTATATTATCATAAAGGTATTCCTTTTGTTCCTCTCCAGGAGCATAGCCGTTAAAAATGACATAGGTATATCGTTTGTCCTTGATGCCTCTCCAGCCATAAGCCTTATGGGTAAGCCCCTTGTCGGAAAACGCCTTTACCGCATCCGCACCGCCCGGATAGGAACAGATCAACATATCCTGCGGTTCGTTTTCATCTTCTCCGAACATACCTTTTACATGACTGTAACCCTCGCACGTTTCAGGTATGGAAAGCTCCAAAAGTTCCAAAATGGTCGGCATATGGTCCGGACTTGCAAAGATTCCGTCATTGTCTGCAGCCTTAATTCTTCCCTTCTGACGGATCATAAGAGGAATATGGATGGACTCCTCATACCAGACATTTTTACTCATCAGTCCGTGGGAACCAAGCATTTCCCCATGGTCAGCAGATAAGATGACCATGGTATTTTCCTCCATATTATGATCCTTTAAATATTGAAGGATTCTACCAAACTGTTCATCGATCCCATGGATTGCAGCATAATATTGCCTTGTCTGGGTTTCCAGAAGTCCGCCTTTTTCCCGCATCTCTTCCGGTACGTTTTCCCTGTAGTGAACTTCTAAATCCTTAAATTTCTCATAATACCGGTCCGGTACCAGTTCATAGGGAAGATGAGGTGGATTATAGGATAAGTACAGCGCAAAAGGCTGCTCCTCTTCTTTCCTGGCTTCCATATACTCGATGGCCTTATCTGTTTCAAATTCCGCAGACCACTTTCCGGGTTTTATTTGCTTTTCATCATCCTGCCAGTAATGAGGATCCAAATGGTCATCCCAGGCTCCATAAGACAGCCAGTAGTCAAATCCATGTCTTCTCTCCCCTGGCGGCGTATAGGCATCCCAGTCTTTTGCGCCCGATTTAGGACTTAAGGAAAAGTTAAGTTCTGAAGCATCCAGATGCCATTTACCGATATATCCTGTGTGATAATCTTCGGTTTTCAGTACATCTCCGATGCAGAGCTCCTGAGGCCGTAGCATGACCTTTTCTTCCAGTCCTATCTTGCAATTGGTCCACATCCCCACACGGAATGGGTATTTCCCTGTCATCAGGGAAGCTCTGTGAGGAGAACATAAGGGGTACGTACTGTAAGCATTGGTAAACCTCATGCTCTCCTGTGCAAAGGAGTCAATATTAGGAGTCACCACCTGGTCCATGTTCATAAATCCCATGGCGTGAGCCCGCCACTGGTCGGCAAAAACATACAGCAGATTTGTTTTCATTTTTATCTCCTTATTCTTCCACAGTTCTTACCAGTACAGCTCCCAGTTCTTTGAAAGCCTGGTAAGAGCCTCCATGTAAAAATAGTCACCCCAGGTATTGCACTCATCCACGCCCCGGTTCGTACAGGTATTCTCCTTAGAATCCCTGGCGTAGGTGCCATGTAGCAGCAGTCCGTTGGACTTTTTGTAATCCTTATTGGCGCAATGATCTGCCAACGCCCTAAGCATACGGTCAGCCGCATCTAAATATACCATCGCTTTATCTTTATCCAAATATTTTGCCATTTCCAGGATTCCGCAGACAGCAATGGCAGAAGCGGAGGAATCTCTCGGCTCCGTGCTTCCTGTGTCAAAGTCAAAATCCCAGTAAGGAACAAGATCATCCGGCAGGTGTTCGATAAAATAATCCGTTACGCTACAGAACAGATCCATGTATTCTGTATTTTTTAAATACCGGTAGCTTAAGGCGATTCCGTATATGCCCCAAGCCTGGCCTCTGGCCCATGCGGAACCATTGCGGTTTCCCTGATGGGTCACGCCATAGGTCGGCTCCCCGGTCTCCACATCAAAGAAATGAGTGTGGTAAGTGGAATGATCCGGACGAAGAATGCATTTCATTGCAGTTCTTATATGATTTTCCGCTTTTTCTTCATAAGAAGGATCTCCCGTTACTTCTGTTGCCCAGTAAAGCAGGGGAAGGTTTAACAGACAGTCAATGATCAGCCTGTATTCCTTCGGTTCTCCTGGATTACCCCAGGCCTGAAGAAACCTTCCTTTATCCCGGTAACGTTCCGCCAGATGGTCCGCTGCCAATAAAGCAGCCTTTTTTGCGTGTTCATTGCCGGTCAGTTTATAGGCTGCCACACAGGATAAGCTGAATAAAAATCCCATATCATGATGGTTTACATCAATTTTATTTTCAATTCTGTCAAGAAAGCTTTCCACCTGCACTTCTGCCGCTTTCCGGAACGCTTCATCGCCGGTATGCTCATAAGCTAACCAGATCACTCCTGTCCAGAATCCTGTTGTCCATTCTACATTTTCTGTTGCTTCATAAAATCCGTCAAAGCTGTTGGAAGATTGGAATTTATCCGTAAATACCGATAGATTTTCTTTGACGATCTTTACAGCATCATCAAGAGCTTTTTGAACCATACCCTCTTCCATTCCAGGATAGGTTTTTATTTGTTCCAATGTCTGTGCCATTTGATTCTCCTTTCCTCCTATCGTCCATCTATTTGGACATAAAGGTATACCCGCAGGGTGTTTCCTCCTATTGTCCATCTATTTGGACATAAAGGTATACCCGTAGGGTGTTTCCTCCTATTGTCCATCTATATGGACATAAAGGTATACCCGCAGGGCGCTTTCGCTTAGCCCTTGATTCCGCTGGCTGCAACGCCCTCAACAAAGAACTTCTGGCAGCTTAAGAATACAATGATGACCGGGATCAAAGAGCATACAGAGGCTGCCATGATCCATGCATAATCTGCTCCGAACTGGGATATAAACATCCGGATACCAAGCTGAATGGTCTTTAATTCTTTTGTCTTTAAATAGATCAATGGTCCCATGAAATCATTCCATACATTCGTAAAGGTAAAGATCGTCAGGGTTGCCATTGCCGGCTTGCCAAGTGGGAATACGATTTTTGCAAATATACCGTACTCGTTTAATCCATCAATCCTGGCTGCCTCACACAATTCGTCAGGAATGCTGATATAAAACTGTCGGATTAAAAATACGCCGAATGCGGAAAAGGCCTGCATCAGGATTAATCCTAAGTGAGTATTGTTAAGTCCAAGCTTGGAAACCAGAATAAACTGGGGAACCATGTAAACCTGCCATGGAACGGCTATGGTCGTAACATACATAAGGAATATTAAATCTCTGCCTTTAAAACGTGTCTTCGTAAAACCGTAAGCAGCAAAGCAGCTGGTGAACAGCTGGATCACGGTCGTAATGACCGTCAGCTTGGCGGTATTGAAAAAGAAGGTCACAAGTGGCAGCTTCTTCCAGATGATTTTGTAGTTCTCCCAATGCATCGATTCCGGCCACCACGTCATAGGTATGGAAAATACGTCTTTATTAAGCTTTAAAGAAGATATCACCATCCAATAAAAGGGCACCAGCATAAAAAGGGATAAAGCAATCAATCCCAGATACAGAAATATGTTCAAATACTTTGATTTTGTTCTCATCGCTTTCCCTCCTTACATCATATCTTTAGACCACTTCTTTTCACCAGCAAACTGAATCAAGGTGACAACAAGGACTACTGAAAACAGAACAAGTGCGCCAGCGCTTGCCGGTCCAAACTCCCAGCTGGTAAACGCCTTTTCATATATATAATTGACCAGAGTCTTAGTGGCATTACCAGGACCTCCTCCTGTCATTACATATACGAGGTCAAATACCTTAAAGCATTGGATCGTCAGCATGATCAGCACGAAGAATGTGGTTGGAGTCAGCATGGGAATGGTAATATAACGAAGCTTCTGGAAGCCGTTGGCTCCGTCAATTCCTGCCGCTTCATAAAGAGAACCTGAGATTCCCTGAAGAGCTGCCAGATATACGATCATATAGTATCCCATGTATTTCCATACGCTTACGATAGAAATAGCCACCATGGCCCATTTCACATCCACAACCCATCTGGGGGGCTTGGAAATACCGATGAATCTTAAAAATTCATTGATTGGTCCAAAATCCGGCTGGAACAACATATTCCACACCGCACCGACTGCTACGATGGAAGCAATATAAGGGAAATATAATGCTGTACGGAAAACTGCGATTCCCTTTAACTTATGGTTCAACAGAACTGCCAGTAAAAGTGACAGCACTAAGGTTGGTAATACAGTAAGCAGTGCGTATTGAATCGTGTGAATAAAGGATTGAACAAAAATCCTATCATTAAAAATCTGAACAAAATTACTTAATCCTACAAATTCCATGGGGGTCCGGGACCCATCCCATTTCATAACACTTAAAACAAAAGAAAAGATAACGGGAATGAATACGAAAATTGCATATCCGATTAAATTGGGTAGAATAAAGGAATAACCAATCAGGTTACTTCGGATTGCCTTCATTTGATGAGACTTCATTGTCTTTTTTACTTCTTTCATACAGGGTTAACCTCCTTTTCACCTGCTTTTTGCCACAAAAAGAGCGCCTTGCCATAATGTTTAGAAAAGGCGCTCTCCGGGCAATTAATTTTTACCAGCCCTTGATCTCCGCAACACGCTTGTTCAGCTCTTCGATTCCCTGATCAACGGTATATTGCTTAATCATGATCATTTCATGAACTTCTTCGAGCACTGTTTTGATTTCAGTAATCTTAGGATCTAAAGGACGGTCAAATATATAGTGAGTATAAGTCAGTGCTTCAACATTTGACTCTCCCTCTGGGAAGAACTGTGCAGAAGCGATGGTCTTTAATGACTGCTCTGTTTGGATACCGGTAAATACGCCCTGTTCAGCTAAAATATTAGCTGCTTCTTCGCTGGTTGCAAATTTCACAAAATCCCAGGATAAGTCAGGTTCATCGGTATAAGCACTGATTCCGACAGGAGTAAGAGCTCCTACTGTGTAACCGGCTTCTGTATCAGCAGGATGAGGAATCCTTGCAATGCCCCAATTAAAGGAAGTTTCATCTGATGCCTGAGACTGGATCATAGTTGCAATAAACCAGGAACCCATAGGCATCATAGCACACTGCTGATTTTTGAATACAGATGAATAATGGATATTTGCTGTCTTTAAAGTAGAGAAATCCTGAATATAACCATTATCCTGTAAAGCAACAGCTTGCTCATACCATGGCTTTAAGAAGGAATAATCCTTTTCAACAACTGTATGTTTGCCATCCTGAACAGCCCAGTTTGATACAAGTGCCTGCCAGGTGTGGTTATGTCCGCCATAAACCTTTGAACTTCCTTCACCAGAAGTCAGCTTTGCTGCAAGATCGTAATACTCATCCCAGGTCATATCATTAGATGGATAAGGAACGCCTGCCGCATCAAAAAGGTCCTTGTTGTAGTATAAGATATACCAATCGGAACGGTATGGAAGTCCGTAGGTAGCATCGTTATACTGAAGCTGCTCTGCTGCACCATTGTAAATGGATAAATCAAAATTATCTTTCTTCATGAAATCATCCAAAGGAAGAAGCTGTTTTTTATCAGCCATCTGGAGCATGGAACCCATGTCCTTTACCCAGATTACATCTGGATCCGGCTGAGCTGCAGATAAACTGATTCCCAGGGAATTGTTGTATTCATCGGCTGATGTATCAATAACTTTAATTTCAACATCTGGATGTTTTGCCATGTAGGCATCGACTACCGTCTGAAATGTCGGTGATGTATCATAGTCCCATGTTGTAACGGAAAGTACTTTCTTTTCTCCTGTGCTTGCTTTTTCATCTGATTTTGTTGTTTCTGTCTTTTCAGTTGAACCTGCAGCACTGCTCTCGGATGTTTTGCTGCCACCACAAGCAGTTAAAGATGTGCATACCATTCCGGCTGCTAACATCATAGCTAAAACTCGTTTTAATTTCATCAGATTGAAACCTCCCTTTTTTTAGAACTACGCGCGTATGTGTTCTTTGTGGTATAAGAATAACAGATTTAAGGCAATATCGAAATAAACGATTTGCATAATTCTATTATTTTTTTTACTCATAACCGTTTTTCATGATCCCAAACATATATTTTATTTAGATTCTTATACTTTTTTAAGATTAATTTTTATATTCGTTGAATTTCTGCGTAATAAAGGATATGATATTATTAAATTTATTCTCGTGAAAGCAACGAGTCAAGGTCAAGTTTGTTAAACTTTGACGACTGCTCACGGGGTTTAGAAAGGATCTCTGTCATGCCTCGCACATTCCAGTATAAGCTTCTTCTATATAATCTTCTGGTAGTTATAAGTATCGCCTGTGCCGTAAGTTTTTATAACTATCATTCCTATTATAAGGATGCCATTCAAAATGAAACGGAAAATTCTGTTAACCGAATACAGATTCTGTCCGACCGGATGGAAGTTGCTTATGAGGAAATGGTCAACATCATTGTGACCTGCTCAGAAAGAAAGTCTTTATTTTACACACCTTCCCTAAAACAGTCGGAATACGGAGATGCTGCTTATATAAAGCTGTACGCTTCCAATGTACTGAGGGACTTCTGCGCAATTTCAGGTTACAGCAAATATATCTATAAGATCACTCTTTATAGCAACGGAGAAATCCTGCAAGCAGGGAGCGCCTATGGCTCTTCTTTCGATTTTAGAGACATCCAAAATGCGCCCTGGTTCCACGATATGCTTTCCAGAGAGAATACCCAGTATCTTCTCTCCCTGGAGGACAACCCTTTTTCTCCAATGAATTACACCCCTAAGCTGCTCCCTCTTCTTAGACCATTAAAATATTCCTCAAGCAGCAATCCGGAGGATGCCTGGATATTTCTGGCTATTTCTCCCCGCCTGTTTTCCGATACCCTGGAAAGCATGGGAGATGGACAGATCATCTTTGCATCCACTTTAGATGGAAGTATCATTTCTTCTGTGAATGGAAAGGATTATGATGTCTCTGATCTACTGGTCACTCTTAGAAATTTAAAAGACCCCCAGGGCAATTTCCGCACTATGCTGAATGGAAAGGATTGTATCATCTCCTATCAGAGGCAATTAATCAGCGGTCTGATCTTCTTTCAGATCCTGCCAATTTCAGACCTTAACCTTGACCATGGCATGATTGGGGGTACCATTGCTCTCATATTCTTTTTCTGCTGTGCCATCGGCTTGACCTTGTCCTGGTTTATATCCCGCCAGCTAAGCGCTCCCATCAGCCGTTTGAAAAAACGTCTGGAATTCATCTCCATGGGAAATTTCGAACCGGACCGCTCCATTGAAACAGATGATGAAATCGGAAGCATAGGAAAGCAAATCAACCAAATGTCTGACCGGATCTCCGATCTTTTGGAAACCAGAGTTCAAAGCGAAAAAGAAAAAAAGGATTTGGAAATTAAAATGCTTCAGGCCCAGATCAATCCTCATTTCCTCTACAATACACTGGATTCTATCAAATGGATCGCAACCATGCAGAAAAACAGCGGGATCGTTCAGGTGGTCACTGCCCTGTCCTCCCTGCTAAAGAACATGGCAAAGGGATTCAACGAAAAGGTAACCCTTCGTCAGGAATTGGATTTTTTGCAGAATTATGTTATTATAGAGAAAATCCGATATATTGAACTTTTTGATGTAACCACAGAGGTAGATCAGGAAGTTTTATACGATGCCAAAATCGTGAAGCTGACCCTTCAGCCCATTGTGGAGAACGCCATCTTTAACGGAATCGAGCCAAGCGGAAGAAACGGGCTGATACAGATACACGTTTTTGCTGAAAACAGTGTTCTTTATATTACGATAAGAGACAACGGCATCGGCATTTCTCCGGAAGGCATTGAAACGCTGTTAACAGATACTTCCCGCATCACGAGAAGCAATATGAGCGGAATCGGGCTTCCAAACGTAGACCGGAGATTAAAGCTGGTTTACGGAGAAGAATACGGAATAAAGCTGGAAAGCGAATTAGACCAATACACATTAATTACCATTGCCCTTCCTTTGGAATTTTAAGAAGGGCTGACAAAGGGGTATAAAGACAGCATGTATCGAATTATTATTATAGACGATGAGCCACTCATCCTGGCTGGCATCGCTTCCCTGATCATATGGGAAAACTATGAGTGTACGATTATAGGAAAGGCAACCAACGGCCCTTCCGCCTATGAGATGATCATGGATCTTCATCCGGATATTGTTATAACAGATATCCGGATGCCCGTGTTAAGCGGGCTTGATCTGGTGGAAAAATGTAAAGAAAACGGCTGTGACTTTGCTTTTATTGTATTAACAAACTTAGAGGAATTCCATCTGGTGAAAAAGGCCCTTTCCCTGGGTGCCTCCGATTATCTGGTAAAAATCGATCTGAATGAAGAAGCTCTTGTGAGCGCTTTGGAACGGGCCAAGGAGGCCTGTGACCTGCTGGTCAATAAGCAGAACCGCCTCCTTGACAGCCAGCTTAAGAATAACCAGGAGGATCTGGCAAAGACAGAGTTCCGCCGCCTTTTTCTTTCCCAGGAGGCAGTATCTGATATTCCTGAAGAACTGGAGGAGCATTATCCGGCTCCTTTTGTCATCCTGTTTTCCTTAAGTCCTATCCACATAGACTTTGAAGCGGGCGGAGGAAGCTATGATCTGCATTCCGTCAGCAGGCAGCTTATGGATATACTGGGCGGAATCGCAGCAAGGTTTTTCTTTCATTACACAATTCTGGAATACCGGCAGGATACTTTTCTCCTTGCAGCCTCCTTCAAAGAAGAAGCCTTTTCCCAAAACGTTATTAGGGAATTCTGCCAGAAGTTCAGCGTTGCTTTAAAGACTTACTTTGAGCTTTCTGCCGTTTACGGCGTCAGCAGGACAAAAGAAAAGATCTCCGAGCTTCCCCAGGCATTCTCAGAAGCCTCGACAGCACTGGAGTATTACTACTTTGACTCTTCATCCCAAGTGGTTTTTTATGATGGACAGAACTCCCATTTCAGCCAGGCAAAAAAATTTAATATCAATGTATTTAAAAAAGATCTGGCCGCATATATAAGCCAGAACGACAGTGAAAAGCTGGCTTCCATTTTTGAAGAAATCATTACCTTGTTCCGGGAGAACAGGCCCCGTAAGGAACAGGCCACCAGTGCCTGCATCAATATCTATACCTATCTCTATTCATTTTTCGACACAGGAGATGACAGCTATCAGGAGATCTTTCCTTATACCATTAACATTGCCGAGCAGCTGAATCATTTTAACAGCCTGGAGGACATCCTGGAATGGTTGAGAAGTTTCTGTCTGAAGCTATGCCGCCTTTTGGAGGATCGGAAATCCACTCGTTCCGACAAGCTGGTGGATCTGGCCAGAAGCTACATCAAGGAGCACTACATGGAAAAACTGACCCTGGCCGATGTTGCCGAAGCTTTAAACATTAGTTCCGGACATTTAAGCAATACTTTTAAAAAACTTACAGGAACTACCCTGTCAGATTATATTGCCCAGGTTAAGATTCAGCATGCCATGGAGCTTATAGATACCCACCAGTACCTGATGTATGAAATCTCAGATAAATTGGGCTTTGATAATCCCTATTATTTCAGTAAGGTATTTAAAAAGGTTACGGGTATATCGCCTAGAGAACACGAAAACCGGGTCACCTATCCATTTACAGACGAAGGGAGTTAAATCCATGCCCCCAGTTAATCTTTTGATCAAACCGGCCTCAGGTATGTGCAACATGCAATGTCAGTATTGCTTTTATCATGATATTATAGAAAAGCGAACACAAGGTTCTTATGGCTTCATGTCGGAGGATACTTTAAAGAATGTCTTAAAAAAAGCTCTGGACTACGCAGACACTGCCTGCACCATTGCTTTTCAGGGAGGAGAACCCACTTTGGCCGGCCTTCCATTTTTCGAAAAGGCCGTAAGGCTTTCAAAGGAATATAATAAGAAAAATTTAGAAATACATTTTGCCCTTCAGACCAATGGCTATGACCTGGGTCCGGAATGGGCGGAATTTTTCGCCAGAGAACACTTTCTGGTGGGAATCTCCGTAGACGGAACCATACATACCCATGATGCTTACCGGAAAAGCGGAAACGGCAGTGCCACATTTCTAAACATCATGAAAACAGTGGATAGCTTCAACAGGTATGGAGTGGAATATAATATCCTCACAGTGGTGAACAAAAGGACTGCGTCCTCTATCAGAAAAATATATCAATACTATAAGAAAATGGGCTTTTCTTATCTCCAATTCATTCCCTGTCTGGATCCTCTGGAAGCTGCCCCTGGTACCATGGAATATTCTCTTACACCGGAATTATACGGACAATTCCTTTGTGACCTGTTTGACTTATGGTATGAGGATTTAAACGCCGGAAAGGAAATCTACATCCGCCAGTTTTATAATTACCTCTCTCTTCTATTGACCGGAAATGCAGAATCTTGTGATATGAACGGTTTTTGCAGCATCCAAAACGTCATCGAAGCCGACGGCGAAGTATATCCCTGTGACTTCTTTGTTCTGGATGAATTTAAGTTAGGGAATTTAAACAATACCGATTTTAATGAAATACACAAAAAAAGAATGGAAATCGGTTTTCTCTCTTCCCAGAAAGCGCCTGACAGCCAGTGCCAGGCCTGTTCTTACTTTTCTCTGTGCAGGGGAGGCTGCTACCGGCACCGTATCATGTCCATGGAAGAAACCTGCCGCAATTACTTCTGCAAATCCTATCAGATGTTTTTTGACTATTGTCTTCCAAGGCTTATGCAGACAGCAGGAAAATTTAATCATTCATGAAAAACATATTAATGTCAAAGACGCCATTATGGGGTAATATGCGATTTTTCCCAATCTACCCCTGATTTCAGAAGGGCGATTAAGCATACTCCTCAATATGTTACTTCTTGGGCTTGTTTTTTCAGCATACCGTTATGATCACGTAATAGAAGAGCCTGTAAATTACAGGCCAATCACCTCCGGCTGAGCGACGGGGTCAAGAACTATGCACATGATATTTAAAACTTTTATAATATAAGAAATTCAGCAGTACCGGAAAGTGGTTTTCCGGTACTGCTTTTGGGTCAAAATTGTTTTCATACTCGCCCTTTTAGCTCCATACAATTCGTTTGATCCACCATCGCTAATAATAATACTTTCTTCTGCCATGACATTTGCCAACTATCAATATGAAGTGATTCTAATTCTGGCAATAAAAAAACTACCAACTTAATATTGATAGTTTTAATATGAACAATTAAATTTAAAAATCTTACTCTTTTGGATTCGGCTCTGGAAGCCATGAAGTATTTAAATCAGCTCCTTTAAAAACTCGCCTCAATTCATAAGATTTTTGCATATACATATCATCATCAGGATAATAACAAGTATCTTCACTTTGATTCGTTCCAATGTCTAAAATTGCCAAAACCTCGTCACTGGAATTATAGAATGTGTGGGAGATATTTTTCCCTGCCGGTTTAGCTATAAAATCCCCCTGTTTTACGGTTTTCTCCTCTTCGTTTAAGCGTAAAGTTCCCGTTCCGGAAAGGATCATGAAAAACTCTTCCTGCTGTGAATGACTGTGATATCTCGTACTGTATGCTTTAGGTGGGACATAATCAATATTCACATAAATCTTCTGACTTCCGGCTGCCTCCCCCAACAGCTTTGTTACCAAACCTATCTCGTCATCCCAAATAAACTGTTCAGGTAATTTATCCACGTTAAAGATATCCAATTAAAATTCTCCCTTCGCTATTAAAATCATTCTTTACGAGTAGAATATCACACGTCCTGCCAACTATCAATATAGTTTTCCAATTTATGGTAATATGTTAATTTAATAAAAGCACGGAAAAATCCCGTGCTTTTATTTGCATATCGTTCTTATTTTGTAAATTAGGCAATGGAAAAAATCATTTACCGAAAATATGGAATCTTAATCCGCATAAGTCCCTTTTGATTTAACCAGCTTAGGCCGGTAACCCTGGGCTGTAAGTGCTGCCATAATGGTATTCTTATGTTCCGTTCCAAATGCTTCCATGGTTATGCGAAGTTCCACTGCTGCATTCCGGTTAATGCTGATAAACTGGTTGTGATCCAGACGGATGACATTTCCCTGTTCTTTTGCTAGAAGTGCAGATATCTTTGCAAGCTCTCCTGGTTTATCCGGAAGCAGAACAGACACCGTAAAGATACGGTCTCTCTGCATCAGGCCAAGCTGAACAATGGAAGCCATAGTGATCACATCCATGTTTCCTCCGCTTAAGATAGAAACAATTTTTTTATTGTCCACGTTCATGTGCTTTAATGCCGCAACAGTCAGAAGCCCTGAGTTCTCCACGATCATCTTATGGTTTTCAACCATGTCAAGGAATGACACGATCAGTTCAGAATCCTCTATGGTGATGACTTCATCCACGTTTTCCTCGATGTAAGGGAATAGTTTTTCTCCCGGGCATTTTACAGCAGTTCCGTCAGCAATTGTATTGACACCTGGAAGGGAAACCACCTTCCCCTGTCGTAAGGATTCCTGCATACAGTTGGCACCTGCCGGTTCCACGCCGATGATCTTGATCTTGGGATTTAACATCTTGGCCAGAGTAGAAACTCCTGCGCAAAGACCGCCTCCTCCGATGGGAACCAGGATATAATCAACCGTAGGAAGTTCCTTGATGATCTCCATGGCAATGGTTCCCTGCCCGGCTGCTACATCCAGGTCGTCAAAAGCATGAATAAAGGTAAGCCCCCGTTCTTCTGAAAGCTTGTAGGCATAATTGCAAGCCTCATCAAAAACGTCGCCTTCTAAAATGACCTCCGCTCCATAGCCCTTGGTACGGTTTACTTTCATCAGAGGTGCCGTGGTGGGCATAACGATGGTTGCAGGAATGCCGGCCAGTTTCGCCGCATAGGCAACGCCCTGGGCGTGATTACCTGCAGAGGCAGCAATAAGACCTTTGGATTTTTCTTCTTCAGACAGGGTGCTGATTTTATAATAAGCCCCTCTCACCTTATAAGCACCGGTATACTGCATATTTTCCGGCTTGAAATATACCTTATTGCCGGTCTGAGCGGAGAAATACTCACTGTATACCAGCTTTGTTTCCAGGATAACTTTGCTAACGGCTTCCGATGCTTCTTCAAATTTTTCCAATGTCAACATACTTTACGCCTCTTCTTTCTCTTCAACGTGAAACAATGCGCTTACAAATTCTTTTGCATTGAATTTCTGCAGGTCATCAAGTTTCTCTCCTACCCCAATATATTTTACAGGAATTCCAAGCTCTGACTGGATAGCGACCGCAATGCCTCCTTTTGCGGTTCCGTCAAGTTTTGTAAGGATAATTCCGGTAATATCAGCAACCTCCA